>JAZKRS010000035.1:0-30360 GCA_036626435.1 Haloarculaceae archaeon | reverse complement strand
TGTGGCGAAAGAGCGTAGCTACTGCCGAAATATCTAATGTAATAATACTAATACGCTTTCTTCTACCATTCAACACGGCATATTGGTGTCATTGGTGGAGTCGTGTTTATTGGTCAGATGGGACTGCTGTCGATGCTCGGCGCGGTCGGCATTATTGTCGCCGGTCTCGGGTGGTACTGGGTATATGGTCAGTCGCGGACCGATCGGGTCGGTGCACTCACACTCGCTCTCCGGCGCGGTGACGACCAGTCCGAGTCGGTGGATGAGACACTGGTTCATCCACCACGCCAGCGAGAGTGAACCGCGTCGGCCTCACTCTCTCCCATAGCCGCTCTCGCGCAACAGCATGCCGACGAAGCCGAGGGACCCCGCGATGATGGTGAGCGTGTCGATCCAGCCTTGGGCTCTCACGTCTCATCGAGGTGCTGGGCCAGACTGTGACGGACGAGGAGCAGGAATGCACACAGTTCGGCTCGTCGGCGAGTCCCGGTAAAATGGAACGCCACGTTGTAGTAGTTGGTCCATGCCGAAACTGTGCCCGTGACCTGATTCGGATGGATGTCTCGCCACGCAATCTCCCCCCGCCTGTGGAGGATAGCTCTCCAGGATGTCTCAACGACGACAGGGAGCGGTTGTGACCACTCGGCCGCTCGCTGCAACTCGGCCTTGAATCGGTCCCTGTCCCAGGTGATTGCGGTGAGGAAGTCGTGGCCGGACTTGCGTTCGATTGCGAACTGTGGGTGATACGTGTCCGCGTCCGAGTCGTGGGTACAGTGGGCCGGAACAGCATAGTCACCAGTCGAGAGCGTCGCGTCACGCGTCTCGACCGAACAGCCGTCGAATGTCCACGGGCACCGCTCGCGGGTGTCTCGCAATATCGTCTTGGGAACCAACCCGGCGCGTCGTGTCTCACTCATCTCTCACGGAGAGGGGTGGACCTGGCATTGCAGGTAAACGTTCGTGGCGAGCGACAGTGGCGTCTCTGGTGTCGGCACACGCCCACTCGTCGGGGATCGCTATCGCAACCGGCGAAGAAAGCCTCTCCTCCGAGAAGGGCTACCGGCCTCATAGTGATTGCTGTAACAGTTTACCGGAGCGACCGCCTGCTGTCCGGCGGTCGCATCGGTAATGGCTTACAGCAGTCACTATCAGGCTGGCGGCGTCCCCTCTTCTACGACGGCCCGATACCGCCTGCCGGCCTCGGCCTCGCATTCGAGGGCGTCGAGGATTCGATCGGAGAGCCACGCCCCGCCCGCGTTCTCCCCGGCGCGTCTCCCGGCCGGCGTTCCGTCGAAGGAATCGCTACGGAGGTCGGCGGGCAGGTACCGCTCGTAGACGGGCAGGCGCTCGGACAGGGGTACGCCGGCGTGGTCGGCAATGTCGCGGAGCGTCTCCAGGGCCGGCCACGCGTAGTCGGGGTTGATGTGGTCGTCGGTCACCGGCGAGACGCCGCCGAGATCGTCGATGCCACAGTCCACGACCTCGCGGGCCGGAGCGAGATTCGGCGGCACCTGGAGTGACACGTCCTCGGGGAGCCCGGCACGCGCCATCGCGACCGCACGCCGGAGCGTCTCGGCCTCCGGCGACCCGCCACGCCACCGTTCGTTCTCGACGACCGGCTGGACGATGACCTCCTGGATGTGGCCGTACCGTTCGTGCATCTCCCGGATTGCGAGGATGCTCTCTGCGCGGTCTCGCCAGCTCTCGCCGACCCCGATCAGGATGCCCGTCGTGAACGGGACGCCGAGTTCGCCGGCGTTTCGCAGCGTGTTGAGCCGCTGGCCAGGCGACTTGACACGTGGTCCGCTGTGTGCGCCCACGTCCGCGGTCGTCTCGAGCATCACGCCCATGCTCGCGTTGACGTCGGCGACGGCGGCCATCTGCTCGCGCGTCTGGTCGCCGGGGTTGGCGTGGGGGAGCAGCCCCTCCTCCAGCGTCAGCTCACAGACCTCCCGGAGGTAGGTGTGGATCGAGTCGTGGCCCCACTCCGCCAGCTGGTCGTGGATCGCCGTGTATCGCTCGTCGGGGTCGTCGCCGAAGGTGAACAGTGCCTCCGTACATCCCGCGTCGGCGCCTGACCGGACGACGTCGCGGACCTCCTCGGGCGACATGAGCGTCGCCTCGCCGGGCGGGTCGAAGTAGGTGCAGTACGTGCAGGTGTACCGGCAGGCCGTCGTCAGCGGGACGAACACGTTCCGGCAGAAGGACAGCTCCCCGGCCGGTTCGACGTCGTCCGAGCCGACCGAGAGCAGGTGCTCGACGTCCCGGTCGGGGATTTCGATGTCGATGTCGTACTCGGCTGTCCCGGGAAACACGTCACAGGGTCACACCGCGACCCCCAAAGCTTTCACGACTCGCACGGCGCCTACCGCTCCTCGACGTGACGGACCGTGCTCGCAATCCCGCGGGTGCTTTCTACCATCTCCGGGCCCGACATCCGGGCGCGGCCGACGGCAAAGGCTTCTGGCCCCTCGATGACCACCTCGTCGCCGACCCGGATGGCCCCGCTGGCGTCGACGACGCCCGGCGCGAGCACCGACCCGTGGGGGACGAACCCGTCGATCTCGACGCGTCTGACCGGGACGTCGCTCTCGACCCACCGTCGCGCCCCGGCAAGCGTCAGCGAGAGGACGCCGTACTCCGGGACGAGTGCGGCCAGCTGCTCGCCGTCGCCGTCGTGGGCCCGGAGCTTCGGGTAGCGGCTCTCGGCGCGCAGGCCCTCGAAGAGGGCGTCGCCGGCGCCACGCCCGGTCCGGTCTGCTCCCGAATCCCCGGATTCGGGAACGTCCCCGAACTGGTAGTCCGCGATCGCACGGAGGGTGTTGTGCTGGCGCTCGCGCTTGCCGTACTTCAGTTCCACCGAGAGCGTCGACGCGAGGTTCGATAGCGACTCAGTGGTGGTCGGATGATCCGCGACGGTGTACTCGAACTCGAGGTCGAGCGCAGCTTCGACGCGGTCGCAGATCTCGCGATAGCCCCCGTCGGGGACGTGCGCGACAACTCGGGGATACTCGTTGCGCCGCAGGTACGCCTCCAGAATGTCGGCGACGAACTCGATCTCGGTGGCCGACCACCGCCCCGTCACGACGGTGTCGTAGTGCTGTGCCGGGTAGGTGAGTTCGAGTTCCTGGGGGACGACGCCGATTGGCGAGGTCATCGAGACAGTGTGAGCGCGAAACTGGATCGCCTCGTGGAACTGCCCGTGGCTCTGGGACTCGCTGTAGGGCTTGCGAGCCGAGCAGGGGACGAGGACGAGCGGGTTGTCGAACCGGCAGCGGTACCGCCCGGTCACGCGCTCGGCAAAGCGCTGGATCTCGACGCGCCGGAGGGTGTCGTCGGTTGCGGCGGTCAGCACCGCCCGCCGGATGACCGGCGTCCGCTGTTCGAGGTAGCCGTACTGCTGGTCCAGCCGGCGCAAGACGGCCGTGTGCCACTGCTCGTGACGGGCCTGCCCCTCGACGTAGTCCCGCAGCCGGCCCGCCCGAATCCGCTCGCGGACGGTCGAAAGCGCCGCTCGCAACGCGTTGACGTTGTGTTCGGCACAGTTCTCGCGGCCGAACTCCTCGACGGGCTGCTGGCAGGCCGGGCAGGCACACGGCAACTCCTCGAGATCCGAGAGGAAGTGGTCGCCGTCGACGGTCAGGTACCTGCCCCGGGTCCCCTCGACGACGGCGTGGTCGGTGTCCACGAGGTCGACGCCCGCGTACGCGAGCGTGGCGGCGTTTCCGGGCGTTGCCACGCCGGGGAGGTACAGCGCAGTGTCGGCGGGGACTGCCTCGCGTGTCCGGACGACGGCGTCGACGAATGCGCTTGCGTGGCCCGCGATCTCCTGGGCGTTCGAGAGGGCGTACGCGTCGGGGCTGGCAGCCGTCGCGTCCGCCGCAGTCCCGGGCGTGACGACGGCTGCGCTCGGAAACTCGACGTCCGGGTAGTCGACGGCGAAAGCCTCCTGGACCTCCGCCGGCGTCCCGCCTGGAAAGGCCCGGTGAGGGAGAACCGCGAGCGACGACTCGTCGCCGTCTGGAACCTCCCGCTGTTCGGGCCAGAGGCTCCCGGCGTCCTCGAGTACGTCGTCGACGAGGGCGGGCGTCCACAGCGGGTCTTCGAGCCTGAGTTCGCCGAGGCGGGCCGCCCCGTCGCGCCCGTGGACCTCGAAGTAGTCGGTCATACCCCCCGGTCGGCGGCCCGTGACCAACTATGTTGGCTTTCAGGCTGTCCGGAGTCGCTCCCGTGAGGTTCTACACACCCGTCGTCTCGACGAACCCCACCACGCTGACGTACCAGCCGAGGTGGCTGTGGCCACACTCCGGGCAGGTCAGCCCCGGGTGCTCCTCGTAGCCATCGGGGAAGGAGAACTCACAGCCCGGGTTCTTGCAGTCGCCGCTGTACTCCCGTCTGAACTTGTCCGCCACGTCGCCCCTGTGTTGTTCCAGGTGGTTTTCCCTGACCCGCTTCAGCCGGTCCTGATCGGTGCTCTGCTCGGAGAACCCGCAGAACGGGCAGTCGAACTCCTCGGTGATGTCCGCGCCGTCGCTCATGGTGTCCTCACCGTGTCGGTCTCTCAAAAAGCATTCGTCACTCGTCGTCGCGCTCGACCCGGATCCTGTCGCCGGGCTCGACGCCCTCGGCGCCGCCGGCCGGGAGTTCGATGATGCGGTCGGCCCTGGCGAGGCCGAAGCTGGTCCACGGCGAGAGTCTGGCGGTCCGCTGGACCGTCTCGTCGACGAGCCAGACGACGTCGATCGGGACGCGCATGAACAGCATGTGCACAAACTGCCTCGATGGGCCCCCGGAGAGCAGCCCGCCCCCGACGTCCATCACGAGCGCGAAGTCCTCGGGGACCTGCCCCCGGAACATCAGCCCCTTCGCCTGTGCGAGCGCCGAGTCGGCGACCTCCACCTCTGTGGCCAGCACCCGCTGTTCGCGTGTCTCGCTGTCGCCGAGAATGCCCTCCTGCTCGTGTACGACCCGCATACCCCTGGGTCACGCGGTTCGGTGAAAAGCGTTTGTGGTCACTGGGTCGACTCGTCAGTCCACCAGTAGTACCTGAACGCGGGCATGAGGCTGATGATGCCGACGATAATCAACACGGCGCCGACAGTCGGGAGTATCGTGGATCCGAACGCGATGAGTCCCATGCCAGTGGCGATTGTGAGCAGTACCCAGCCGTGCAACAGGTAGCCGAGGGTGCGATTGTCCATACGTCGGGATACATCACAACCTGACAAATTTATTGTGGTCGGGCCACCGTCAGCCCTTCCACCCCGGCGGCAGTCTCAAGCCCGTCCGCGCCCACTGGCGAGGCATGGAGAAGACCGACGCCGGGACGACCGTCGGCGTCGACGACCCGTACGACCACGTCGACCGGTGTGACCACCTGACCGACGACGGCCGCTGCCGGTACGCGGTCGAACACGGCGACCGCGACCCCCAGTTTGCCAGCGAGCGCCGCCAGGAGGAGTACCGCTGTCCGGTCGCCGGCGACCCCACCGAAGATGGGCCGACCGGCCCGTGGACGTGGCAGGACTGCCCCCACTTTCGCTGCCGGGACCGCGACCGCGAGTGTGCCCGCTGTGGCCTCGCGGAGGTCCGGCTGGCACACGACGACGAGTGCCCCCTGCTCGAGGAGCACCACCTCTCGTATGCCGACGGGGGGTCGGACGCGGCCAGCAACGACGCCGGCGAGGACCTGCCCGCCCACGAGATAACGATCTACCTCTGCCGGTGGTGTCACGCGAAGGTCCACGACTCCTGGGCCCGCGTCGACGACGACGTCTCGCCCGACACCGACGCCATCGCCGAACGCGAGTCCCGGCGCGCCCGCGAGCAGGCCGAACTCGGCTTCGAGTCGGCCGCCGACCGCTTCGACGAGTCCTGATCTGCGGCCGAACGCGGCGGGCAAGAGGTTTCCCGGGAGGGGCCAAACGCCCGGCCATGGAGCCGGATCTCGACCGCTTCACGTCGCGCCGGTCGACGGTGTACGCAAGCGAGGGAATCGTCGCCACGAGCCAGCCACTCGCCGCCGAGGCTGGCCGGGACCTCCTCCGGGATGGCGGCAACGCCTTCGACGCCGCCGTCGCGACCGCCGCGGCGCTGAACGTCGTCGAACCCACGAGCACCGGCCTCGTGGCCGGCGACACCGGCATCGCGCTCCAGAACCGCGGGGCGTCGTTCTCGCTCGATCCCGAGGACCCCAACCGCCTCGAACCCGGCAAGCGCCCGTTTCACACGCTCGTTCCCGCGCTCGCACGCTTCGACGAGGACGACTGGGCGGCCTTCGGCGTGATGGGCAGGTATATGCAACCCCAGGGGCACGTCCAGATCCTGTCGAATCTCGTCGACTACGGCATGCCCCTCCAGCGGGCGCTGGACGAGCCACGCTGGCGGTATCGCGCGGACGGGACGCTCGGAGTCGAGGAGCGCCTGCCCGACGGCGTCGCCCCGCAGCTCGCCCGCCGCGGGCACGACATCCGCGTCGAACCCGCCGGCGCGTTCGGCGGGGCCCAGATCGCACGCTTCGAGGACGGGTCGCTGTCTGCGGCGACCGACCCCCGGAAGGACGGTCAGGTCGCGCCGTACTAGTCGTTCGTGGCCCGGCGCTGTATCTCGTCGACCCGTGGCACGTCGGTGACATTCGAGAGCAACACGACGGCCGCAAGCTCCGAGGCGGACTCGCGGGGCTCGTCGCCGGCGAGCACCTCGACCGTGCCCGTCTCCTCGCCGAGCCAGTGTCTGGCGCTCTCGAAGCCCTTCCGGGAACAGGCCGACGACGGCCCCGAGAGCATCATCAGCGATCGCTCGGCACTCGTGACCTCGCAGGGCAGCGTCAGCCGGCCGTTGACCGCCCGCCGAACCAGCGACGCGACGCTGGCCGCGTCGCTCGGGGCCTCCTCTTCCGAGTCGCCCAGCAGCGACCGGAGCCAGGCCAGCAACCCCCCCGACCCCGCGTCGACGCCGGTGGTCGCGAGCCCGATAGTCGAGACGCCTCCGGTCGCGAGTGTCCGCGCGACATCGCTCGAATCCACCCGCATCGCCGCGACCGACGACGAGTCGACCTCCCCGGCCCCGAACACCACCGCGAGCCGGGTCGCGAGTTCGGCGTTCGTCTCGTCGTAGTCCACGCTGTCGACCTCCCCGCTGGGCGCCCACGCGTCGTTGTCGAACAGCACGGTGTTGTCGGCGACCGGAACGACCGACTGCAGCGTCCGGGCCGCGTTCCGGATCCGGTCGTCGGATTCGTCGCCGTGTGGGAGGATGCCGGCGACGTAGACGGGGACCTCGTACATCGCCTCGAGTGTCTCCAGAACGACGGCCCCCGCGCCGCCGCCGGTGCCGCCGCCGAAGCCGACGACCAGGATGATCGCGTCGACGAGGCCGAGTTCGGCGCTGTCGAGTTCCCGGCGTATCTCGCCGATATCGGCCTGCGCGACCGAGGCGCCGAGGTCGACGTCGCCGCCGGTCCCCTCGCCCTCGACCCCGGGATACGTGTCGCCGATCAGCACCTGCCGGTCCGCCCCGACGTGGCTGAACTCCCCGAATGCATCCGGGGACGTGTCGAACACGATGGCCTTCCCGTTGCAAAACTGCCGGTTCGTCACAGCTTCGTAGTCGAGCAGCCGGTCGACGATCCTGCCGCCGGCGGCGCCGACCCCGACGAGTGCCAGATTCACGAGTTGCCTCCGGAGCCCCGTAGCCGGGCCATCAGATGACCGGGTCGAGTTCGTCGTCCTCGTCGGTGATCAGATCGGCGATCTCCTCCTCGCGGACCGCCTCCTGTTCCCGGATCTTGTCCTGTGCGTCGACAGCCTGGTCCTGGATCTCGTCGATCCGTGGCGTCTCCGTGACGTTCGAGAGCAACACGACCGCCGCGATCGCGGTCGACCCCTCGCGTGGATCGTCGCCGGCGAGCACCTCGACCGTGTCCGCCTCCTGTTCGAGCCACTGTCGTGCGCTCTCGATCCCCTTCCGGGAGAACGCCTCGGGCGCACCCGACAGCACGACCAGCGCGCGGTCGGCACTCGACACCTCGCAGGGCAGTGTCAGCCGGGAGTTGACTGCCCGCCGGACGATCCCCTTGATCTTCGCCGCGTCGCTTGCCTCGCCGTCGAGTTCCTCGTTGCCCCGGAACCGCGACAGAAACCCGCCGTCGGCGTCGATGCCCGTCTTGGCGTAGCCGATCGAGGAGACGCCGCCGGTGTCGAGCGTTCGCATGATGTCACTCGAGTCCATGGCGTTTTCCGCGACCGAGGAGATGTCCTGTTCCCCCGCGGCCAGCAGCGTCACGATCCGGGTCGCCAGTTCGCGGTTCATCTCGTCGTAGCCCTCCTCGATGGTCTGGTCACGGGCGCGCCAGGCGTCGTTGTCGAAGACGATGAGGTTGTCCACCTTGTCGACGAACGACTGGAGGGAGCGGGCGGCGTTCAGCGCCGGCCGTCCGCCCTCGTACTTGCCGGGCAGGACGGCCAGCCCGTAGACCGGCTCGTCGTACATGGCGTTCAGTTCGTCGATCACGACCGGCCCTGCACCGCTTCCCGTCCCGCCCCCCAGGCCAGCGGCCACGAACAGTGCGTCCACGTCGTGGATCTCCACGTCGTCGAAGGCCCGCCGGATCTCCTCGATGTCCGTTCGTGCCACGTCTGCACCGACCTCGACGTCGCCGCCGACGCCGTGACCCTTGGCCTGCTGGTGGGTTTCGCCGATCAGAAACCGCCTGTCGTCGGGGACGTGATCCGGCTTCGCCAGGTCCGTCCGCGCGGTGTTGATCGCCATCGCGTGCCGGCAGAGGGTGCGGCCGGTTCGCTGTTCGAACTCGAGCATGTGATCCAGAACTTTGGTTCCGGCGTTGCCGACGCCGATTGTCGCTAGTTTCATGGGTAGTGTAGGTGTGTCAGTCCGTGAATCTGCCGCCCGCCCGTCCGACCGATGCGTCGGGTCGAACAACTAGTGGGGCGACAGATACGCGGGTTCACTCTATCCGGGGTCAGTTGCTCCGAGCATATTAAATGTGTGTCTGACATGCTGCGCCTGAAACTGCCCGAGACCGGCCCGGGGCGTGGACAGATACGTGAGTTTCCGTGGATATATACCCGCGCTCGGCCTACGGGATGTCAATGACCCGTATCGACGTCATCGACAACCACGGGCAGTTCACCCACCTGGAGCAGCGTGCGCTCCGCGACATGGGCGTCGACGTCGACCTCGTGGACAACGAGACCCCGCCCGACGAGATTGACGCCGACGGGCTGGTTCTCTCGGGGGGGCCGGACATCGACCGTATCGGTAACTGCCCCGAGTACCTGGACCTCGAGGTGCCCGTGCTGGGCATCTGCCTCGGGATGCAGATCATCGCTGAGGAACTCGACGGCGAGGTTGGGCCGGGCGAGTACGGCGGCTACGCCGACGTGACAGTCGACATTACGGACGACGGCGACCCCCTGATCGGGTCGCTCTCCCCGGAGACGCGCGTGTGGGCCAGCCACGCCGACGAGGTCAAGCGCGTTCCGGAGGGCTTCGAGCGCACCGGCAAAAGCGACGTCTGCGATGTCGAGGCGATGAGCGACACAGACCGGGAACTCTACGGCGTCCAGTGGCATCCCGAGGTCGCCCACACCGAGGAGGGGGAGGCGGTCTTCGAGAATTTCCTCGCGATCTGCGAGTGATCGACCGCCTCTCGTCCGCCAGCCCCCCTTCATTGCAGTGCAAACCGACAGATAATTTTAACTCAACGGGAGAGTGTCACATAGACAAATGACCGCGACGCAGGGAAACCTCGCCGCGATGTCCCGGTACATCTTCGGGGCGCCGCGGTGGTACGCCAGCGTTGCGCTCGCGCTCGTGCTGGCGGCGGTCACCGGGGTCGCAGCCTTCGATTCGGCGTACCCGCTCGACGACGCCTGGCGAGGGGTGTTCTTCGTCGGCCTGCCGACCGTCGCAGCCAGCTTCTTTACGGCCGCAGTCGACCGCCGGCTCGGCGGACAGATGACGCCCGACCGCTCGTCGCTCCTCGCGCTGGTCTGTGAACTGCTCGTCATCGTCGTGTTGACGGTGGCGGCGGTGGTGTCGGTGCTTTTCGGCCTCACCCAGCAGTTCGTCCTCGACGGGTTGCTGGTTGCGCTGGCCGCCATCTTCGCGCTCCGGCTGTTCGTTATCATCGCCATCTCCCGGCAGTCGCTCCTGCGGGCGGCAATCCCGGCGAGCATCCAGACTGTCGTCGCCGCGGTCATGCTCTTTATTTACAGCGGCACGCTGTACTACTCTCAGGTCGGCGGCCCGTTGATCGAGACGTTTCTCGCCCGCCCACAGGAGGCACCCCTCGAGATCCAGTACAGCATCTACCCGTTCGATTTCGTCCTGCTCGTGATCATCTGTCTCGTCCACGTCACGGCAGTGTGGGGGTTTCTGGCTGTCATCGACCGGCCGTGGCGGTCCAGCCTTGGCGTCTCGGTGCTGGATTTCATCCAGGGATTTATCGGCCACATCGCAGAGGGGTCACGCGAACTGGAGAGTTTCTTCGAGGAGATCGGCGAGGACGCCCTCGTCCCGGTCACGGTTCTTTCCTTCCGGCGGACCGGCGGCGAAGAGAAGGCCCGGTTCGTCCTCCCGATGATTCATCCCGGCCCCATGGGCGAGATCGGCGGCGGGAACCTCCCGGTCCGCGTCGCCAAGAGCACCGACGGGCTGGGGTTCCCGCCACACGCGACCGCCGGCCACGACTTCAACCTTGTCACCGAACACGAGGTCGACACGATCTGTGAGACGGCCGAACACGCCTACCAGCGCATCGAGTACTCCGACACCGCCACGCGGCCGGTCAGGGTCACAGAGGGGGAGGCGACGCTGATCGGGCACGCGTTCGGCGAGGACGCCCTCCTCGTCAACACCTTCTCGCCGACCTGTGCCGACGACGTCGAGTACGCGGTGGGGCTCTCGGCGATGTCGGAAGCACGCTCGGAGGGGCTTGAGGACGTGTTGCTCGTCGATGCCCACAACTGCAACGACGGGCTCGATAGCGAGGATCTCGGCCACGTCGTCCCTGGCAGCGAGCGCTCGTTCGACATGATACAGGGCACCGGCCGCCTCGGGGAGCGTCTGGCCGGGCTCGACCAGCACCCGCTCAGGCTCGGCACCGCCTGGGACGAGACGCCGTGGGAACCGGCCGACGGGATCGGCCCGCTCGGGATCCGCGTGGCGGTGGTCGAAGCCGGCGGTCACACGACAGCGTACGTGCTCGTCGACGGCAACAACATGGAACCCGGCCTGCGCGAACGGCTGATCGAGGCTGTCGACGCGGTCGAGGCCGTCGAGGTGATGACCAGCGACACCCACATCGTCAACACTGTCGAGGCCGAGAACCAGGTCGGCGAGGGTATCCCCGAGGCCGACCTCCTCGATCTCGTCCGGTCGCTCGTCGACCGCGCAGTCGCCGACCTCGAACCGGTCGAGGCCGGCATGGAGAGCGAAAGGGCGGAGGTGACGGTCTTCGGCAACGACCGCACCGAGACGCTCGCCAGCCACGCCAACGCGATGGTCCCCATGGCGACCGCCCTCGCCGCCGCCTTCCTCTTTGCAGTCCTCTCCGTCTCGGTGCTTATCTTCGTCGCCGCCTCGCTGCTCTGAATCAATCGTTGACGTCTTCGAGGTGGTTGTTCACGACCACCTGCCCCTTGGGTGTGAGCCTGGTACCCTCGCCCGTGTCGATCACGAGATCCGCGTCCTGGAGTCTGTTGAGTAGCATCATCACCTCCTGGGGATTCTTGTCGACAATCGTCGGGAGCGAGATGCCCTCCGAGCCGGCCCCGGAGTAGATCGCGACGAGGATCTGCTTCTCGTCGTTCGAGATCTCGATGTCCTCGAGGTCGGCCATCAGATCTGAGTACTCCAGACGGAGGTACCGCCCGAGGATTGACATTTTCCGGGACGAGTCTGTCGCCGCCATCGTCATCGTCGACTGGCCGCTGTCCATGTGTCGGATCTGGAGGACGGGGCGCCTCGAGCCGGCGATATCACGGTTCGACCGGCTGAAATCGGTGATAGTTGAAAGCCTGATGACGAGGGGGCTGTCGCCTCGCGTGAACCGGACGGCCTTGGGCTTGAGTGACAGCTTCGCCGGGACGAACTCCTGGTCGGTCACCCGCCCGCCGACGCGTGCGGGGTGGTTGACCGTCATGTCGGTCCCGTTGAGGATCGCCTTGAAGAGCACAGTCGAGAACTTCTCGATCGTTTCCTCGCCCGCCTCGATGGCGGCGGCGTAGCGGTTGTTGTTACGTTCGAAAGCGATAGTGACAGTGGCGTCGAAGAAGTCTCCGAGATCGGACGGGACGTGCCCGACGACGATGTCGAACACTGCCGACAGCGGAATCGTCGCCCTGCTTTCGTCGTTGGCCGCGAGAACGAGACGCTTCTGGCTCAGCAGCACTCGTCCCTTGGTTGGCCCATCCTGCCTCGTGTTCTCGGCGTTGAAGGCGGCGACGAAATCGGCAATTACTGATTCCGTCATGTCCCGTTGGACCGTAGTACAGGCGGCCCGATATTGAGCGTTTCGCGCCAGTATCAGCTCAGAAAACTGGGCTACCCGTCGAGATCGCGCGCGATATCGGCGAGCGACGAGGCCGGCGGATCGGTGGCCGTGTAGATGACGCGCTCGCCGGGACGGCGCAGGCCGTACTTGTACCCCGGCGTCACGACGTCGACCAGGAGCGGATCGCCGACGGCGACGCCGGCCTCCTCGAGCCACGCCCGGAGTGCGTTCTCGCCTTCCCCTCCCGCCCGTGCCAGCCGCGCGTTCGGAAACGCGCCCCGCAGGTCGCGGTCGCCGTCGAGCGCTTCCCCCACTTGGGCGTGGTACGTCTCGCCCTCCAGAGAAACCTGCAAGACGTCGCCGACCGCCGCGTCGACGCCGTCCGGGAGGGGGATCCGGGGGCGACCGGTGCGGCCGACCTGCGCCACGGTCGTCCGGTGGGACTGGACAGCGTCGTGGTCGGAGGGGACGCGGTCGGTCACTCCTCGTCGCCGAGCAGTTCGTCGACTGCTGCCTCGCCGCGGCCGGTGATGACCGCGTTGATCTGTCGGGTGGTGTCGCCCACCTCTCGTCCGCGGACGGTGACGCGCTTTCGCTCGCCATCCTGGGTGGGGTTGAAGCCGGTCCCGCCCTCCAGGAGGACGTTCTTCAGCTCGCTCCCGCGGACGTCCTCGCGCATCGGCCGGCCGGCGTCGTCGGAACCGCCGGTGATCTCGAGGGTGTAGCCGCCGATGCCCACGGCGCCACCGTCGACTTCCTCGCCGATGTCCTTGCCGATGAAGCGGTTCGCGTCCTGGTCCGTGACGTCTACCTGGTAGGTCGTGCCGTCCTCGGGGTCCGAGACGGCGACGGTGAACTCTGCCATTGTCCGTCTGAAGCCGGTCACGAGTAAAAAGCCCACCCTTTTGGCTCCGCTCCGACCAAACATTTGGTCCACGCGTCAATCGCGCGGTTCGCGCGCGGATGCTTGCTCCCCTACGCTTGTTCCGCCGCCACCAGCGTCGATATCCGCGCATTCTCCTTGACTCGAAGCCCCTCACCGCCGACGGAGAGGGGCACGCGCGGGAGTTCGGTGACCTGTAGCGTCGGGTGGAAGGCCCCGCGAGCGAGCAGTTCCTGGCGGGTCTGGAGGGTGAACTGCATGTCCTCGCCCACGATGGACTCGTTGTACTTGAGGAGGTACTGGCCGGCGTCCAGATGCCACCACTCGTAGTCGTCGCCCTCGTTGCGCTTCTGGCCCGGATGAGGGTCGGTTTCGGCCGGTTCGAGTTCGCCGCCGCCGAAGTCGACCCGTCCGGGGCCCGTCACATCGTGGACGATCCCCGAGAGAAACTGCGTGTAGTCCATGGCGTCCGGGACTGTGTTGCGAAACCCAAAGAAGGCTGGGGCGACGGAGTCCGCTCGCCGTCGTCGGCGCGCGGCCGGGGCAGGTACCTGTCGGTTTTATGTTCACACGACTCCCAGGGCTGGTATGTCCATTCTCGTCGCCTATGACGCCTCGGACCCCGCACGGGAGGCGCTCGAGTGTGCGTTCGACAGCCTCGCAGACGACGACATCACCGTCCTGCACGTCATCAACCCGGTCGACGCCGACGCAGCGGACAAGATGTTGCTTCCCGGGATGGAGAACTACCGTGCGGAACTGAGAGAGCGGGCCGAGGAACTGTTCGACGAGGCACGAGAGACCGCCGAGGAGAGGGGTGTGGACGTCGAGACGGAAACCGCGGTGGGCGCTCCCGACCGGGAAATCGTCCGGTTCGCCGCGGAGAACGACATCGACCACATCGTCATCGGGAGTCACGGCCGCGAGGGGGCCTCGCGCGTCCTCCTCGGCAGCGTCGCGGAGAAGGTCGTCCGTCGCTCGTCCGTTCCCGTAGTGGTTGCTCGGTGACGTCGCACGCGTCCGTCGGTGCTTTCATCGGGGCTGCGATCTTTCCCCCGGACATGTCCGACATCGAAATCGACGTCGACGGCCACACCCTCTCCGCGACCTGGTCCGACGAGAACCCGGAGACGCGAGCGGTACTGGCCGACGCGCTCCCGCTTGAGGGATCGGCGACCCGCTGGGGCGAGGAACTGTACTTCACCGTGCCGGTCGACGCCGACCCCGACGATATTTCCCGGTTCCTGCCGTGTTCCCGCGTATGGAACTCCAGTCACACGCCGTCCAGGCGCGCGACGGCGCGGCGCTGAACTGCTGGGAACGGTCGCCGGCCGACGCCGACGAGGCAGTTCTGTTCGTCCACGGCTCCATCACCAACGCCCACGCGCTCTTTGCCACGCCCGTCGAGGGCGACGACTCCTACTCGTGGGTCCACGCCGCCTCCGATCTGGGCCGGGCAGCCTTCGCGCTGGACGTGCGCGGGTACGGGGACAGCGACCGCCCCCCGGAGATGGACGAACCGCCCGAGGCGAACGGGCCGCCGGTCCGGGCAGACCAGGCCGCAGACGACATCGGCGACGCACTCGCCTTCGTCCGCGAGCGCTACGGGACGGTCCACCTCGTCGGCGTCTCCTGGGGCTGTCACACCTGTGGCCGTCTCGTCGAGCGCGACGACCCCGCCCTCGCCTCCCTGACGATGGTCGCCCCGGCCTACAAGCCGCGGTATAGCCTGGAGGAGGGGATGGCGGCGCTCGGCCTCGAGGGCCTCGACGTTGCCTGGTACACCCGGGACAGGGAGACCGTCCGGGAACGGCAGGGCGGCGACGACGTGCTCTTCGAGGCCATCTGGCGGGCACAGGTCGAGTCCAACCAGGGGGTAGACGAGACGACGTACCTCGCACAGACGGGCTCGCTCGCGGACTGGGCCCAGTCTTGCCGGGGCGACCCGGTCTGGGACCCCGTGAACATCGACGTCCCGACACTCGTCGTCCGGGGGTCGGAGGACGCCATCGCCGACCGGCCGGGGACGCTCGATCACTTCGACGAGATGGACGTCCCCGGCGACCGCGCCGAGTACGTCGAAATCGAGGGGTCAGACCACTACCTGATGCACAGCGACCGGCGACGGGACTTCTTCGAGACTGTCCACGGCTTCCAGGACCGGGCCGGGGAGTAGCCGATGGACCTCGGAGACTCCGCGACACAGCGGCGGGTCGGTATCGCGGCGAACGCTGTCGGGCTGGTCCTCCTCGGCGCGTTCATCCTGTTCGGGAACCGGCTGTTCGGGGCGGGCGTCGTCGGGTGGGTCACGTTCGCCGTCGCCGTCGTGCTCACTGGGCTTGGCATCGCGCTGATACGGATCTCCGATCGGTGAGACGGTCGACGAGAAAGTGTCCAAAATTTCCGGTTCGTTCCGTGACACCGCCGCCTAACCTTTCCGTTACTGTCCATTTACACTTCTTGCGCACGTACTGGGGGCCATGAACAGACGCGCGTTCCTCGCTGCCCTCGGCGCGAGCACTGCCCTGGCGGGCTGTCTCACCGGCAGGCCCTCCGCTGGTGGGACGGACGAGGAGTCGACACCGACTCCCGGAGCGGCGGAATCGACCGCCCAGGAGAGCACTGGGGGGCTCGCGGAGTACGGCATCCCGCCGACTATCTGTGAGGAGTCAATCGAGTCGGAGTCCGGGATCTACGCGATCACCGACCCGTCGTTCGAGGCCGACTGGACGGGCTACGAGGTCGACTCGAAGTACCGCTACGACGGCGCGGCGGGGCTGGTCGACGACCAGACCGTCATCGGGCTGGCGACCGAGGCGGGGGCGAGAGCGTACCCGCTGACGATACTCACGACCCACGAGGCCGTCAACGACACCTTCGGGGGCCCGGTGCTGGTGACCTTCTGTCCCATCTGTCGCAGCGGGATGGTGGCCGATCGCCGCCTCTCCGGCGAGACCACACGGTTCGCGGTCTCGGGGCTGCTCTGGCAGCCCGAGCGCATCCAGAGCGAGGCCAGCGAGGAGACCAATCGCACCTTCGGCGCCTCGGCAACGGGCGGCGAGGAGGTGTCGGTCCGCCACAGCGGCAACCTCGTGCTGTACGACGCGGTGACCCGGAGCTACTGGAGCCAGATCCTCGCCCGGGGGATCTGTGGCCCCCACGCCGGGACCGACCTCGACGTCCGCCCCTCGACTGTGGCGACGTGGGGGGAGTGGCGGGCCGAGCACCCCAAGACCGAGGTGTTGCTCCCGCCTCCCTACTCGGGGACCGTCGAACCCGGAGAGGTACTCGGGGGCGTGTCTCCCGGGAGTTCCGGCTAGACGGTCGGATTGGGGACCTCCGAGACTGACCGAAGGGGCCGTTGACGGTGCCACTGCGTTTCCCGACAGCGTCAGCCCAATCCGACCGCCGTGAACTCGCGCCCGGTACACTCCTCGACCTCGAGCCCGAACAGCGTGAGCTCGACACCCTCGAACGGAACCCCACACGCCGAAGTCGGGGGCAAACTCGGCGTTCGCGGCCAGGCTCGAAAAGGCCTGCTCGCGGTCCTCACGCAGGCGCTGGCGTTCGACTGGATGCACCGCTCCTTCCGCCCGTCCCCATCTGCATCGGGAAGGCCACCCGCTCGCCGCTGTAGCCGAAGGACATCGGACTGGCGTAGGGCTGGTCCCCGTCGACCAGCGACAGCACCCCGATGCCATTGCGGACGAGCACCGCGTCGACTTCCTCCCGAACAGAGTGTCGCGAGAAACCGGACGGAGTCCGGTGACGAGCGACACGGCCACGGCGGACGCCCGGCCACTGCCGGGCGAAAATCCGCACGGATTTTCGTCCGGCTAGTCGTCGGCCGGGGCCCCGGTGTCCTCGTCGTACTGTTGCTTGACGTGGGTGAGCTTCCCGCCGTCGGCCAGAATCTCGCGTTCGCGCGCGGAGGCGTCGAGGTGGCCCGTGGCCTCCCAGTCGTCGTTGACGCGGATGGTGAACTCCTCCTGACCGGAGCGGACCGCCTCTGCGACGTCGTCGACGATCTCGATGTCGTCGCCCTCCTCGATTTGCTCGTAGGTCTCCTCGTCGATCTCCAGGGGCAGGAGTCCGAAGTTGAAGAGGTTCGCCTTGTGGATGCGGGCGAAGCTCTGGGCGAGGACGCCCTCGACGCCGAGGTACATCGGGCAGAGCGCGGCGTGTTCCCGCGAGGAGCCCTGGCCGTAGTTCTCGCCGGCGACGAGGAAGCCACCGTCACTTTCCAGAGCGCGGTCGGCGAAGCTCTCGTCGACGCGGCTGAGCGTGAACTCGCTCAGTTTGGGGATGTTCGACCGGTACATCAGGATGTCCTGGGTGGCCGGGATGATGTGGTCGGTCGTGATGTTGTCGTCCATCTTCAGGAGCGTCGGCCCCTGGATGTCTGCGCCGAGGGGATCCTTCAGCGGCACGTCGCCGATGTTGGGCCCCTTGACGAGGTCGTCGTCGACGGCCTCGTCGGGCTCGATGATGTCGGCCTTCGAGCCGTCGTACTCCTCGGGCAACTCGAAGCCGGGGTCCTCCATATCGCCGAGGTCGTCGGCCAGATCCCGCGGGTCGACGATCTCGCCAGCCAGCGCCGACGCCGTCGCGACCTCCGGGCTACAGAGGTAGACGTTGTCGTCCTCGATGCCGGAGCGACCCTCGAAGTTGCGGTTGAACGTCCGCAGCGAGACCGTATCGGAGCCGGGCACGTGACCGATGCCGATACACGCGCCACAGGTCGCCTCGGAGAAGTTGACGCCGGCGGCCATCAGCTCGGCGGTCCAGCCCTCGCGGGCCAGCATCTCGGATGCCTGCTTCGAGCCGGGGGCGATGATCATCTCCGTCTTCTTGTCGATCTCGCGGCCCTCCAGCATCTTCGCGGCGGGCAGGATGTCGGGGTAGCCGCCGTTGGTACACGAGCCGATGATGACCTGGTCGACGTCGGTGCCCGTGACCTCGCGGACGGGGACGACGTTGTCGGGCATCGACGGCTTCGCGATGAGCGGTTCGAGCTCCGAGAGGTCGATGATGACCTGGTCGGCGTACTCCGCGTCCTCGTCGGGCTGGAGTTCGACGTGCTCGTCTTCGCGGCCGAGGCGAGCGAGCCAGTCCTCGGTCTTCTCGTCGGTCGGGAAGATCGAAGAGGTCGCGCCCAGTTCGGTGCCCATGTTCGTGATGGTCGTCCGCTCGGGCACCGACAGCGTCTCGACGCCGGGGCCGGTGTACTCGAAGATCTTGCCGACGCCACCTTTCACGGAGAGGCGCCGCAGCATCTCGAGGATGACGTCCTTGGCGGTCGCCCACTCGGGCAACTCGCCCTCGAGGCGAACCTCGACGACTTCGGGCATCTCGATGTAGTACGCCCCGCCGCCCATCGCGACGGCGACGTCGAGGCCGCCCGAACCGATGGCGAGCTGACCCAGCCCGCCGGGCGTCGGGGTGTGGGAGTCGCTGCCCAGCAGCGTCTTGCCGGGTGCCGCGAAGTTCTCCTTGTGGACGTTGTGACAGATGCCGTTGCCCGGCCGAGAGAAGTAGGCGCCGAACTTGCCGGCTGCAGAGCGCAGAAAGCGGTGGTCGTCGGTATTCTTGAAGTCGAACTGGTAGGTCTGGTGGTCGCAGTACTGTGCCGCGAGTTCGGTCTGGACCTCGTCGAGGCCCAGCGCCTCGAACTGCAGCCAGACCAGCGTCCCGGTTGTGTCCTGTGTCAGGACCTGGTCGATTTCGATGCCGATCTCCTCGCCGGGCTCTAGTTCGCCCTCGACGAGGTGGTCATCGAGAATCTTCTCGGTGAGTGTCTGTCCCATAGCATCTGAACGTGAACTATCCGTAGACATAAATCATGTGTGTTCGCCCGGCGAGGGCGCAAAATTCGCCGCGGGTCCGGGGTCGCCCGCTCTCGCCGCCGACCGGCAGCGTTTAGTCGGCGCTCCCGCGAGACGTCGGCATGTTCAAAAGCGGCCGGTTCGTCGCAGACCACCTCGAGGACCCGCGACCCGACCAGATCCAGCCAAACGGGGTCGACCTGACCCTCGGGGCCGTCTTCGAACAGACCGCCTCCGGGCGTATCGAGCGCGACGACAAGGCCATCGGCGACCGGCGCGAACTCGACGCCGAGGACGACGTCTACCACCTCCCCCCCGGCGGCTACGTCGTGGGGTACGGGGACCGGATCACGATCCCCGAGGGACACGTCGGCTTCCTCTATCCCCGCTCCTCGCTGCTCCGCAACTCCTGTATGCTGAACACCGCCGTCTGGGACGCCGGCTACGACGGTCGTGGCGAGGGCCTCCTGCAGGTCCACCACCCCGTCGAACTCGAAGTCGGCGCCCGCATCGCACAGCTGGTCCTCGCGGAGGCGGCACACGAGGGAACCTACGAGGGATCATATCAGGGCGAGAACATCTGAGTGTGGCCTGAATCTGGCACATACTTTCTAGAGTTCTCGTGAAGCGGTGGTGTCAATCAACGAACAACAATTGGGTACCGGATCATCGTGATCAGCCCCATTCTGACTGCCGAGACGTCTCTCGCCCCAGGTTTTTCACCGACACATTTTTAGTTTAGACGCATCTAAACCAGGCGATGCTGAGTGCGAAGATGGAAGGCTACCCGAAGACGGACTACGAACTCCAGCGCGAGGACGGGGTGGTCTGAGTGGCCGATGAACGGACCCAGGCGGCCCAGCTCACGGAGTCACTGGCGACCCGCCTCCGCGAGGGGGTCATCGAGGACGCGGCCGTCAGCAGGCGGTCGGTACTTGGAGCGCTGGGCGTGGCTGGGGCCGGCGCGATCGGGCTGTCGAGTCGCGGCGAGGCCCACGAGGGACACGGCGGCGACGACAGCCCGCACGGCAACTTCGGCTCGGAGGGTGCCTACCGGTCCACCGACTTCGACCCTCACACCTTTCTCCGACAGTTCAACACCGGATTCGACGGCCAGGAAACCGTCGACCAGCGCGTCTACGAGCGCGACGACGGGAACGGTGGAACCGAGCGGGTCCGGGAGTTCGACTTCTCCGCGAGCCTCCGGGAGATCGAGATCGCCCCGGGCGTGACGTTCCCCGCCTGGACGTACAACGGTCAGGTGCCGGGGCCGACGCTGCGCGTCACAGAGGGCGACGTCATCCGTATCAACTTCACCAACGGGCAGCGCCACGCCCACACGATCCATCCCCACGTGAAGAACGTCGATCCGTCGATGGACGGCATCCCCCAGACGGGCCCCGGCGTCATCGACCAGGGGGACACCTACACCTACGAGTGGAAAGCCCAGCCCGCTGGCGTCCACTTCTATCACTGTCACTCGCTGCCGCTGAAAGAACACATCCACCGGGGGCTGTACGGCGCACTGATCGTGGACCCGGATCCCGAGCGTGTCCGGGAACGGCCCCGTGAGTACGTCAACTACCACGGCCCCATCGACGACGGGTACCGTGCGGCTCTGGTCGAGCGCGCGGAGTTGCGCAACCACGAGCATCGTGCCGACGAGGTCGACGAGCTGGTGATGGTGATGAACGGATTCGACACGAACTTCGACGGGGACAACGAGGTGTACGCGGCCAACACCCGTGCGTTCGCCTACGGGGTCGCGGAGACGGACGGCTACGGCTCCTGGGAGGGTGGCGAGACAATCCACCCGATCCAGGTCAGCCGTGACGAGCGCCAGCGAATCTACCTGCTGAACGTCATCGAGTTCGACCCCATCAACTCACTGCACACCCACTCGCAGTTCTTTGACTACTACGACCACGGCACGACACTCGTGCCGACACACAAGACCATCGACACGATCATGCAATGTCAGGCACAGCGTGGTATCGTCGAACTGGACTACAGCGACCACCAGCCCGGGCTGTACATGTTCCACGCCCACCAATCGGAGTTCGCCGAACTGGGCTGGATGAGTTTCTTCGAGGTGGCCTGAGATGCGCAACGAACAGACCGACGACGGCGTCACGACCGGCACCGAGGGATTGAACGATCTCGGCCTCTCGGGGTGGGCGAGTGCGCTGGCCCCGGTCGTGCTGTTGATCGCGTTGCTGGCTCTCGTGGCGGTCGCGCCGCCGTTTGCTGGTGTCCAGGCGGGCGAACCGCTCCCGGATGTGACCGTCACGCACGCGACACTCCCCAACGACGAGACGATCGTGGTGCACGTGACCAACAACGGGCCCGATCCGGTGACCATCGAACAGGTGCTCGTCGACGAGGCCTACTGGTCGCACACGGTCCACGGGGGTGAGCCGGACCCGGCGACGCTCGCGCCCTTGGAGAGTGCCCGTGTCGAGATCCCCTATCACTGGACACCGGGGTGGGATCTCGACACCGAACTCATCCTCGAGGATGGAACCACTATCCACCACGGCATCGTCGCCCCCCAGCCCTCGCCGGGGATGACGCCGGGTGTCCTCTGGACGCTGGCACTCGTGGGCGTGTTCGTCGGTGTCATCCCGGTGGCGCTGGGAATGCTGTGGTACCCGTTTATGCAACGGCTCGACACGCAGTGGCTCCACGCGGTCCTGGCGCTGTCGGCGGGCGTGCTGGCCTTTCTCGCGTTCGACGCTGGCTTCGAGGCCTTCGAGATCGCAGAGCGTGTTCCCGGTGCCTTCGAGGGTCAGTTGCTCGTCGTCGCTGGAGCCTTAGGGACGGTCCTGCTGGTCCAGGCGCTTTCGTCGTGGCTCACCGCCGGCAACGACGTGACGCCCCTGGGGCTGGCGTACCTGGTGGCGCTGGGCATCGGGTTGCACAACCTCGCCGAGGGACTCGCTATCGGGAGTTCCTTCGCGCTCGGACGGGTCTCGCTCGGGACCTTCCTGATCGTCGGGTTCATGATCCACAACGTCACGGAGGGCCCGGCCGTCGTCGCACCCGTGGCGGGGACCGGCCGGCCGCCGCTGGCTCACTTCGCGGGGCTGGGCCTGCTGGCGGGTGCGCCCGTCATCCTCGGGGGCTGGGTCGGCGGATTCGCCTTCTCCCCGACGCTGGGGGCCTTTTTCCTCGCGGTCGGCGTCGGCGCCATCGTCCAGGTCGACTGGGAACTCGCGTCGATGATCCGCAAGCAGGGCCGACTGGCCACCGCCTCGAACCTGCTGGCCTTTCTCGTCGGATTCGTCCTGATGTACGCGACTGACCTGCTGGTGGCTCTGTAGGTCCCCTGGACCGTTCCAACTTTCAGCAGTCTTTGGTACAATCCGGGGAGGATTGGTACTGCGAGCGGCTGGACCACGCTCTCGGATTGACCACCATCGGCTCATGTGGGATGACGGCGTCGGCCGATGGCGGTGTATGAGCGCGAATTGGAGTCAGATGCGTGGGTTTAACACGTCGGCTCCCCAGAACTCGGATATGCAGGGAAATCTGCCGCCTGAAGCACAGGAAAAACTCGAAGAGCTACAGGACTTGCAGGAGACGGCACAGCAGGTCGCCGCACAGAAACAGCAGGCCGAGACGAACCTCAACGAGTCCAAGACAGCACTCGAGGAACTCGACGAGATCGACGAGGGGACGACGATGTATCGGGAAGTCGGCGAGTTGCTCGTCCACACCGACTACGACGAGGCCGAAGCTGACCTCGAAGAGAAAGTCGAGAGTCTGGAAGTCCGCGTCGAGACCCTCGAAAAACAGGAGGAACGCGTCCAGCAGCAGTTCGAGGAACTTCAGCAGGAGCTCCAGCAGATGCTCGGCGGTGCGGGCGGCGCAATCGGCGGCCCCGGTGCAGGCGGCGCATAATGGCTTCCGCGGACGACCTCGACGAGGCGGAGGTTGTCCGGACGGCCGCAGAAGCGGCCGAAGACGTCGTTTTCTCGCGCTACGACCGGACAGCCGTCGACGACCTCGACGTGACTGTCACGTTCGAGGACGGGCTCCTCGAGGTGGACGTGTACGTAGACGCCGAGGGCGTCGAGAACGTCGACCGGGTCGCCGATGACGCTGCCCTGGCAGCCCGGGGGGCCGTCGACGACTTGCTCGGTTAGCTCTCTTCTGGCGTCTCCTGCCGGATGTGGATCGTGGAGATCCGGGCGCCGTCCACACCTTCGACGGTGAGGCCGTATCCGTTCACGGTTATCCTGTCGTCGGGTTCCGGGGCTCGGCCCAGCTGTCCCAGGACGAAGCCGCCAATGGTCTCGAAGCTCGCGCTTTCGAAGTCCGTTCCGAGTGCCTCGTTGACCTCCGAGATGGGGACGCCACTATCGACGACGGCCTCGTCGTCGCCTCGCCGGTCGATCGAGGGGGCACCCACGACCTCGTCGAACTCGTCGTAGAGGTCGCCGACGATCTCCTCGACGACGTCCTCGACGGTCGCGATCCCCTCGAAGCCGCCCCACTCGTCGACGACCGCGGCCATCTGGACCTGCTCGCTCTGGAACTCCGCCAGGAGTTCGTCGATGCGGGTCGACTCGGGGACGACTGGTAACTCGCGCGCCAGGTCGCCGGCTGCGGGGGCATCCGCACCGTCGCTGTCGAACGCGCCGGCCCGGAGCAGGTCCTTGACGTCGACGAACCCCGCGATCTCCTCGCCGTCCGTGCCGGTCTCGACGACCGGATACCGGGTATGTCCCGTCTCGGTGACCAGGACGCGCAGGTCGGCGAGTGAGAGGTCCGGCGGGACGCTCACCACGTCGGGGCGTGGGACCATCACCCCCCGAACCGTCGTGTCGTCGAGTTCGAACACGTGCTCGATCATCTCGACTTCCCGCTTGTCGACGTGTCCCTCCCGGCCGGAGCGGCTCAGGACCGACAGGATCTCCTTTTCGGAGAAGGTCTCGTCGGTCTCGGACGCCGGCGGGACCCCGATGAGCCGCGTGAAGGCGTTTGCCGTCCCGTTGAAGACGACGATGCCGGGGACGAACAGGTAGTAGAACAGCTTCATCGGGGGCGCGACGAACAGCGCGATCCGCTCCGCCTGGGCGATGGCGATTGTCTTCGGCGCGAGTTCCCCGAAGACGACGTGCAGGAACGTGATGAAACCGAACCCGACGGCGAAGGACACGAGGTGGATCACACCTGCGGGAAGTACAGATTCGAGGGTCGGCTCGATGAGCGCGGCGACGGCAGGCTCGCCGACCCAGCCAAGCCCGAGCGAGGCGATCGTGATGCCGAGTTGTGTGACCGCGAGGTAGTCGTCCAGCTGGTCCATCGCCGCCTGGAGCGTGTCCGCGCCCGGCTTTCCTTCCTCGACAAGACGCTCGACGGACGTCGACCGGACGCGCACGAACGCGAATTCGGCGGCAACGAAAAACCCGTTCAGGACCACCAGGAAGAACGCGAAGACGAGGCCACCGAGGGAGAGGAGATCGACCATGATTCTGTTAGATGATATCTCGTGCCTGCCGCATAATACCGGCGCCGGTTTTCGGTAGCTGTCGCTAACTTGGACAGCAGGGGCCGTAGCGGGTGATGCTGACGGCTATAAGCCCGTGAACAATTTCGACCTCCTGTGGGGTCGAATATCTTCACGAAGTTATAGCCGCCAGTATGAGAAGGGCTGCGAGCGTCAGCGAGTGTCACAGGTCGGCCTCAGCGGCCGGGCGGCCCGTCGGCTGGGGCGTTGCCGGCGTTGCCGGGCTGGCCAGCGTCACCGCCGGGGGTCAGCGAGCTGATCTGCTCGCCGAGGTTCGAGATGGACCCGTCGAGCTTGCCCCGGATCAGGTCGTGAATGTCGCTCACGAAGCTGGGGGCCTGGGACGGCATCTCCGAGGGGGGACCCTGGCGGTCCTCGTCGGCGTCTTCCTCGGTCTCGTTTGTGTCCGTGCTGTTGTCGGCCTGTTCGACCGGCGCGTCGACGGGCGCATTCCCCGGCAGTGCCGCGGCCGCCCCGGTGGCGACCAGGAGCACTGCGAGGGTCACGCCTGCAATCTGTGTCAGATTCATGTTGCACTCGACCCTGGGCACCGGGGCCACTTGAAGGGGGAACCCCCTCAACCCGGCTTCTTGCCGAATTAAGCCGAATCAACGCCTCTGTGGCCGGTTTTAATCCGGATTAATCCGGCTGAACCGGCCAGCCAGCCGGAACCCGGGGCGCGACCCGAGTGCGGATAGGCTTTTGACGCACGCGCACGTAGCAAGAGGCATGGAACACGAGGCTACTGTCGAGGGCGTCGGCGTCGGCGTCAGCGACGAGGGGCCTGGCGCGCCCGTGGTCGTCCTGGAGGCCCGCGAGGAACTCATCCCCATCTTCATCAGTTCCGACCAGGCCCAGTCGATGCAACTCGCCCTGGAGGGGGAACCGTTCGAGCGCCCGCTCACACACGACCTGTTCGTCGACATGGTCGCGGAGTTCGGCGCGGCAATCGACCGCATCCGGATCGACGACCTCGCCGACGGCACCTTCTACGCGAAGGTCGACACCGAACAGTACCACGGCGGCGAGCGCAAGCAGGCCGTCTTCGATGCCCGACCCTCCGACGGCATCGCGCTGGCCCTTCGCGTGGACTGCCCCATCATCGTGAGCGACGCGGTTGTCGACGAGGCCGGCCGCCCGCCAGAGGCCTTCGAAACCGAGCGCGACGACGACCCCGGAGTGGGCGGCGGGCTGGGCGACGATCCGTTCTGAATGTACGACGGCCTCCTGCTTGACCACGACGGGGTCATCGTCAGCAACAACCAGACGCGCATCGTCGAGGACGTTCTCGACCACTACAGCCTCCTGGACCGCTTCGACACCATCCGGGCGCGCGCGCCGACGCCGGCGAGCCTCGATCGCGATCCGACCCACGAGGTCGGGGGGTTGGACGAAGTCGCGGACATTCTGACCCGGGAGTATACTGGTGGACGGAACGGTTGATAGAGTTCGCTGCAACCGTGTCCGGCGAACATCTATCAGGGCTTCCGTCCGCCAGTATAGCACACACTTATCGCGCCGGGGGGCGTAGTGAGCGTATGCCCGAAGAAGTGCTGTTCAAATCCGAGAGCGACCAGAGCCGGGCGGATATCGCGTCGTTTCTCCGCACGGTCGCAGACAGGCTCGACGCCGACAAGGAAATTACCCTCAAGGCCGGCGGCGAGTCGGTGACGATGAGCCCGCCCGCGCGACCGACCTTCGAGGTGAAAGCCGAACGCGAGGGACCGACCGGCGGCCCGAACGAACTGAGCGTCGAGTTCGAACTCGAATGGGACGAGGGCGCCGGGGGAAGCGACGGCGAGAGCGGCCCACTGGAGATCGAATAGCGGCCGTTCCACAGCCTACTTGGGGGAGGCGGGAGAGGTGCCGGTGATGGCAAGCAGCAAGTCGGTCGTCCTCGCCGCGCTGATCGCCAACGGAGCCATCGCGGTGCTGAAGTTTTTCGGCTTCCTGTTGACCGGGAGCCCCTCGATGCTCTCTGAGACGTACCACTCCATCTCCGATACGGGCAACCAGGTGTTCCTGCTCGTTGGCATCCGGTACGGCTCGCGGGCACCCGACGAGCGCCACCCCTTCGGCTACGGGAAGGCCCAGTTCTTCTACTCGTTTCTGGTGTCGGTGTTGCTCTTTGGCATCGCCGGCTGGGAGTCGGCCACGCACGGCTGGGAGAAGATACAGGAGGCGCTGGGCGAGAGCGCCGCCCACGGCGGTGGGAGCGAGGCCACCGAACTGCTGGGATGGACGTTCCCGTCGGTGTACGTCAACTACGCCGTCCTCCTGGGGGCGATCGTCTTCGAGACCTACGCCCTCCTGAAGGCGCGCAAGGCGATGAGAAAGCAGATCCGCGAACACGACTGGAGCGGGTACAGGGAGGCGTTTCGCAAGACTGCCGACACCACGACGCTGACCGCGCTCACAGAGGATACCATCGCGCTGGGTGGGGCGGGGCTGGCCCTGTTTGGCGTCTGGCTGACCGAGGTGACCGGCAACGAGATCTACGACGCCGCGGCGGCGCTCGTCATCGGGCTCATGCTGATGGGCTTTGCGCTCGCGCTGGCCTGGGAGAACAAGCGTCTGCTCATGGGTGAGAGCCTGCCAAACGACGTTGAGCGAGAGCTCGGGGGGGTCGTCGCCGACGTCGAGGGGGTGGACGGCGTCGTCGACATCCGGACGGTCTATTTCGGGCCGAAAACGGTCCTCGTCACGACCGACGTCGACTTCGTGCCGGGGCTTTCCGGCCGGGACATCGACGACGTCGTCGACGAGATCGAGCGGGCACTCACGGATGCCGACGACGACATCGGATCGGTGTACGTCGAGGTCGAGGCGGACGGGAATTCCTCCGTGGCCGCGGACGGCGGCGGGGACGACGAGCGGTGAACCCGAGCCGAACCAGATAAACCCGGCCCGGGCGAAGGCCCGCCGATGAAACGCGCACGTGTCCGGACCGCGGACGGGATTTGCGAGGGCGAGTACGACGACGGCGTGGTCGCGACCGACGTCGGCGAGTACGCCGTCGGCGAGGACGCCGAGTTGCTCGCGCCCTGCGAGCCGGGGACGCTCTACTGCGTCGGGCGCAACTTCGTCGAGACGCTCGACCAGATGGACTACGACGCCCCGGACGAACCGGACTGGTTCATCAAGCCCGCCGTCTCGCTCCATCACCCGGGCGATCCCATTCTCTACCCGCCGTGGACCGACGAACTCACCTACGCCGGCGAACTCGCGGCTGTGATCGACGAGACGTGCACGAGCCTCGACGGGGAGGGCGAGGTCCGCGAGGCACTGCGCGGGTGGACGATCCTGAACGACCTCGACGCCCTGGACCAGCCCGGCCGCACGGCGCGCAAGGCCTTCGACGGCTCCGCGCCGCTGGGGCCGGTCGTGGAGACGGACCTCGATCCCCGGAGTATCGACATGGAGACCCACGTCGCCGGCGAGAAACGCCAGGCGGCGAACACGGAGCTGATGATCTTCGACCCCTACGAGACTCTCGCCTTCCTCTCGGAGCGGTACACCTTCCGGCCGGGCGACGTCGTCTCCTTTGGCAGCCCCGCAAACCCCGGCCTGCTGGAACCGGGTGACGAGGTCGAAATCTGGTACGAGGGGATCGGCACGCTACGGAACCCGGTGGTCGGGCCCGACGAGTAACGTAGCGACAGTGCTCACCAGCGCATTCGTGATTGCTCCGTTGAGAGTGGTGCGTCACCGCTGGCCAGAAAGCCCCCGCGAGCTCGGTTCGGGGCGCTCGCTGCGCTCCTCCTCCCTCGCACGATACTGTCGCTCCACGAGAGTCGCGACAGCGCGCGCCTCTGGACGGCCGGGAGCGCGTCTCGTCGCGCGACCCGGGGAAGGGCAGGCCCGCCGTCGGCGGGGTGGGATCGAAAGGGGCCGGGGGCTTTCGAGCCGGAAGAGGTGGTCGGAGAGAAGTCTCAACGAACGATACCGAGAGAGGCCGGGGGCTTTCGCGGCGCTTCCCGGCGACGGATACCCTCCGAACTATTCGTCGAGATCCTCTGGCTGTGTCCCGACCCCGTCGGGCCAGCCGGTGGGCTGTGCGGCGCTGGGCTCGGCGGACTCGCGTTTGAGGACCATGAACGTCCGCTCGAGCGAGAGCACCAGCTCGTCGTCCTGGTTGTACGCTCTGACCGCTGCGGTGACGAGGCCGACGTGGTCGCGGGACTCGCTTTCGCGCTTGTGGAGAATCTCGCTTTCGGCGAAGATGGTGTCGCCGTGGAAGACGGGCGCGTGGTGGCGGACGTCGTCGTACCCGAGGTTGGCGGTGGCGTTCATCGTCAGGTCGATGACGCTCATCCCCACCGCCAGCGAGATGACGAAGAGACCGTCGACGAGGCGCTCGCCGAACTCCGTCGCGGCGGCGTAGGGTTCGTTGAAGTGCATCGGATTGACGTTCATCGTCAGGTTCGTCAGCCAGACGTTGTCCGTCTCCGTGACGGTGCGCCCGTAGGGGTGTTTGTAGATGTCGCCGACGTCGAAGTCCTCGTAGTAGCGACCCTGCCAGCCGGAGACGAGCTGTCTGTCGGTGTCGGATGCCATGTGCGGACTGTTTGGGCGGGTGGAAAAGAAGATACTGCCTGCCAATCGCGGGAGAGTGTGACGTGCTCTCACGACCCACTTATATGCCTTAATAGTGAGAAAGGAGTCTAAACCTATTAAAGAATATTATCATTATAGTTCATAACATTTATCTACGGCGGCTGTCTCCGAACGGAGTGCTACGAACCACGCGGTTCGCGTCCACCAACCCATGACACACGACGATTCAGACACTGACGAAGTTGCGAGTCGAGTCCGAGACACCGAACCGTTCATCCGGGACGTCGACAACGCGCCCGCGAGGGAACTGCGCGAGAAGCTGAACAGCCAGGACTTCGTGTTCGCGCCCGGCCTCTACCACGCGCTGGACGCGCGGCTGGCGGAGATGGCCGACCTCGACGCGGTCTACATGTCCGGCTACTCGACGGTCCTGGGCCAGTTCGGCTTCCCGGACCTCGAGATGGTGACGATGACCGAGATGGTCGAGAACGGCAAGCGCATCGCCGAGGCGACGGACCTGCCGGTCATCGCCGACGCCGACACGGGCTACGGCGGGGTCCACAACGTCCGGCGTGCCGTCCGCGAGTACGAGAAGGCCGGGGTCGCGGCGGTCCACATCGAGGACCAGACCTCGCCAAAGCGGTGTGGCCACATCGCGGGAAAGCAGATCGTCTCCCGCGAGGAGGCCGAGGCCCGCTTTTCCGCCGCCGTCGACGCAAAGCAATCGGAGGACACGATCATCATCGCCCGCACGGACGCCTACGGCTCCGCGAACGGCGACTGGGAGGAACACCTCGAACGCGGCCGCATCTACGCCGACGCGGGCGTCGACCTGGTCTGGCCGGAGATGCCCGACCCGTCCCGCGAGGACGCCGTCAAGTACGCCGAGACGCTCCACGAGACCCACCCCGACGTGCAACTTGCCTTCAACTACTCCTCCAGCTTCGCCTGGAGCGAGGAGGAAGACCCCCTCACCTTCCAGGAGCTGGGTGACCTGGGCTACAAGTACATCTTCATCACCCTCTTCGGGCTGCACTCGGGCGCTCACGCCGTCTACGAGGAC
>JAZKRS010000034.1:0-30462 GCA_036626435.1 Haloarculaceae archaeon | reverse complement strand
GTAATAGTAATTTCGGGGCGAATATCAGCTATGAAAGTGGAGGGGCCCGGCTAGTCGATCGAAACCTCTTCGGCCTCGGCCTGGACCCCCCCGGTTTCGCCGCCGAAGCCGGTGATGCGCGCCTTCATGATGCGGGTGTTCTCGACGCGCTCGACCCGGATCGAGAGGCCGTCGTAGTCGATGACCTCGCCCTCCTCGACGAGGCGGCCGGCGCGGTTGAAGATGAACCCGGCAATGGTCTCGAACTCCTCGCCCTCCGGTATCTCGGCGCCCAGGGACTCGTTGATGTCGTCGACGTTGACCTCACCTTTGACGATGGCGGTGTCGTCGTCGACGAACTCGATCGGATGTTCCTCCTCGCCTTCGAGGATCTCGCCGACGATCTCCTCCGTGAGATCTTCCATCGTCAACAGCCCCTCGGTGGTGCCGAACTCGTCGATGACGATGACCATGTGCATCCGCTCGTCGCGCATCTCCGAGAGCAGGTCGTCGACGTTCTTCGACTCCGGAACGTGCAGCGTCGGGTGGATGAGGTCGGCCAGCTCCACGTCGGGCTGTTCGCTGTAGTTGACGTCACGGATCAGATCGAGGATATCGACCACGCCGATGACGTTGTCGAGTTCCCCCTCGTAGACGGGGATGCGCGTGTGCCCGCTCTGGATGCACGTCTCGATCGCCTCCTCGATGCTCGCCTGCTTGGAGACGGCGGTCATGTCCAGGCGCGGGGTCATCACCTCCTTGGCGATAGTCCGGTTGAACCGGAGGGTGCGCTGGAGCATCTCGCGTTCGTCCTCCTCCAGCACCCCCTCGCGCTCGCCGGTCTCGATTATGTCCCGGATCTCCTGGCGTGTGACGTAGGAGGTTTCGATCGCCCCCCGGCCGCCGGTGACCTTGTTGACGGCGCGGGTCAGGTGATCGAACAGGACGACGAGGGGCATGAGGGTAACCTCCGCCCACTTCAGCGGCCGGGAGATCCGCAGCGCCCAGGACTCGGTGTTCTCGATGGCGTAGGACTTTGGCGCGCTCTCGCCAAAGAGCAAGACGAGCGCCGTGATCCCGATGGTGGCAAGCGCCACCGCCAGCCCGCCGTTGCCCAGGTAGTAGGCCAGAAGCCCCGTCGCAATCGAGGACATCGCGATGTTGACGAGGTTGTTGCCCACCAGGATCGTCACGAGCAGGCGGTGCGGGTCGTCGCGCAGGTGCTTGAGCAGCCGGCCTGCCACGCTCTCCTCGGCCAGCGACTCCACCCGGTGGGAGGCGAGCGAGAACATCGCGATCTCGGAGGAGGAGAAAAACGCCGAGAGCCCGAGCAACACCAGGATCGAGACCAGCCCGAGGCCGACGAAGAGTGTGTCACTGATCGTGGCGCCGAACACGTCGACCGAAAGCGGCCACAAAACGGCCGGTGCTACGCCGAGTGCCTCCATTGGCGTGTTAGCTTGTTCACCGGCACGATTAAACGTTGTTGTGATTTTTGCCATAGAGCGACGGGACATCGCCGCCGAAGGGCTTACACCCGATTCGCTCGTAGAGTGGGCATGAGCCAGCCAGCACTCACGCTGTACCGCCTGCAGGCCTGTCCGTTCTGTGAACGCGTCGTCCGTCGCCTCCAGGAGTACGACCTCGGCTACCAGTCCCGGTTCATCGAGCCGATGCACTCGAAGCGCAACGTCGTCAAGCGGGAAAGCGGCAAGCGCTCGGTGCCCGCGCTCGTCGACGAGAACACCGGCGCAACACTGACAGAGAGCGCAAACATCGTCTCCTACCTGGAGGCGACGTACGGCGAGGGGCGGCTGGGGGCCGGCACGGAGACAGAGGGGGACGGAGCCGAACGCGCCACCGTCGGGGAGGGGTCGTAGATGGACCTGGAGTTCGACATCGTCGACATGGGTCCGGCAGACCACGTCACAGAGGGCGAGCAGGCACCCGACTTCACGCGCCCGCTGGTCAACGACGAGTACTGGGAGGACGTCTCTCTCTCGGAGCTGACGGCCGAGGGGGCGGTCGTCCTCGTCTTCCACCCGATGGACGGGGCCTTCCCCGCGACGTACATCTGGAACGAGCTCCGGGATCGGGGCTTTGCCGACTACGACGCGACCGTGGTCGGGCTGTCGATCTCGACGCCCTACGAGCACAAGACCCTCATCGAGGAGCGCGGCGTCGAGTTCGAGTTCTTCTCGGATCCGGCCAACGCGGTCGCCCAGCAGTACGGCGTCGTCAACGACCTCGACGGCATGACCGGCATCACCGAGCCCCGCCCGGCGACCTACGTCATCAGCGAGGGCCGGGCCATCGAGTACGCCTGGGTCGCCCGCGAGTGGCCCGCATTCCCCGACTACGACGACCTCGAAGCGGCCGTCGAGCGCGTCGTCTGATATGGGGGACATCGCGGCGGCGGCCGAAGCCATCCGGCGTGGCGACCTCGTTGTCTACCCGACCGAAACCGTCTACGGGCTCGGTACGGACGCGCTCGACCCCGACGCAGTCGCGCGGGTGTTCGAGGCGAAGGGCCGAAGCCGGGACAATCCCGTCTCGATGGCGGTCCCCTCCGTCGAGGCCGCGCGTGACTACACCGCGCCGACCGACCGCGAGCGGCGGTTCATGGAGGCGTTCCTCCCGGGGCCGGTGACGATCGTCGTCGAGCGCCACGAGTCCGTGCCCGACGTCCTGACCGCCGGACGCGACCGCGTCGGCGTGCGCGTGCCCGACCACGAGGCTGCGCTGGCGCTCCTCGAGGCGGCCGCGCCGATCACGGCGACGAGCGCGAACGTCAGCGGCCGTTCGAGTGCGCGGTCCGTCACCGACCTCGACGACGACATCCGCGAGGCTGCCGCGGTCGTCGTCGACGGCGGGGAGACGCCCGGGGGCGGGTCGACGGTCGTCGACGTCTCTGCCAGCGAGATCCACCGGCGCGGATCACTGGCCGGGGAGGTCGAGACGTGGCTGTCCGACGGCCGCTGACACAGGTGAGGGATTGACGACCCCCGGGGGCGTACGTCGAGACATGACGAGCTGGGACGAGCGGTTTCGGACAGGCGCGTATCCGCAGGACCCGGACCCGTCCCCGGTGCTTCGCCGCTACATCACGGCCATTCCGGAGGGGCGGTCACTCGACGTCGCGACGGGGACCGGCCGGAATTCGGTGTTTCTGGCCGAGTCCGGCTACGCCGTCGATGCGATCGATCAGTCACGCGAGGGGCTCGAGGTCGCACGCGAGAACGCCCGTCAACGGGGGATCGAGGATCGGATACAGTGGATCCAGGCGGACGTTCCGACCTACGAGTTTCCGGTCGAGGAGTACGACCTGATCACGATCAGCTTCTATCGGGCCCTCGACCGGCTCTCGGACGTCAAGGAGGCACTCGCCCCCGGCGGGTATCTGTTCGTCGAACACCACCTCCGGTCGACGGAGCCGACACCCTCTGGCCCGAGCAGCGACCGCTACCGCTTCGGGGCCAACGAGCTCCTGCACGCGTGTCTCGACCTGACCGTCCTCTACTACGACGAAACGACCAGAGAGCGACCCCGGGACAAGCGGCGGGCGAACGCGCGGATCCTCGCACGGAAGTCCTCGGGGACCAAGCAGTCCTACCCCCAGCCGGAGCCCTGTGAGATCCCGGCCGATCCGGGTGGGGCCGGGGAGTAGGCCAGAGGAAAAGCTCTACCCGCCTCCCCGCCAGGGTAGTTGCATGAGCAACCGAATCGAGGCGGACCTCCCGATCAGTGCGGCGGCGGCGGTCGCCGGCGACGTCGCAGCGGACGCGACGTTCGCGGTGAGCGGGTTCGGCAGCGTGGGCTACCCGAAGGCCGTCCCTCTCGCGCTCGCGTCGTCGGGCCGCGACCTCGGGCTGACGATCACGAGCGGCGGGGCGCTCGGCGACGAGATCGACACGGAACTCGCAGAAGCCGATGCCATCGCCCGCCGGTACCCCTTCGCCACCCGCCACGCGATCCGCGAGCGGGCGAACGACGGCCGCACGGCCTTTCGCGACCGGCACGTCTCGGGGATCGGCGACGAGATCCGCTTTGGCGGCCTCCCCGATCCCGACGTGGCTCTCGTCGAGGCTGTCGCCGTCGGCGAGGGCTGGCTCGTCCCGTCGACGTCGATCGGCCAGACGCCCGCGTTCGTCGAAGCCGCCGACCGCCTCGTCGTCGAGGTCAACGAGGCCCAGCCGCGGGGGCTGGAGGCGTTTCACGACGTCTATCGCCCCGAGAGCCCGCCCCGCCGGGGGCCGATTCCCCTCGAGGGCGTCGACGGCCGGGTCGGATCGCCCCGCGTCGAGTTCGACCCGGAGAAGCTGTCGGCCGTCGTCCGGACGGACCGCCCCGACGCGACCTACGAGTTCCGCGAGCCGACGGCCGCCGACCGCGCTATCGGTGACCACCTCGAATCCTTCCTCGCCGCGGAGATCGAGCGCAACCCGGCGCTGTCCGGGGCCGTCAACCTGGAGTTCGGGGTCGGTAGCATCGGCAACGCGCTGATGGGCGCACTCGACGGGATCGACTTCGGCGATCGCCGGGTCGCGTACTTCGGGGAAGTGCTTCAGGACGGCCTCCTGGATGCGCTCGACTCCGGGCTTCTCGAGGGGGCGAGCGCGACCTCGCTGGCCCTCTCGGAAGGCGGACAACAGCGGCTGTTCGACGACATCGACCGCTACGCCGAGGACGTCGTGTTACGTCCCGCCGAAGTGTCCAACGCGGCGTCGCTGATCGACCGGTTCGGCGTCGTGGCGGTCAACGCCGCCGTCGAGGTCGACCTCTACGGACACGTGAATTCGACACACGTCCGGGGGTCGACGCTGCTTGGCGGGCTCGGTGGCAGCGGCGACTTCACCCGCCACGGCCTCGTCTCGATAATCGCCTGTCCGTCGACAGCCGACGGCGGCGACGTCTCGCGGATCGTCCCCATGGCGACACACGTCGACCACACCGAACACGATGTCGACGTCGTCGTGACCGACCGGGGCGTCGCGGACCTGCGAGGGACCTCCCCCCGGGAGTCGGCCGCAGCGCTCGTCGAGGTCGCACACCCCGACTTCCGGGCCGATCTGCGCCGATACGTCGACCGGGCCGAGGCGGCCAATGGACACATCCCTCACGATCTCGGGGTCGCCTTCGACTGGCGCCAGTGACCCGTCCCTGGCAGTTCTTCACACTGACGGCTATAAGCCCGCGAGGGGTTGAAATTGCTCACGGACGTATAGCCGTCAGTACCAGGAGCCAAGTCCCACCCATGAGCCAGCCTTCGAAACCACAGGCGAGCCGCATTGAGGAGTACTGGGACTGGTTTGCTGTCGCGTTGTTTTTGTTGGTGACGGTCGATTTGCTCACGACGATCGGCGCAACGCTCAAGTACGGGTTAGGGGCGGAAATCAACCCCGTGATAATCTGGCTGTTCAGGCAGGGGCTGCTCGTACTGGTTGTCGCCCACCTGGGCGTGACAGTGCTGGCCGTATCCGCCTTTGCCGGCCTCATCCGGACGATAAAACGTGTGTCGTCGCCGTACGATATCTATCTCGAATACGCCGCCGAAGTGTGGCTCGGGTTGCTGCTTCTGGCGGGATTCGTGGTGTTTGCGAACAACCTCTCCGTGATTGTGCTCGGTCGTTCGCTGCTGTGATCCGCCCGTTGCACCTTCGGTGCCGTGCGACACCCCCCTCTCGCAGCCGGATGTCTGCCAACTTCTGATACTGACGGCTATATCTTCGTGAAGATATTCGACCCCACGGGGGTCGAAATTGTTCACGTCGCTGTTTGTCGGTTCTGGGTATCGAATGCCGCCTTCTCTATCGGTGGTTCGTAGACTCCTGTTTCGGTAACCAGATAGTCGACGAGTTCCATCGGCGTCGGATCGAACGCCGGGTTGTACACGGGGATACCGTCCGGCGCGTTCGGGTGCCCGTATATTTCGCGCAACTCGCCGGGATCGCGCTGTTCAATTGCCACCTCGTCGGCACGCCGTGTGGTATCGATCGTCGAGTGGGGCGCTGCAACGACGAACGGTACGTCGTGTCTGTCGGCCAGGACGGCGTGTTTGTACGTGCCGATCTTGTTGAAGACGACACCCTGGTCGCCGAACTGATCGCCGCCATCGAGTACGATCCGATCCGCACCGACGACGACAGCGTCGACTCTGTCTTCCTGCATGCACAGGCCGCTTGCGTTGTCGGGGATGAGCGTCGTCTCAACGCCGTGTTCGCGGAGTTCGACAGCTGTGATGCGCGACCCCTGGTTGAGCGGGCGCGTCTCGCTGGCGATGACATCGACCTCCTTGTTCTGGTCGTAGGCAGAATAGACGATGCCGAGCGCAGTTCCCCAGTCGACAGTCGCCAGCGCGCCAGCATTGCAGTGTGTCAGTACCGTCTGTCCGTCGGCGAGTAAGTCCGCCCCGTGCTCGCCGATACGCTTATTCCGTGTAACGTCGGCGTCAGCAATCTCCTGGGCAGCCGCTAACGTTCGCTCGCGGGCTTCCGAGATGGACGTACACTGGCGCAGTTCGGTCATGACTGTCTCGACCTCGCGGGAGAGGTTGACTGCCGTCGGCCGCGCGTTCGCTATCGCGTCGGCATCGGCGCCGACGGCATCGACGTACGCTGTGAAGCTATCGGCGTCGTTCCGGCGGGCTGCCAGCGCGACGCCGTAGGCCCCGGCGGCGCCCAGTGCTGGGGCCCCCCGCACCCGCAATAGCTCGATGCTCTCGATCAAGTCGGGAACAGTTCCGGCGTGATAGGTGGTGTATTCGGCCGGTAATTTCGTCTGATCGACCATCACGATACAGTCGCGGTCGGCGTCCCAGTCGATCGTTCGCATAGATAGGTGTCCCAGCCGGAGACACATTAGTTCTCGCTCGACTCGCCTTTGTCCGGCCCGTATTCGCCAAGCTGTCGGGCCGTCCGTTCGATCTCGTCCGACGGGAGTTCCTCGGGCCTGGCGAACGCACGGGCCTGGCAGTACACCCGCGCGATCGACTCGACGGTCTCGGCGATCTCGATGGCGGTCGCCGCATCCGCGGCTTTGGCGACGAGCCCGTGATTGGCGAGCAAACACGCGTCACTGTCTGCGTCGTCCATCGCTTCGACCGCATTGGCGGCCAGGGCTTCGGTTCCATAGGTGGCATAGTCCGCGACCGGGATACGGTCGCCTGCCAGCGCGATCATGTAGTGAATCGGCGGGAGTGGCTGCCGGAGAACTGCAAGGGTCGTCGCCCACGACGAATGCACGTGAACGATGGCCTCGGCGTCGAACTGGCGGTAGATGTGTCGGTGCATTGGCGTCTCGCTGGACGGGGCCCACTTGCCTGCCATGCGCGTTCCGTCGAGCGCGACGACTGAGACGTCTTCTGGCTCGATGTCGTCGTAGGGGACCCCGGAGGGCGTAATGGCGACGGTATCGCCCCGCCGGACGCTCAAGTTGCCCGTTCGGCCAGGCGTCAGTCTCGCCAGTTTCGACGCCTGCGTTGCGACGGTTCGACGTTCGTTTCCAAGCATACGCCACGCTCGAACAGGACGCACATCAAACCGCTGTTGTTCGGTCAATCCACGAGGGCGCATGAAAAGGGCTTTCACCCGCCTCTGGCAACGGGCCGGTAATGGCCCTGGCCGACTCCGACCGCGAACTCGTCGTCGAGGAGCTGGGCCGCGAGCCCACTCCCGCGGAGGCCGTGCTCTTCGAGAATCTCTGGAGCGAACACTGTGCGTATCGCTCGTCCAGACCGCTGCTCTCGGCCTTCGACTCCGAGGGCGAGCAGGTCGTCGTGGGTCCCGGCGACGACGCCGCTGTGGTCGCTCTCCCCGCAGATGGCAATGATGCCGGCGAGACCTACATCACGCTCGGCATCGAGAGTCACAACCACCCCTCCTTCGTCGACCCCTTCGACGGCGCCGCGACGGGCGTGGGGGGGATCGTCCGCGACACGATGTCGATGGGCGCCTACCCCATCGCGCTCGCCGACTGCCTGTACTTCGGGGGCTTCGAGCGCGATCACGCCAGATATCTCTTCGAGGGCGTCGTCGAGGGCATCAGCCACTACGGCAACTGCATCGGTGTCCCCACGGTGGCCGGCAGCGTCGCCTTCCACGACGACTACGAGGGCAATCCGCTGGTCAACGTCGCCTGCGTCGGGCTGATCGAGGACCCCGATCGGCTGGTCACCGCGGAGGCACAGGAGCCGGGCAACAAGCTCGTCCTCGTCGGGAACGCCACCGGTCGGGACGGCCTGGGCGGAGCCTCCTTCGCAAGCGAGGACCTCTCGGCCGAGGCCGAAACCGAGGACCGACCTGCCGTCCAGGTGGGCGACCCCTACACCGAGAAGCTGCTCATCGAGGCCAACGAGACACTGCTCGAGGAGGACCTCGTCGAGTCGGCCCGGGATCTCGGCGCGGCCGGCCTGGGCGGGGCAACCTCCGAGATGGTCGCCAAGGGCGGGCTGGGCGCACACATCGAACTCGACGCCGTCCACCAGCGCGAGCCGAACATGAACGCCATCGAGATTCTGCTCGCCGAGTCCCAGGAGCGGATGGCCTACGAGGTCCGCCCGGAGAACGTCGGCCGTGCCCGCGAGATCGCCGACCGGTTCGACCTGGGATGTTCGGTCATCGGCGAGGTGACCGAGGGGAACTACGTCTGTACCTTCGAGGGCAGCGAGGCGCGGAGCGCCTCGGATGAAGCGAGCGGCGAGGGCAGCGAGCCGCGAGACCCGGAGACAGTCGTCGACTGCGACGCGGGCTTTCTCGGCGAGGGCGCGCCGATGAACGACCTGCCCGCCCGGGGGCCGAGTCAGCCGGACCGGGACCTGCCCGAGGTCGGGGCCAGCGAGGCCTTCGGGGCCGTCGTCGGGAGCCCGACCACCGCCTCGAAGCGGTGGGTCTACCGCCAGTACGACCACGAGGTCCAGGTTCGGACCGCACGCCGGCCCGGCGACGACGCCGCGATTCTGGCAGTCAGAGAAGCGAACACGGGCCTGGCCATCTCCGCCGGCGCAGACCCCAACTGGACCGACGCGGCACCCTACGAGGGCGCACGGGCGGTCGCCCTGGAGAACGCGACAAACCTCGCGGCGAAGGGTGCGACACCGCTGGCCGCGGTCGACTGCCTGAACGGCGGCAACCCCGAGAAACCTGACGTCTACGGCGGCTTCCAGGGTGTCGTCGACGGGCTGGCGGAGATGTGCGCCAGCCTCGATACGCCCGTCGTCGGCGGAAACGTCTCGCTGTACAACGACTCGCCTGCGGGGCCGATTCCGCCGACCCCGACGCTCGCGCTCGTGGGAACGAAAGACGGCTACGGCGCGCCGCCGCTCGAGCTCGCCGGCGAGGGTGACCTCCTGCTGGCCGGGGATCTGGCACTCGCTGGAGAGGCCGATCCGCGGCTGGGCGGCTCGGAGTACCTCGCACAGTTCGGCGGGAGCGACCGGTTCCCTGCCCTGCCGGGGAATCCACGGGAACTTATCGAGACGATCGCGGCCGTCACGGACTTCGACTCGACGCTTTCGGCTCACGACGTCAGCCACGGCGGCCTCGCCGTGTCGCTCGCGGAGATGGTCCACGCCGAGGCCGGCGCGGACGTGAGGCTCGATGGCGACGCCGGGGCCGCCGAACTCCTCTGTCACGAACAGCCCGGCCGCGTCGTGATCGAGTCGACCAATCCCGACGCTGTCCGGGAGGCCTTCGAGGGGATTGCGCCCGTAACCCGACTCGGCGCGGCAGACGAGACCGGAACGCTCGACGTCGCCACGAACGGCGAGTCGGTGACGGCAGACGCGGCGAGGATCGCGTCGCTGCGCTCGGTCATCGCAGACGAACTGGAGTAACCGGGTGAGACGAGCGTAACGAAAACCCCTATCACCACGGCAAGGCAATGAGGGGAACATGACGAAGCGTCACGTGTCTCTGCCACCAGTCGCCGAGGACGGTCTGCGGGCATTTCTCGACGAGGTCGACCGCCGCCTGTCCAGCGACGAGGAGACCTGCGACGTGGTCGAGGACGTGCTGGTCGACCTGCACGGCGACCGCGAGGCCTACGAGCGCTGGCAGTCCGGCGGCGACGTCTCGCCGGCCGAGCGGGTCCGCCTCCAGGGCTATGACCCCTGCAACTCGACGCTCGAAAGCGAGTACTACGCCGAAGTCGAGAACATGGACGCGGGAACCTACGAGGAGTCGAAGTACCTGCAGTGGCTCTGGCGGCAGTTCGACGCGACGCCGATGGCCGACAACGTCGAGTTCGCGCTGCGCTTCCGGCGGATGCTCGCCGACCACCTCTTCGAGGAGTGTGGCGAGGACTGCCGCTTCTTCAAGGGCATCACCTTCACCTACGGGCACAACATCTCCGTCGGGGACAACGTGGTCGTCCACGACGACGTCCACCTCGACGACCGCGGGAAGCTCACCATCGGCGACCGCGTCTCGATCTCCGACGACGCGCACGTCTACAGCCACGACCACGACGTCGTCGACCAGACGCAGATCGACAACTACCACACCATCATCGAGGACGACGTCCGGATCACCTACGACTCGATGGTCCGGGCGGGCGTGAGAGTCGGCCACAATGCCATCCTCGCCGCCAAGTCCATCGCGGGCGCGGACATCCCCGCCCACCACATCGCCGCCGGCTCGCCCGCAAAGAGCATCGCGATCAAGGACGGCTGGGAGTTGGTCGCCGAACCGCTGGAGGATGCGAACGTCGACCGGCGCGACCAGCGGCGTATCGAGTACGATCTCCCGGACGACCTGAGCGTCTTCGACGAGTTCGAGCGCGATCTCTCGCCGCCGGACGCCTGATACGGATTTCTGTAGCGTTTTACCGTTAATCGCCCCCCGGGGCGGCGATATCCGTAATTGACTACAGAAATCCGTATGAACGGACCGAAGATCCAAGTGGTATGACACCTTACCACAAGATATGGAGCCGTGGGTCTGGCTGGTCGTGTACCTGGTCGGGTTCGCACTGCTCCAGGTGATCCTCTACCGGTACGTCCGCGACGAGGAATCGTCGAGCGAACAGCCAGCCGGCAGCCCGGGCGACCGCCACGGCGCCCGTGCCGACGCGGGGCGCGAGCACCGGGCCGAGTCAGCGACTGAGGCTGGGCTCGGCTCGGGTCCAGATGTACCCGGCGACGTGGACGGCGTCCGCTGCAAGCACTGTGGCGCGCTCAACGAGCAGGGGGCGACGTTCAGGTACTGCCGGGAGTGTACGCAACCCATCCAGTGAGGAACCGGACGGCGTCCGGTGACGAACGACCCGGACACAGCGGCCACCACATCGAAGACTGGCGGGCGAAAATCCTGGGTTTTCGGCCGTCAGTATCAGTGTTCGACGAACTCGAGCAAGACACCGCCGGTGGACTTCGGATGCAGGAAGGCCACGTCGTGCCCCCAGGCACCCTCGCGGGGCTCGTCGTCGACGAGGTCGACACCCATCCCCCGGGCGCGGTCGAGCGCCGCGTCGATGTCGTCTGTCGCGACCGCCAGGTGGTGGATGCCGGGGCCGTTCTCGTCGAGATAGCTGGCAATGGCCCCCTCTCCATCGCGTGGTTCGAGCAACTCGAAGTAGCCGTTCCCGAAATCGAGAAAGACCACGTCCATCCCGTCGAACCTCTCCTCGTGGATACGGTCGGCGTCGAAGAGGTCGGCGTACAGGTCGGCGAGCGCGTCGGCGTCGTCGGTGGCGATGCCAGCGTGGTCGATGTGCATATCCGAAGGTTCGGCGACCGGCGACTAAACGGGCACGGATCTCACCAGGTCAGACCGACGCGCCGGGCTGGTACTCCCCGAAGACGTCCCGCATCGCGTCGCAGATCTCGCCGGTCGTCGCATAGGCCTTGACGGCGTCGACGATGTAGGGCAGCAGGTTCTCGTCGCTGCGGGCGGCCTCGCGGACGGCGTCGAGTCTGGCCTCGACGGCCTCGTCGTCGCGTTCCTCGCGGACGCCCTCGAGGGTCCGTCGCTGCTTGCGCTCCTCCTCTTCGGCGACTTCCTCGATGTCGACGTCCTGCTCGTCGTCGGTGGTGAACTCGTTGACGCCGACGATGATCCGCTCGCCCTCCTCCTGTTCGCGCTGGCGCTCGAAGGCGACGTCCTGGATCTGGCGCTGGACCCACTGGCTCTCGATCGCCGCCGACATCCCGCCGCGCTCGTCGATCTCCCCGATAATATCGACGGCCTCCGCTTCGAGGTCGTCGGTCAGGTGCTCGATGTAGTAGCTCCCGCCAAGCGGGTCGATGGTATCCGCGACGCCAGCCTCGTGGGCGAGGATCTGCTGTGTCCGGAGGGCGGTCTGGACCGACTCCTCGGTGGGGATCGAGAGGGCCTCGTCCTTGCCGTTCGTGTGGAGACTCTGGGTGCCCCCGAGCACCGCCGCGAGCGCCTGATAGGCGACGCGGACGACGTTGTTGTCGATCTGCTGAGCGGTCAGCGTCGAACCCGCCGTCTGGGTGTGGAACTTCAACTGTTTGGATTTGGGGTTGTCCGTGCCGAACCGCTCCTCCATGATCTGTGCCCACATCCGGCGGGCCGCGCGGAACTTCGCGACCTCCTCTAAGATGTTGTTGTGGGCCGCAAAGAAAAAGGACAGCTGCGGGGCAAAGTCGTCGACGTCGAGGCCCGCATCCCTGGCCGCCTCGACGTACTTGATGCCGTCGGCGAGCGTAAAGGCGATCTCCTGGGCGGCCGTCGAGCCAGCCTCGCGGATGTGGTAGCCGGAGATGGAGATCGTGTTGAAGTTCGGCGTCTCCTCGGCGCAGAACTCGAAGATGTCGGTGATGATCCGCATCGAGGGCTCGGGCGGGTAGATGTAGGTGTTCCGGGCGATGTACTCCTTGAGGACGTCGTTCTGGATGGTCCCGCGGAGCTGTTCGCGGTCGACGCCCTGCTTGTCGCCGACTGCGATGTACATCGCGAGCAGGACGGAGGCGGGGGCGTTGATGGTCATGCTCGTCGAGACCTCGTCCAGTGGGATGCCGTCGAAAACCCGCTCCATGTCGCGCAGCGAGTCGATGGCGACGCCGGTCTTGCCGACCTCGCCGGCGGCGATGGGATCGTCGGAGTCGTGGCCCATCTGTGTCGGCAGGTCGAAGGCCATAGAGAGGCCGGTCTGGCCCTGGTCCAGCAGGTAGTGAAACCGCTCGTTGGTCTCGGCGGCGGTGCCCATCCCGGCGTACTGGCGCATCGTCCACAGCTGACCGCGGTACATCGTCGGGTAGACTCCGCGCGTGTACGGGTCCTCGCCGGGATAGCCAAGATCCTCCTCGTAGTCGAACCCCTCGATGTCCTCGGGCGTGTACAGCCGGCTCACGTTCTGGCCCTCCGTGTCGGTGGTGAACGTCTCCTTGCGCTCGCCGAAACGATCGAGGACGGGTTCGAGCGTCTCCTCCTCCCACTCCGCCTTCCCGGACCTGATCTCCTCGAGGTCGGCCTGCTCGAACATACGCGGTCTGAGTGGGCGTGTGGTCTTAACCCTTCGTGACAGCGCCACCAGACACGTGTGGCGTCATCCCTCCCGTCCACCGTAACTGTGGCTCGGCTGGCGCGCCAGACTTCTTGTATCTCCGTGTGTACTGGTACACATGCCCACGATCTACGCTGCCCTCGACGACCGTCTCCTCGTGGTACGCGGGGAACGGGCGTCCGCCGGCGCTCGGGCCGACTGGAGCGCAGTCGAGACGCTCGCTGGTTACGATTTCGAGTGTATCGCGGCCTCGGATGAGGCGCCAGAGCGGGTTTTCGTCGGGACAGCCGAATCGGGGCTCGGACGCAGCACCGACAAGGGCGAGACCTGGGAAGCGGTCGGACGATTCGACAACCGGGTGACAGCTGTCACGGTCAGTCCGCACGATCCCGACGTGGTCTGGGTGGGGACAGAGCCCAGCAGCGTCTACCGGTCACAGGACGGCGGCGATACCTGGGATCTCCGGGAGGGGTTGACTGACCTCCCCTCCGCGGGGCAGTGGTCATTCCCGCCACGCCCCCACACACACCACGTTCGCTGGATTGCCGTGAACCCGCACGATCCCGCACACATCTACGTCGCGATCGAGGCGGGCGCGTTCGTGCGGTCGGTCGACGGGGGCGAGACGTGGCAGGCCCATCCCGAGGGTGCACGGCGGGACAACCACACGCTGGCGACACACCCCGACGACCCTTGCCGTGTGTACACGGCCGCCGGCGACGGCTACGCCGAATCGCCCGACTGCGGCGAAACCTGGATCTACCCTCAGGGCGGGCTCGATCACCGGTACATCTGGGGGCTCGCGGTCGATCCCGACGACCCGGATACCGTCGTCATCTCGGCGGCGTCGGGCGCGCGCCGCGCTCACACTCCGTCGACTGCCAAAGCCTACGTCTACCGGCGGGATGTTTCCGCCGACCGCTGGACCCGATCGATGGACGGCCTGCCCGACGCCGAGGGGACGTCCCGGGCGGTTCTCGCTACGGGCTCGGCCGGCGAGTTCTACGCGCTGACGAACTGCGGGCTCTTCCGGAGCAGCGACGGAGGCCGGTCGTGGAACCGCCTCGGGATCGACTGGCCCGACCGGTACGCGTCGGCGGTCGGGACGGGCCTGGCAGTTGTCGGCTGAGTCTGGCCGGCAGCCGCTACAGCAGCCCCTCGGCCTGTGCGAGCAAGATCCCCTCGATGCTCGCGTCGTTTGCGGGCTCGCGGCGGGCCACGTCCAGGGCCTCCTCGGTCGGGACGGTCGTGACGGTGAGGAACTCGTTGCCGTCGCGGTCGACACCGACCGGTTCGAGGCCCTCCGCGAAGACGATCCCGCGGCGGTGTCTGAGGACACCAGTTGCGACCCAGAATTCCTCCAGCAGCGAGACGCCCGCCGGATCGAAGCCGGTCTCCTCGCGGAGTTCGCGCGCGCCGGCCGTTGTGAACGACTCGCCGTCCTCGACGATGCCGGCGGGGAGTTCGAGGTGGTGCTCGCGGACCGCCGGGCGGTACTGTTCGACCATCACCACCTCCCCGTCAGTCACCGGGACGACGACGACCGCCGGGGACAGCGCCGCCCAGTAGTAGTTCTTCTCGCTGCCGTCGGGCTGTTCGACGCGGTCGTACCCGCCCTCGTACCAGCCCGTCTCGTACTCCGTGCGCGACTCGAGGATCGGCCAGTCGTGGTCGCCTAACCCCGCCTCGGGCGCCGTGTCGTCCTCAGCCATCGTCCCCACGTGTGACCGCCAGCCGGTACAGCCTTTCGCTGTCCCGGACGTAGACGCCATCGTCGATCGCTGCCGTCGCGTTGCGCTGGCGGAGAGCGGAGAGTTCGTCGAACGGCGAGTGTGTAAAGGTCTCCTTGACCCCGACCGGTCCCCGCCAGTAGGGTTCGGACTGGCCCGGTGTCTCCGGGCTCGCACCGTCCAGCGCCGCCGTCGTGTAGGGGTACCGTCCCTCCGGGAGTGTGGTGCTGTTTACTGCGATCCGGTCGTCGGGGAGGGCCCCGTCGTCGGCCGCCGTCGCGGTCACGTAGTAGGGGTCGCCGCTCCTGAGAAGGCCCGGGAGCGCACCGAGCGCGAGCAAGAGGGCGACGATCCCGAGGATGGCGAGGATCAGGTTTCGCGTCCGGGTGCGCATCAGACCACCTCGCGGTAAATGCGCCCGAAAGCCTGCCTGCGGAGCGTGTCGACGGCCGCGCGGCGCTCGTCCTGGAAGGTCGCCGCGACCGCCTCCTCGGCAAAGGGCGGGGCGTGCCAGACGACGTTGTCGACGTGTTCGCTCCCGACCTCCTGTACCTCGCGGTCCGTCTCGGACAGCCAGGACTCGTACTCCTCGCGGGTCCCGACGTGGACGGCGAGGGTAGAGGCAAAGAGCGCGTCGCGGGCCGTCTCGACGACCTGGCCGGTGACCCGACGGTCGTATTCCTCGGCGTCGAAGCCCATCGCGTTCGTGATCTCCCTGACCACGACCTGTGCGACCGGCCCGAGGCTCTCGTAGCGTTCGCGTGCCGCTGTGGCCGTCTCCGGCGCGAACGACCCCTCTGTGTCCATAGACGTGCTTTGGCCGGGACGGACTACTCGGTTTCGGAGTTCTCGTGGCGCTTCCGGGTCAGCTCCCGCGCCTCTGCGAGGACGTCAGCCGTGTCCTCAGAGAGGGCCCCGTCGTCCATCTGCGTCCGTGTGTCGCCAGGTGGCTGGCCCTCTGACGGGTGGCCGTGGGCGTGATCATCCGCCGTCTGTCCGCCGGTGGTGTCCTCGAAGACCTGCGGAAACTCGGTCTCCTCGGCGTCCCTGGCGACGCGCTCGCCGAGTGACGCCTCGTCGTGAGTCTCCCAGTCCGGGACGTGCTCGTCGAGCCACACCTCGTGGTCGCCGCCGCGGATCAGCGCGGTGAACGCGAGGTGATTGGCGAGGTGGTCGGCGTCGGCCTGGGGGTCGCCACAGACCGGACATGCATAGCCCATGACGGATGGAGGGGCGCCACAAAGAAGGGGTTACTGGTCACGGACGAACACGAGTGCATCCTCGCCGTCGCTGTAGTAGTTCGGCACCGTCCGGCGGTGGACGAACCCGTACGCGCGATACAGCGACTTGGCGCGTTCGTTCGTCTCGCGGACCTCGAGTTTCACCGATCCGGCGCCGTGGGCTGCGAGGACAGCAAGCGCTCGCTCGAGCAACTGCGACCCGAGATCCTCCCCGCGCCGGTCCTCGCGGACTGCGAGATCCTTGATGTGTCCCAGTGGACCCCCGTGGCTGGGGACCGCGTCGGCGACGATGTACCCGATGACAGCGTCGTCCTCGGCGACGAGGAACCCACGCTCGCCGAGGTACTGCTCGAAGGCACCGAAGGGCCAGGGCTGGGGGAAGGCCGCCTGTTCGATGCGGTGGATCGCGAGCAAATCGGCGCGCTCGGCCTTCCGGATGTGGGGTGCCTCGTCGGGTGCGACGACGGTGGTCACACCATACGGTACGGCCCCGGTGTACAAAGGAATGATGGCACCCCCTCCCAATCACAAGCTTCTTAATCGTGAAACCCGAAGGAGGGGATGCACCCGTTTGGGTGCCACCCCCCACATCCCCACCCCCACACTCTCTGCTCTTTCACCGTTCCAGTGACGGCTACGCCGGCTTTCGATTCGGTCAGCGATACACGAGGATTGTTCCGCTGTCACCGTCCAGAACGGCAACTTCCTCGCCGGACTTCGCGCGGTGTTCCTCATGGACACTGACGGCGTCGCCGGGGACGACGACGACCTCGCCCCCGAGATCGATCTCGATTTCGCCCTCGAGCTGGCGCTGTTCGCTGACCTCGGCCGGGTCCATCGACTCGAGAGCTGCGACGACCTCGCCGGCGCGGTCGCGGAACTCCGGCCCGATGGTTGCGTGGTCGGGTTCGACCTCGACCGGGACGAGTTCGACGGTCGGTTCGCCCTTGCGGATGTGGACGGGGCCGTTGACCGCCTCCGAGAGGTCGTAGGTGTCGACGGCGGCGTCGGGAGTCTCGTCGGGGTACACCTCGATCTTCGAGAGTTCGGCGTTCAGCGCCATCCCCTGGTCGGACTTCCAGCCCCGGATCGTCGAGGCGACGTCCGCGATGAGGTCACCCGTCTGCTCGGCCTCGGGATTGTCCATCTCGATATCAGGCCACTCCGCCGCGTGGACACTGCCGGCTGTGCCGGACAGGGTGTGCCAGGCCTCCTCGGACAGGAAGGGGGCAAACGGCGAGAGCATCCGCAGTGAGGCCGAGAGCGCCGTAAATAGCGCCTGCCGGGCGGCGTCGCGCTCGCCGGGCCGACCCTCGTAGAGGCGGCCCTTGATGAGTTCGAGGTAGTCGTCGGCGAGGTCGCCCCAGACGAACTCCCGCAGCTCGCGCAGGGCGGCGTCGAACCGGTACTCGTCCATGTGCGCTCCCACCTCGTGAGCGACGCGGGCGCACTTCGAGAGGATCCACCGGTCGACGTCGCGGTAGGCGGGCTGGGCCAGGGGCTCGCGCTCGTCGTCGAGGTGCTGTGTGGCAAAGCGGGTGATGTTCCAGACCTTCGTCGAGAAGCGGCTGGCCGATTTGACCTCCTTCCACTGGAACTGGATGTCGCTGCCGGGCTGGCCGCCCAGGGCCATCGACTGCCGGAAGGCATCGGCGCTGTACCGCTCGACGGCCTCCTCGGGCTGGACGAAGTTGCCCCGCGATTTGGACATCTTGTTGCCGTCCTCGCCGAAGACCATCCCGTTTATCAGCGCGTCCTCCCAGGGGATCTCCTCCTCCAGCGCCGTCACCCGGAGGAGGGTATAAAAGGCCCAGGTGCGGATGATGTCGTGGCCCTGCTCGCGTAGCGTCGTCGGCTCGAAGTCGGCCTCGGGCCAGCCCTGGACCCACAGCGGTGTGATCGAGGAGTCCATCCACGTGTCCATCACGTCGGTCTCGCCCTCCCAATCGTTCCCGTCACAGTCAGGACAGGCGTCGATCGCGGGGTCGTCTTCGGTGGGCTTGACCGGGAGTTCTGTCTCGCTGGCGAGGTGGGTGTATCCGCAGTCGGCACAGAACCAGGCTGGGATGGGCGTGGCGAACTCGCGCTGGCGGGAGACCACCCAGTCCCACTCCATTCCCTCCGTCCAGTCCTCCAGGCGGTCGTACATGTGCTCGGGGATCCACTCGACGTCCTGTGCCGTCTCCAGGATCTCCCCCTGGCGGACCTCGACGAACCACTGTTCCCGCGAGAGGATCTCGATTGGCGTGTCACAGCGCCAGCACTGGCCGACGTTCTGTGTCGTCGGCTCGGACCGGTTCAGGTAGCCCTCGGCGTGGAGGTCCTCGACGATCTCCTCCTTGGCCTCGCCGATTTCGAGGCCGGCGTACTCCCCGGCGGCGTCGGTCAGGCGGCCGTCCTCGGTGAAGACCATCCGCGTCTCGAGGTCGTACTCGGCCCACCAGTCGACGTCCTGCTTGTCGCCGAACGTGCAGATCATCACCGCACCGGTCCCGAAGTCGCTGTCGACGTCCTCGTCGGCGATGAGTTCGGCCTCCTGGCCGAACAGGGGGACCTCGAAGGTGTCGCCGACGCGGTCGCCGTAGCGGTCGTCGTCCGGATCGACCGCCATCGAGACACAGGCTGCGAGCAGTTCCGGGCGTGTGGTCGCGATCTCGATGTCCTGCGGCTCAGCCGCAGGGCCCGAGGAGCTTTGCTCCTCGCTGTCGTCGTTACCCACACCCGGGAACGTGATGTAGTAGAGCGTCCCGTCGACGGCCTCCTCGGTCTCGACCTCGGCGTCGGCGATGGCGGTCTCGCAGCGCGGACACCAGTTGACCGGGTGGTCGTCGCGGTAGACGTACTCGGAGTCGGCCATCCGGACGAACGAGCGCTGGGTCTCGCCCCAGTACTCGGGGTTCATCGTCTTGTACTCGTGGTCCCAGTCCTGGGAAAAGCCCAGCGTGTGCATCGTCTCCTTCATCGCGTCGATCTGATCCTCGGTGTGCTCGATACACATCTGTCGGAACTCCTCGCGGGGGACGTCCGTCCGGTGGATGTCGTGGTTCTCCTCGACTTTGACTTCCGTCGGGAGCCCGTGACAGTCCCACCCCTGCGGGAACAGGACGTCCTCGCCCTTGAGGCGGTGATACCGGGCGGCGAAGTCCATGTAACACCACCCCAGTGCGTTCCCGATGTGGAGGTTACCTGTCGGGTAGGGCGGCGGCGTGTCGACGACGTAATCCGGCTTGGTGCCCCCGTAACTGTACACGTCAATCTCCTTCCACTGGTCGCGCCACTTCGCCTCGACGCTGTCAGGGTTGTAGGTGTCTGGAATGTCTGTCATGGTTCACTCGCTGTGGAACGTCGGCTGGTCGGCCCGGAGCGGGAGAATGCAGCGCCCGACGGTCTCACGACCCACGTACTACCGACGGAACCACGTCCATATGCGTTGGGTGGGAAGTCGCTCGTATAAATTTTCGCTTTACGCTGGCCGGCCCGCCCCGAAGCTTTTGCGTCGCGGTGACTGATTTCGAGGTATGGTAACAGGATACACGATCCGGCGTGCGACGACCGACGACATCGAGGCGATCCAGCGGGTTGCCCGGAAGTCCTGGCGGGCGGCCTACGCCGACTTCATGGACGAGGCGGTGATCGAGGAGATGCTGTCTCAGGGGTACTCGACGGGGTTTCTGGAGGAGGCGATCGAGAGCCCGAAGCTGGCGCTGTTCCTCGCCGAGGTCGACCGGGTCGTCGGGTACGTGAGCTGTGAGCCACCGACAGAGAGCGAGGTCGGGCAGGTGAGCATCTACGTCTCGCCGGACTACTGGCGGGAGGGGCTGGGGACGGCGTTGCTCGACCGTGCGACGGAGTACCTGGCGACGAAGGGGGCGACGGCGCTCCAGGACACGGTCCTCGCCGACAACGAGGTCGGCAACGCCTTCTACCGGACACACTTCGAGCAGGTCGAGGAGACGACCGTCGAGATGGGTGGCGAGGAGTACGACGCCTACGTCTACCAGAGCGATATCTGACCGTCCGGACGGAGACCACAACCCCTACCTGCACGCCCCGCGAGCGGCCGGTATGAAGCTGGGCGTCATCGGCCTCGGGCGGATGGGACAGATCGTCGTCGACCGGCTCCTCGCGGGTGGCCACGGGATAGTCGCCTACGACGTCGACGCGAGCGCGGTCGCGGACGCGGCCGACGCCGGCGCCGAGCCCGCGGAGTCGATCCCGGACCTGGCGGATCGGCTCGGCTCGGAGAAGCGGATCTGGCTGATGGTCCCCGCCGGCGACCCGGTCGACGCCGCCCTCGACGAGCTGGGGGGGAGCCTCACCGACGAGGACATCGTCGTCGACGGCGGCAACTCACACTTCGAGGACTCGGTCCGGCGCGCCGAGGGAATCGAGGCGGCCTATCTCGACTGTGGCACCTCGGGTGGCCCCGCTGGCGCGGAACTCGGCTTCTCGCTGATGGTCGGCGGGCCGGCGTGGGCCTACGAGGCGCTCGAACCGGCCTTCGACGCCGTCGCGACGGGCCCGGAGGGTCACGAGCGGATGGGACCGTCCGGGTCGGGGCACTACGTGAAGATGGTCCACAACGGCGTCGAGTACGCCCTGATGCAGGCCTACGGCGAGGGGTTCGAACTCCTCTTCGAGGGCCGGTACGACCTCGACCTGGAGGCGGTCGCGCGGACCTGGACCAACGGCGCTGTCATCCGCTCGTGGCTGCTGGAGCTCTGCGAGGAGGCGTTTCGGGAGGAGGGCGGGGACCTGGGAGACGTCGCGGACCACGTCGCCGGCGGCTCGACCGGAACCTGGACGGTCCAGGAGGCGCTGGAACAGGAGACTCCGGTGCCGCTCATCTACGGGGCTCTCGTCGAGCGGTTCGGGTCCCGGTCGACTGGTGACGGGCCGGGGCGGTTCTCGCGGCGGCTGGCCAACCGGCTTCGGTACGGGTTCGGGCGACACGAGGTGCGCCGCCAGGAGTAGTACCCGCGAGCGACCGGCGGGAGCGAGCGGCTTTTTCCCCACGTTTTTGCGCGAGCGGGTCGCCCCGCGACCCCGAGCGGAAAAAGTGGTCGTGGTTCGGGCGACACGAGGTGCGCCGCCAGGAGTAGCACCCGCGAGCGACCGGCGGGAGCACAGCCCCGCTACGGTCCGTTATTGATCTGCGTGTGTGCGCCGATGAGCGCGCCATTGAGATCGAGATCGTGGACGGTCGCCTCGGAGTCGACGATGGAGTCCCGGAGGGTGCAGTCCTCGACGGTTGCGCCGGGGAAGACGAGCGAGCGGTCGAGATCCGCGTCGCGAACCGTAGCGTCGGCCATGACGTGGGTGTTCGCGCCGAGGTCGGTGTTCTCGACGATCGCGGAGTCGGCGACGACCGCGTCACCGTCTAGCTCCCACGCCACGGCATCGAGGTAGCTCGTGGGCGTGCCGATGTCGAACCACGCGCCCTCGAAGCTAAAGGCGTGGACGTCGCGGCGCTCGACCAGCCACTGGATGAACCAGCCGGGCTCGTCGGGGCTGTTGCCGCCCTCGAGATACTCCTCGAAGCGGACCGCGTCCGCGGGGAACGCATAGCAGGCAATCGAGACCAGCGTGCTTGGCGGGTCGTCGGGCTTCTCCTGGAAGTCGACGACGCGGTCGTCCTCCAGGTCGACCAGCCCGTACGATCTGGCCTTCTTGCGGGAGCCGACGTCGTAGGCGGCGAGCGTCGGCGCGGCGTGGTTCTCGAAGAAATCAAGGAACTCGGAGATGTCGAAGCTGATGAGGTTGTCCCCCGCGACGACGAGCAGGTCCTCGCCGGCGAGCCCCTCCCGGTCGACCAGCTGGGCGAGCGCGCCGACGACGCCGAACTTCTCGTCCTCGCCGATCGTCTCCTCGACGCTGAGCTGTGGCTTCTCGAAGGGGGTGTCGGCGACGTGGGCGCGGAAGTCGTCCGCGAAGCGCTCGTTGGTGCTGACGTAGACGTCCTCGATCCGCTCGTCGGCCTCGAGCGCGTCGAGAATGCGGTCGATGACGGTGGTCTCACCCACCGGCAGGAGCATCTTCGGGCGGTGACGCGTGACTGGCCAGAGGCGCGTCGCGTACCCGCCCGCGAGGACGATAGCTTTCATACCCTGATGGTCCAAACGGACTGGTAAATCCCTTTCCATACCCGACAAAGCATATGTGCGTTGCTCGGTAATCTCCGGTATGCGCGAGGCGAGCCGGACCACACGAGAGCGGATGGCCGACCGACTGCGCGAGGAGCCGCTGACCGCCGCCGGGCTCGCACGGGAGTTCGACGTCACGGCGAGCGACGCGCTCGATCACGTCCGACACGTCGCACGGACGCTGGAGGGGACCGGCGAACAGTTGCTTGTCGCACCACCCGAGTGCCGGTCCTGTGGCTTCGACGGGTTCGACGACCCCGCCAACCGGCCGAGCCGCTGTCCCGAGTGCAAGAGCGAGGATCTCACCGAACCCGTCTTCCGGGTCGAGTAGTCGGCCGTCCCGAGACACCCGCTACGAGGGGCAGGGCGTCGGGGTCGGCTCCGGATGGATTCCGAGCCGTTCGATCAGAATACGATCCTCCTGGACGATCACGGTCGTGATGCTGTACCGGTCGCCCGGTTCCATCTCCATCACCGTCGACGCCGACGTGTTGTCCGGCAGCGAGGCCCTGATCCGATACTCCCCCGCCTCCGGAACCACCTCGTAGCGATCGCCGTCCTCGTCGGGGCCGAGCGTCACCGTCTCGTTGTAGACGGCGGGTCCGCCGTCCCGGGGCGCAGCCGTCACGGTCAGCGAGCGCGGGTCGTCGAGGCGGTTGATGAGACGCATATCCGGCACCGGGCGCGGTGTCGGCTGCTCACAGGCCTCGCCGTCCGTCGCGGTGGGAGTCGGTGTCGTTTCGGGGGTGTCCGACGTCTCCGGGGTCGCAGTCGGGGACGTCTCCGGGACGGGGGTCCCGCCCCCGCCGAAGCCGGTACAGCCAGCGAGCAGGAGGGTTACTACGAGCACGATCGCGCCGGGGACTCGTCTTTGCATACTGAACTGTCTCCGGCCGTTGAAAAATCGTTTTCGGAAGGTCAAACGGGCGCTGTACGCTCCCGTCGAAGAGCTTTTTGCGAATTCGGACGAATACCGGTCGATGGGCTACAGCAAGGTCCGATACGACGAGATCGATCCGATCGCCGACGCGATGCACTTCCTCCGGGAGCCGCTGGGCTGTGAACAGCTCGGACTCATACTGACGGCTATAACTTCGTGAGCATAGTCGACCCCGCGGGGGGTCGACATCGCTCACGGGCTTATAGCCGTTAGTATCACTGTCGTCGAGTGCGACCCCGGCTGGGAGGGCAAGCCACACGATCACGAGGACGACGGCCAGGAATCGTGAACGGCCGTTCCAGGCCGTGTGGTACACGGAAACAGGGGTATTCCGGACCGGAATGTTTAAACAGCCGTCGGAAGTAGGTACGGGTACCAGAACGCTGCGGCGTTCCGGCAGTATCGTGCTACCGCCCATGAGAGGGAATCCTTGTTATCGGCGTGAGCGAGCCACGAGAGAGGTGACTGCCGAGCGGCGCAGCGGATATGGCATCGAGGTACAATCATGGCAGATTCGATAGAGACATCAAAGAACGTAGAACTCACAGAGGACGACCTGGAAAACAAATCGAAAGGCGAGCTCATCAAGCTCGCCGGCAAGCTCCGGGACCGACGGAACGACCTGAACCAGATGGCGAGCGAACGCGCCTCAGAGCGCGACGAGCTCAACGCGAAGACTCGCGAGAAGGTCGACGAGGCCCAGGAGCACCGCGAGAAGCGCGACGAGCTCAACGAGAGAGTCCAGGAACACAAGGAGAAACGAAATGAGCTCAACGCGAAGGCGAACGAGCTGTTCGACGAGGTCGAGCAGCTCAAAAACGACCTCAAGCTCGACGAGGGCAAATCCATCGAGGAGCTCGAAGAGGAGATCGAAGACCTGGAGTTCAAACAGCAGACGGAGGTCCTCGGCGCTGACGAGGAGCGCGAACTCATCGAGAAGATCGAGAACAAGCGCGAGAAGCTCCAGGACAAAAAGGAGAAGCTCGAACACAACGACAGGCTCGACGACCTCAAGGAGGAAGCCGAGGAGGTGCGCGCGGAGGCCTCGAAACACCACCAGAAGGTGACTGAACTCGCCGACGAGGCCCAGAAACACCACAACCAGATGATCGAGGCCTACCGCGAGGCCGACGAGATCCGCGACGAGGCCGACGAGATGCACGAGAAGTTCGTCGAGGCCCAGGAGGCCGCCGACCGCCACCACGAGGACTTCGTCCGCGTCCAGAAGCGCCTGCGCGAACTCGACAAGAAGGAAGAAGAAAAGGAGCGCAAGGAGCGCGAACAGAAGGAGGAGGCCGCCCGCGAGGAAGCGGAGGAGATCTACCAGAAGTTCAAGGAAGGCGAGACACTCGACACCGAGGATCTGATGAAGCTCCAGAAGACGGGGCTTCTCTGACTGGCTAGACGATTCGTTCGGGCTGATCTGAGTCCCTGTGGGATCGGTGAGCGGTCACTCCACTTTGTCGGGGTGTTTCTCCTGCATCTTCTCGAGTTTCGGCGGGATCTGCATCTGACAGTAGGGCTGGTTGGGGTTCCTCTCGAAGTAGTCCTGGTGTTTTTCCTCGGCCTCGTAGAAGGAATCGAGGCGGGAGACCTCGGTCACGATCCCCGCGTACTCGCCGGCCTCCTCCAGGTGGTCGATGTACTCCTCGACGGCCACGCGCTGGTCCTCGTCGTGATAGAAGACCGCCGAGCGGTACTGCGACCCGACGTCGGGTCCCTCGCGGTCTTCCGTCGTCGGATTGTGAATCGTGAAAAGGACCTCGAGGAGGTCTTCGTAGCCGACCGTCTCGGGGTCGTAGGTGACCTGGACTGCCTCGGCGTGGCCGGTCGTCCCGGCACAGACCTCGCGGTAGCCCGGATCGTCGACGTGGCCGCCGGCGTAACCCGAAACGACCGACTGGACGCCACGGACGCGCTCGAAGGCCGCCTCGATACACCAGAAACAGCCGCCTGCGAACGTGGCCTGTTGCTGTGACATAGGGGTAGTTGGGGCTCGATTCGTATAGCCGCTGTGCACAACCGATTGTCCTTTAACGCCGGCAGCGAATGGGACGAGTATGAGCAGCCAGGACGAGGCGGCCGGCGATCCGGCGCGCTTCGAGGCGGTCGACAACCAGTACGACCCCCACGGCGTCGAGGACCGCGTCTTCGAGTACTGGGACGCGGTCGATGCCTACGAGCAGACGGTCGAACACCGGGAGGGCCAAGAACAGTTCTACTTCGTCGACGGCCCCCCCTACACCTCCGGGTCCGCCCACATGGGGACGACCTGGAACAAGACGCTGAAGGACGCCTACATCCGCTACCACCGGATGCAGGGCTACGACGTCTACGACCGGCCCGGCTACGACATGCACGGCCTGCCCATCGAAACCCGCGTCGAGGAACAGCTGGGCTTCGAGTCGAAGAAGGACATCCTCGAGTACGGCGAGGACAGGTTCATCGAGGAGTGCAAGGCCTTCGCCGACGAGCAACTCGAGGGGCTCCAGGCGGACTTCAAGTCCTTCGGCGTCTGGATGGACTGGGACGACCCCTACAAGACGGTCCGGCCCGAGTACATGGAGGCCGCCTGGTGGGGGTTCGAGCGGGCCCACGAGCGCGGCCTCGTCGAGAGAGGCCAGCGCGCGATCAACCAGTGTCCCCGGTGTGAGACGGCCATCGCCAACAACGAGGTCGAACGCGAGGAGATCGCCGCCCCCTCCATCTACGTCCGCTTTCCGCTCAGCGAGGCGCGAAGCGCCTCGAACGCGAGCGGCGAAGCCGCGAGCATCGACGAGTATCTCGTCATCTGGACCACGACGCCCTGGACCATCGTCGCCAACACGTTCGTCGCCGTCGACGAGGACCTCACGTACGTTGCTCTCGAAGGCGAGCGCGAGGCGCGGAGCACCTCGGTCGGGTCGAGCGGCGACGAGCCGCGAGACACCGAGCGCATCTACGTCGCCGAGGCGGTTGCCGAGGACGTCGCCGAGTGGGCCGGGTACGACGAGTGGACGGTCGTGGACGAACTGTCGGGCGCGGAGATGGTCGGCTGGGAGTACGAACACCCACTCCAGGAGGAGGTCCCCGACTACCCGGACTTCGAGGGGGCGGGTGAGGTCTACACCGCCGACTACGTGGAGGCCGACCGGACGGGGCTGGTCCACTCCGCGCCCGGTCACGGCGAGGAGGACTTCGAGCGGGGTCAGGAGCTCGGTCTGGACGTGTTCTGTCCGGTCGGCAGCGACGGGGTGTTCACCGCGGAAGGCGGGGAGTACGAGGGCTACGAGGTCCGGGAGGCCGACGACCACGTGATCGCGGACCTCGAGGAGAAGGACCTGCTGCTGGCGAGCGAGGAGGGCCACACCATCAACGAGGGGCACTGCTGGCGGTGTGACACGGACATCGTCCGGATCGTCACCGACCAGTGGTTCATCACGGTCTCTGACATCCGCGAGGAACTGCTCTCGAACATCGAGGACAGCGAGTGGCACCCCCCCGAGGCCCGGGACGAGCGCTTTTCGAACTTCGTCGAGGACTCGCCGGACTGGAACGTCTCCCGCCAGCGCTACTGGGGCATCCCGATCCCGATCTGGACGCCTGATAGCGAGGCGTCAGCCTCGAACCGGAGCGGCGAAGCCGCGGAGGACGTCGATGACCCCGACCCCGAGGAGATGATCGTCATCGGCACGCGCGAGGAACTGGCCGAGCGCGTCGACCAGGAGATCGACCCCGGGGGTGTGGATCTGCACAAGCCCACCGTCGACGACCTCACGATCACGGAAAACGGCACCACGTACACGCGCGTCCCCGACGTCTTCGACGTGTGGCTGGACTCCTCGGTCGCCTCGTGGGGGACGCTCTCCTATCCCTCCGAGGCGGAGGCCTTCGAGGAGCTGTGGCCCGCCGACCTCATCATGGAGGCCCACGACCAGACCCGCGGGTGGTTCTGGTCGCAACTCGGCATGGGCTCGGCGGCGCTGGGCGAGATTCCCTACGAGGAGGTGCTGATGCACGGGCACGCCCTGATGCCCGACGGGCGGGCGATGTCCAAGTCCAAGGGCATCCTCGTCGACCCCCAGGAGGTCATCGAGGAGTACGGGACCGACCCGATGCGTTTGTTCCTGCTCTCGGTGTCACCCCAGGGCGACGACATGCGCTTTTCCTGGGACGAGACCGAGAACATGCAGCGGGACCTGAACATCCTCTGGAACGTCTTCCGGTTCCCGCTGCCGTACATGCGCCTGGACGGCTTCGAGCCCGGCGCAGTCCCGGGAGAACCGCGAGATGGGGACACCGACGCGGTGAGCGTCGCTGACGCCAACCTCGAAACCGTCGACGAGTGGATCCTCTCGCGGCTCCAGGCCGTCGAGGCCGAGATGGCCGAGGGCTGGGCGGACTTCCGGCAGGACCGCGCGCTGGAGGCGCTGCTTGAGTTCGTCGTCGAGGACGTCTCCCGCTTCTACATCCAGGTCGTCCGCGAGCGGATGTGGGAGGAGGAAGACAGCGCCTCGAAGGAGGCCGCCTACGCCACCTTCTATCACCTGCTGACCGACGTGGTCGCGTTGCTCGCGCCCTACGCCCCGTTCGTCAGCGAGGAGATCTACGGGACGCTCACCGGCGGGGACGGTCACCCGACGGTCCACATGTGCGACTGGCCAGAACCCGACGACGCGTGGCGCGACCCGCAACTGGAGGAGGACATCGCGGTCGTCCGCGCCGTCGAGGAGGCGGGCTCGAACGCCCGCCAGCAGGCAGAACGCAAGCTCCGCTGGCCCGTCCCGGAGGTCGTTGTCGACGTCCCAGACGACCGGGTCGCCGCCGCAGTCGAGCGACACCGCGATCTCGTGGCCGACCGGCTGAACGCGCGGGCGGTCGAGGTCGTCGGCCCCGACGAGGGCGGCTGGGGCGAGTTGCGCTACTCCGCCGAGGCCGACATGTCGGTGCTCGGACCCGAGTTCGGCGAAGATGCCGGCCGGATCATGGGGGCGCTCAACGACGCCCGCGTGACCGACCCCGACCTCGACACGCTCGAAGACGCCGTCGCAGAGGCGACGGGGCTGGACGTCGATCTCACCGAGGAGATGGTCGAGTTCGTCACCGAAACGCCGGAGGGCGTCTCCGGGACGGAGTTCGAGGTCCTGGACAGCGCCGGCGTCGTCTACGTCGACACCTCGCTGACCGAGGACATCGAGAGCGAGGGCTACGCCCGCGAGGTCATCCGGCGCGTCCAGGAGATGCGAAAGGACCTCGAACTGGACATCGAGGAGGAGATCCGGCTGGACCTCTCGATCGACGACGACCGCGTGGCCGGCCTCGTGGACGAGCACCGAGACCTCGTCGCCGAGGAGGTCCGTGCCGGGGAGTTCGGTGCCGTCGAGGGCGGCCACCGCAGGTCCTGGGAGGTCGAGGGCGTCGAGATGGACATCGCCATCGAACGCGAAGCCGAACGGGGCGAAACGTCCGAGCGGGCGACTGACGACTGATCGAAGACGTATACCTGTACTTTTTCTATACACTATATTTTTTATATACTTATAAAGCTAAAACTGAACCAGAGCCGATTTAGAATCCCCTTTCTCAGACTCCACCAAATAAAATACTTTTAATCGTTCTATCTACATATAGTATATAGTATATATTATGCTGTGGCGCTTCGGTCGGGAACCGAGCCGCGAGCCAGGATCGAGACGGTGGAACAGAGGGCCGCGAGGAACCGGACGACAGTCCGGTGACGAGCGGCCCGGACACACCCTCCACTCGCTCACATACTGTCGGGCGAAAATCCGCCAGGATTTTCGACCGTCAGTATGGTGGGAACCCGGGACGAGTGACCTCCGGTATCGTCCGGGCGTCGAGCACGAGCGGGGTCGAGGGATCGCCGGCCAGGTACTCGTCGACGGCGTCAAGATCCTCGACGGACCGAACGGTGACGGCACGGGCGCCAAAGCCCTCTGCGATGTCGGCGAATTCGGGGCTGTCGTAGGTGCTCGCGGTCTCTCGGCCGAACTCGCGCTTTTGCCGGTGGCGGATGATGCCGTAGCTGCTGTCGTTGAAGAGGGCGACGACGACCGGCAGGTCCAGGCGAACGCCGGTCTCGATCTCCTGGATCACCTGCAACAGGGCGCCGTCGCCGATGTAACAGACGACGGGCCGGTCGGAATCGGCGACGCTCGCACCGAGTGCGGCCGGGAGCGCGTAGCCCATCGACCCGAAGTTCCCGTTGACGAGCATCCGGCCGCCCTCGCCGACCTCGTGGAACACCGCCGGGAAGCCCGTGTTGTTCCCCGAGTCGACGGCGACGAGGGCGTCGTCTGGGGTCCGCTCTGACAGCGCCAGGGTGAACTCCCGCGGATCGATGAGGGCGGGGTGGGACTCGAATCCGTCGGCCCACGGCTCCGGGGCGTCCCGGATCGTCTCCACGACGGACTCGGCGCGGTCGGGCCTGGGCGTGACCCGTTCTGCGAGGGCGCCGACGGTCACGCGGGCGTCCCCGAGGAGCGCGACGTCGGCGGGTTCGTGTCGCCCGATGGCTTCCGGGTCGACGTCGATCTGGACGATGGCGGCGTCGGCGTACAGGTCGCCGTAGCGGGTGATCTTGCCCGAGAGCTGCGTGCCGACGGCGAGGAGGGTGTCGGCCTCTGGAAGCAGGGCGTCGCTGGCCGGCGTCATGAACGTCCCTCCGATGCCCGAGACGAGCGGGTGGGAGTCGGGCAGAATCCCCCTCCCGAAGTAGGTGGTCGCGATCGGTGCGCCGAGGCGCTCTGCCAGCCTCGCAAGCCCCTCGCCCGCATCCGCTCGCATCGCGCCGCCGCCAGCGAGAATTGCCGGTCGGTCGGCGCCGTCGAGGACGGCGACTGCCTCCGTCAGCCGGTCGAGGTCCGGTCGCGTGCGGCTCTCTTTGCGCTCTCCCGGGCGGTACGGTTCGTCGGGCGCAGTGCCTTCCTGGACGTCCTGTGGAATCTCGACGACGGCCGGCGCGC
>JAZKRS010000033.1:0-30711 GCA_036626435.1 Haloarculaceae archaeon | reverse complement strand
GTAACTTTTGATACTCCTCAGCCGGATGTTCCCGGCTGAGAAGTATCAGGGCTTACGTCGACCGGTATATAGCCGTTAGTATCAGGCCTGCGGGCCGTCGTCCTGAATCAGCGTATCTGAGGTGTCGCCCTCGGTGGCTTCCCAGACGACGCGGAGCTCGTAGTCGTCGGCGGCGCGGACCGTCAGCTGATCCCCGGCCGTGATAGCATCCTTATTCTCGACTTCGCCGGAGATCGTCGCGTTCCAGCCGTTATCGCCACTGAACGACTCCCCCGAACTATAGTTCTGCCAGGTAGAACCGGAGTTATTGAACCCACTCCCGCGCAGGTACACTTCACTGGCGACGACCGAGTCGCCGCTATTGTGGGTGATCGTCAGGTTCGATTCGTCGGCGGTGTAGTCGGCGTCGAGCGATGCCTGCGGGGAGACGGTTGTACTATCCCCAAGCCCCAGGACGAACGACGCGATGACGGCGGCCAGGATCACCGTAATCGCGACCATCAGGATCACGCCGATGACCGGACTGACCGCACCGTCGTCCGCGAACAGTTGTTTGAGTTGCATTGCAGGTGCGTATTCAGATGTTTCCCCATAAAATACCTTGTGACCGATTATCATTTACAAAATTGATTTTTCGAGAATCGGGCTTTTTCCGAGCCTGAAAAAGCCCAGTTACTGTGGATAAAATACGGCTTTTGGCCGCTCAGGCACCCGATATTCCGCAGTATTGTTGTGTCGACACTCAGCCGGCATCCACCCACCACTATTTATAAACAAATATTATCAAATATGATATCGTAGCGCAATCATCTCGCGTAGTCGGGCGTGACAAACAGCGTGTCGACAGCCTCACCGGACAGACGGATCTGATAATCGGTCGTCGAGACCGTGCCCGCCTCGCTGAGAAGTGACCGGCACAGTCCGGCGACATCGTGACGGAAGTCGGCCGACCGGTCTTCACGGATGGCGACAGTCCGCGGATTCGTTCGTTCGTATCCGCGGGCGCGACAGTACGGTTGGGCAAACTCGCGGCGAATCAGCGTCGGTACTCTCCCGAGGACTGATCGGTCAGCTGCCGGCTCTATTTCAGCCGGATCGGTTGCGACCTGGTGTGGCCTGATCGCCAGGAAGTCCATTGCACGCGTCACCATCGTACGGCTGGCCGTGTCGTCAACAACCCACCGGGGGACGAATTGCCGATTGATCGATCCCGTCGTGAACGCCGTTGCGACGAGGGCATTGAGCCCGCGGGCTTCGGGTGCGTCCCAGGTTTCAGGCAGCTACCCTCGCTCAGTCAGTGTCTCGATACCGTGCACACAGTCGGGTCGGGAATCGCTGTCGACCCATGGCCGGATTTGACTGCGTGGGAGGCCGAGCGCCGATGCCACAGCTGTCGATCCCTTGTCGGGATGGTCGGCCGTATGGGAGCTGACCCGTTGGTATCGCTCACGGAGTGTCTGTGGCGACGACTTGCTCCGCGGGTCGTATGTGGTGACGAACGCCGCGATAAGCGCATCTTCGCCGGTTAGATCCGAGCAGAGAGAGCCCATACGAGAAGAATTCACAGCCGCGAGTGGTAGCTATGCGTTCGGACCGACCCACTCACGGAGTGTTGCGGAGCTGGTCCCTTCCTGGTTCGTCCAAATCACGCGCACTGTCGAGCTGTCGGTTGCACCGACCACGGCCGATTCACCAGCAGTCACGTCGTCGCTGGTGCCGGCTTCTTCCAACTGTGAGCTATCCCAGGCATACGAGCTCGTTCCGTTTGAGATATTCAATTGGTTCGCGGGGATCGACGCACCGCCAGTGTGCGTTACTGTGAGGTTGTTATTGCCCGAGTCGTAGTCCACGTCGAAACTCGCCTGCGGTGCGGTATCGCTGACTTGGTCGCCCAGTCCGAGGACGAACGTGGCGATGACGGCCGCCAAAATCACGGTAATTGCGACCATCAGGATCACGCCGATCACTGGACTGACCGCCGAATCGTCTGCTGTGAGGTGTTTCAGTTTCATGAGTTTGTGACAGCCGGCGGTTCAGAAAGCCCACCTCCAGACGCATGGCGGCGGTGGCGATCCCCGAACCCCGCTGTTGTACAATGTTTCTACTCCGCATTAAATTAAAACTATCCGTGTGATTTCAACTTCTGAAAACGATTTCCTCTCACGTAGCAGGACCAGTGTCTGCTATCAATTAGGGGAGACAGGGTGGCTGTGGCGCCACACACGCTGTCGACTCGTTATACCGGTCGACGTAACTTTTGATACGTCTCAGCCGGACGTTCCCGGCTGAAAGTATCAGGGCTTACGTCGACCGGTATAGTTCACCTGCGCCCCCCGATCATGTTTGGCAGTACATTTTATCATCCGGAGGCTGTCAGCACTACCCGTCAGGCAAACAGCCTGACAGCCTGTGGTACTGGCCACGATCCACGGTCTGGAACCACCACCCACCCCACCCTCTATTCATACTGACGGCTATACCTTCGTGAGCAGAGTCGACCCCGCGGGGGGTCGAAATCGCTCACGGGCTTATAGCCGTTAGTATCACCGTCAGCATGACGGTTCCTTCTGTTTCACCCATATCTCGCTGACGTGAACTACCGAAGAGCGGGTAGAGTAGTGTTGTAGTACACTACACTCTTTACGTGGAAAGCCGTTGCTTGGGATATGAGCAGCGATCGCGTCGATGCCGAAAGCAAGGTATCATTTACGCTGGCAGATCGAAGATAATGGGAGCGTTCGCGTCAGTGTCATCCAGCAGCGAACAGGGACGTTCGCTGAGTTTGAGGGTTACGATGGCGAGGAGACGACCGACGTCACCGCCGAACACGACGCTTGGGGCGTCAGTCCCAGATGAATGCCACGCGCACTCGTCGATACGACCGTTCTCTTTGTAGCAGCCTACCGACAAGACATCGCATACGGTGAGGCGCTTCCGATCCTCCAGGGAGTCGACGACGGACGCCCTGGCGACAGGGAAAGCGCTGTTCAGACAACACGAGCCGCTCTCGTTTGTCGACGCGTGTATCGTCGCGTATATGCAAACCGAGGGACTGGCCTACCTGTACGCGTTCGACGACGATTTCGACGCTGCCGAAGATGTCTACCGGCTCGACACAGCCACGAATCCGTACGAGCCAGAGTGAAATCGACACTCACAACGGAACCCGGCAGTTCAGGACGACCGCACCAGCGGCTCGTACCACTCCCGGTTCGCGCGGTACCACTCGACGAACGCTGCGACGCCCTCCCGGATCGTGTAGGTCGGCTCGTAACCCAGCAACTCCGCAGCCCTGGACGTGTCGGCGTGGGTGTGTTCGGCGTCGGCATCGTGGCGGTCGGCGAACTCGATCTCGAGGTCGGGTGCGAGCTGGTCGCGGATCTCCTCGGCGAGGGTCAGTATCTCGATGTTGTCCGTACTCCCGATGTTGACCGCCTCGCCGTCTGCCGCGTCCTCCGACAACAACCGCACGTTCGCCCCGACGACGTCGTCGATGTAGGTGAAATCCCGGGTCTGGGTCCCGTCGCCGTAGACGATTGGCGAGTCGCCGTTCAGACACCGGGAGACAAAGTTCGAGATTGCCATATTCGGGCGCATCCGCGGGCCGTAAACCGTGAAATACCGCAACGCGACGACCGGCAGGTCGTACACCTCGCTGTAGGCACAGGCGTACCGTTCGGCGGCGAGCTTCGAGGCGCCGTAGGGGCTGACCGGCGTCGTGGGATGGGACTCGTCGTAGGGCAGGGACTCTGGTTTGCCATAGACCGACGACGAGGAGGCGACGACGACCCGTTCGACGCCCGAGTTGCGGGCTGCGTCCAGCACGTTCAGCGTCCCGTCGACGTTGACCGCGTCGTACTTCCGGGGATCCTCGACGCTGGGTCGCACGCCGGCCTGCGCGGCCTGGTGGTAGACGTAGTCGGCGTCCGCGACGAGGTCGTCGACTGTCTCGGCGTCCCGGACGTCGCCCTTGACGAGGCGGTACGATCCCTCCCCCGAGTCGGCACGCTCTCGGCAGACCTCGACGGTGTGGTCCTTGATCCGGACGTCGTAGAAGGGATCGAAGTTGTCGAGTACGACCACGTCGTGGCCGTCAGCGACGAACTGCTCGGCGAGGTGGCCGCCGATAAAGCCCGCGCCGCCCGTGACAAGGATTTTCATTATCCCCACTCCCGTGCTTCAATAAAAAAAAGGTCCCGTATTCGCGTCACGAGGTCTCTGCTGTCGCGTCGGTCTCGGCGTCCTTAGTGTCCGTACCCGTGTCAGTATCGTTACCTTCCAAGAGCCGTTCGGCCTTCTCGCGGTCTTCGGGGTAGCCGACGTCGACGCGCCAGCCGTCCATCCGGAGGGCGTCGATAGTCCGCCCGGAATGGATGAGCAGGTCGACGGCATCGCTGATCTCGTACTCGCCGCGGTCGCTGGGCTGGACGAGGTGACAGGCGTGGAAGATCGCTGGCGTGAACGTATAGAAGCCCGTCATCACGAGATTCGAGGGTGGATCGTCGGGCTTCTCGACGACTTCGACGATCTCGCCGTACTTGTTGGTGTCACAGACGCCGTAGCGGGAGGCCTCCTCCCAGGGCACCTCCTCAACGAGGAAGGCCGCGTCGGCGCGTTCCTCCTGCTGGCGGTTGACGACGTCCTGGAGGTTCGCCCGGAAGATGTTATCACCCAGCATCAGCATGAAGTCGTCGTCGATGTGCTCCTCGACGGTCAGCAGGGCATGGGCCAGCCCGGTCTGTTCGCGCTGGTGGGCGTAGGTGATCGGGATCCCCTCGTACTCGTCGCCGTAGTGTTCGATGATCGTCTCCTTCATGTACCCCACAACGACGAGCAGTTCGTCGGCGCCGAGGTCGACGAGTTGGTCGAAACAGTGCGTGAGGATCGGCTCGCCGTCGACGTCGACCATCCCCTTGGGCTTGTCCTCGGTGAGCGGGCGCAGCCGCGTCCCCTCGCCAGCAGCGAGTACGACAGCTTTCATTATTGTGTACTCATCCAGCCGAGGTTAAAAACGCTCGGAGTGGCACTGCGAAGGGGTCGTCAGCAGCGAAAGGCACACGCGGCGGGACCCAAATGTTCAAGCCACTTGCCGGGTTAGCCCGGCCCGATGGACGTCAGCATCGTCGGGAGTGGCTACGTGGGGACGACGGTCGCGGCCTGCTTTGCGGACCTGGGTCACGACGTGGTCAACGTCGACATCGACGAGTCGGTCGTGGCGGCAATCAACGACGGCGCGGCGCCGATCCACGAACCCGGACTGGAGCCACTCGTCGCCGCCTACGGCGGCGGCCGGTTGCGCGCGACGACCGACTACAGCGCCATCGCCGACACCGACCTCACGATGCTCGCGTTGCCGACGCCGAGCACCGACGACGGCAGCATCGACCTCTCGGCGATGAAAGCCGGCGCCGAGTCCGTCGGCGAGGTACTGGCGAAAAAGGACGGCTACCACCTCGTCGTCGTCAAGAGCACCGTCGTTCCGGGCACTACCGAGGACGTCCTCGCGCCCATCATCGAAGACGCCGCGGGGAAGGTCGATGGCGAGGACTTCGGCGTCGCCGTCAACCCCGAGTTCCTGCGCGAGGGCTCTGCCGTCGACGACTTCATGAGCCCCGACAAGATCGTCCTCGGGACAGACGGCGACGACCGCGCACTCAACCGGCTCGCGGATCTGTACGAACCCATCGTCCTGGAGTGGGACGTCCCTGTCGTCGAGACGGGCCGGCGCGAGGCCGAGATGGTCAAGTACGCCAACAACGCCTTCCTCGCGGCGAAGGTCAGCCTCATCAACGACATCGGGAACATCTGCAAGGAGTACGGTGTCGACGCCTACGAGGTCGCAGAGGCCATCGGCCTCGACGACCGCATCGGCGAGCGCTTCCTCCGGAGTGGGGTCGGCTTTGGGGGCAGTTGTTTTCCGAAAGACGTCGACGCGATCCGGGCAGCAGCACGCGAGGCCGGCTACGAGCCGCAGATGCTCGATGCCGCCGTCGCGGTCAACGACCGCCAGCCCGACCGGCTCCTCGCGTTGCTGGACGACCACGTCGACGTCGCGGGTCGTCGCGTCGCCGTCCTCGGCCTCTCGTTCAAGCCCGGGACCGACGACATCCGGAACTCGCGGGCGATCCCGGTCATCGAGGGGTTGTGCGAGCGCGGCGCGGCGGTGGTCGCCTACGATCCCGTCGCCGCCGGGGCGATGCGCGAGCGCTTTCCCGACATCGAGTACGCCGACAGCCCGGCAGCGGCACTTAACCGCGCAGTCGGCGCGGTCGTCGTCACGGACTGGGAGGAGTTCGCCACACTCGACGAGGAATTCGACGCCATGGCCCGCCAGGTCGTCGTGGACGGGCGGCGGATCGTCACGCCGCGCGAGGGGATGGAGTATGAAGGGCTGACGTGGTGAGATCCGGACCCGGGATGGCCCGATGAAATATCCGGCCAAGAACGCGTGAACCCGGAACTGCGACACCAGAACGTTCATTAATGTATGTCGGGACAATTACGTAATGAACAATCAGATTCACGTGCTGTACGTCGACGACGAATCTGATCTCCGGGAGGCGGCGTCGGACCGCCTCGAAGGTGCAGCCGATCGGATCGACGTGACGCCGGTCGCGACGGCGGCGGCAGCAATCGAACATCTGGAGTCCGAACCGGTCAATGGCATCGTCTCGAGCTACCAGATGCCAGACACGGATGGGCTCGAATTACTCTCGCAGATCCGGGACCGGTGGCCCGACCTGCCCTTCATTCTGTATACGGATCGGGGATCGGAGGCGGTGGCCTCGGAGGCAATCTCGGAGGACGTCACGGAGTACGGCCAGACGCCCGAGACACCGGAGGACTTCGAGGTGCTCGCACGACAGATCGTCGCCGCGACCGAACAGCGCCGGGCCAGCCAGTACGAGCGGATCGCAGGCCTGGTCCGTGAGATCCAGTCCGACCTCATCGGGGCGCGAACGCGCGAGGAAATCGACGCGGGGGTCTGCGAGCGACTCGTCGAGGCCGAGCCGTACGTGTTCGCGTGGATCGGGACCGTCGATGGCGACCGGGTGAGGCCACGGGCGTCGGCGGGCCGGAACGGGGACTATCTCGAGGCGGTCGAAGTCACGGCCGACGAGAGTGCCACCGGCCAGGGGCCGACCGGGAGAGCGATCAGAACCCGGTCAATTCAGGTGAGCAGAGCCATCGCAGAGGAAGCGGAGTACGAGCCGTGGCGTGAAGAGGCGCTCGAACGGGGGTATCGCTCGAGTGCTGCGGTTCCGATCGAGTACGAGTGGACCCTGTACGGCGTGTTGAACGTCTACGCGGACCGGCCGAACGCGTTCGACGCCGACGAGCGGGCGGTGCTCTCGGACCTCGCTCAGGCCGTCGCACACGCCCACTACCGCGTCCAGGTCCAGGAGCAGTACGAATCCCAGTACCGGGAACTGTTCGAGGACGCACCGGTGATGATGGCCTTTACGCGCGAGGAGAGCGGCGAACCGATCGTCGAGGACTGCAACCGGCGGTTCGCCGCCAAGCTGGGCTACTCGCCCGCGGAGCTGTGCGACCGCCCGCTCGCGGAGCTGTACGCCGGCGAGTCCACCCAGCGGCTGCTCGACCAGGGCGGCTACGAGCGGGCACTCGACGGCGAGTTCGCCCCACAGGAACGCGAGTTCGTCACGGCCGACGGCGAGCGGCTGGTCACGCTGCTCCAGGCGACGCCCCGCCGGGACGACGACGGCGAGGTCGTCGGGACGCACGCCCTGTACGTCGACATCAGCGAGCGCAAGCGCGCACAGTCGGCCCTCGAACGGGCCGAGGCGATGGATGCGTCGATAGACGGCATGGCGGTCCTCGACGAGAACGGCGAGTACATCTACGTCAACGACGCCCACGCCGAGATCTACGGCTACGACAGTCCGGCGGCGTTCGTCGGCAACTCGTGGCGGATGCTCTACGGCGACGAGGAAACCGAGCGCATCGAGACAGAGGTGTTGCCGGAACTAGTCGACGGCGGCGAGTGGCGAGGGGAAGCAACGGGGACCCGGGCCGACGGCACGTCGTTTCCCCAGGAGCTGTCGCTGACGGGGCTCGAGGACGGCTCTATCGTCTGCGTCGTTCGCGACATCACCGAGCGCAAGGAGTACGAACAGGACCTCGAGACCCAGCGGGACAACCTCGAAGTCCTCAACCAGATGGTGCGCCACGACATCCGCAACAACCTCCAGATCGTGCTGGCGTACTCGGAGACGTTACAGGCCTACGTCGGGGAAGACGGCGAGGAGTACATCGAGAAGGTCCTCGATGCGGCCCGCGACGCAGTCGACATCACCATGACCGCACGCGACGTGACGGAGGTGATGCTCCAGACCGACGTCGACTGTCATCCGATCCGGCTTCGATCCGTGCTGGCAAACGAAGTCGACGATGTCCGGTCGAATCACGAACACGCGCTCGTCAGAATTCGCGGGACAGTTCCGAACGTCGACGTCCTCGCCGACGACATGCTGGAGTCGGTGTTCCGGAACCTGCTCACCAACGCCGTCCAGCACAACGACAAGGAGGTCCCCGAGGTCACCGTCTCGGCGACGAGAGTCGACGGCGCCGTGCAGGTTCGCGTCGCCGACAACGGCCCCGGCATCCCCGACGAACACAGGGACGAAATCTTCGAGCAAGGCGAGATCGGCCTCGGCAGCGATGGGACGGGGCTCGGCCTCTATCTCGTCGATACGCTGCTGGATCGCTACGGCGGGGATGTGCATGTCGAGGACAACGACCCCGAGGGTACCATCTTCGTCGTGGACCTGCCCCTCGCCGAGTAAATCACCAGGACGGCAGGCCGGCGCTGCCCTCGAACAGCGCGTAGTAGACGACGCCGAAGGCGGTGCGGCCGTCCTGGAGTTCCCTGTCCCGGGCGGCGATCACCAGCTCGTCGAGGGTCGTCGTGTCGACGCTGATCGTCTCGTCGTCGTCGAGGCTCTGGTCGGCGGTGTCCGTACACCCCCGTGCGATGTAGTAGTGAAAGAGGGCATCGGAGAAACCGTTTGCCGGCTCGACGGTCGTCATGTGGCTGAGGGTTCCGGCCTCGTAGCCGGTCTCCTCGCGGAGTTCGCGCCGTGCTGCCGCGCCGGTGTCCTCCTCGGGCTCGACGCTCCCCGCCGGGAATCCGCGGTTGAGACGCCGGACCGCCTGTCGCCACTCGTCGACGACCACCATCTGGCCGTCCTCGGTAAAGGGCAGGACGACAACGCTTGGCCCCTCCGAGAGGTAGTCGAACTCGGTCCGATCCCCGCCGGGGAGGCGTACCGTCTCGTTTACGATGTCGAATCCCTCACAGGTGTAGGCGACGTCGCTCGCGAGCGTCTCCCAGGGGTGGCCTGTCATGGGACTCTGTTCTCCGCGAACGCATAAAAAGAGGCGCGGCCACGTAGGAACCCTGCCGGGGCTCCGTGACACGTATCGAGCGGTACGATCCGGCATCAGCCCCGTCTGTCGCGCGTCTGACGGAAAGTTATGTGTCGCGGGCGGGGACCGTACCCCACGGGCGCATGGCCGAAACAGAACACATCACGGTCGCCGAGCTCAGCGACGGTCCCGGCGGCTCCGGCGACCCCGGGACCGACGTGTCGCTTCCCGTCGTCGAACTGCTGACCGGTCGCGGGTTCGTGACCGGGAAATCGGGGTCGGGAAAGAGCATCCTCGAGGGGACGCCGGTGTACACCGCCTCCGGACGGAAGCCCATCGAAGACGTCGAGAAGGGCGAGGAGGTCCTTTCGCTGAACAAACACACCTACGAACAGGAGTTCCGCGAGGTGCAGGCGACGATCGAGCACACGGACGACTGCCTGCTCCGTGTCACACTCGAAGACGGGACGGAGCTCGTGGGGACCGAAGACCACAGCTTTCTCACCGCCGACGGGCTCGAGATCGTCCCGGTGCGCGGTGACGAACTCGAAGAAGGGACGTGGATGCCGCTCGCCCGGGAGCTGCCCAGCGCGGAAACGGTAGCCGAGATCGACCTCGCCGAGTACGCCGGTGTGACGAACAACGTCGTCGTCGACGGGGACGTCATCAGGAGCGGCCAGCGAGTCGAAAACCGGACGCTTGTGCTGGATTTCGAAACCGGGAAAGAAATCGGGCTGTACCTCGCCGAGGGCTCGTTCGATGACAAGAAAACGGTACAGATCTCGAACGTCGACGAAGGGGTACACGGCTTTCTGGACTCCCGGGGCTACAACGTCTACGAGCGGACGTGTAACAAGGGGTTCCGGCCGTACGCACGGTTTCTCGAATCGGAGTTCGGGACCGGCGCAGCGGAAAAACGCGTTCCGGGGTGGGCCTTCGACGCGCCCGCCGAGTTTCGTGCCGGACTCCTGTCCGGGTATTTCGACGGCGACGGCACTGTCGGGGAGGCCAACGTCACGGCGATGTCGAAGTCGGAGCCGCTGATAGAGGGGCTCCGGGAGTTGCTCCGGCAGTTCGGCGTCTCCACGACCGTCAGGGAGAAGTTCACCCTCTACGGCGGCGAACGACGCCGGTACCAGCGGCTCACTGTCGATTCGTTCGCTGTAGACCGGTTCGCGGACGTAGTCGAGTCGAGCGTCGAAGCGAAGGCGACCCGACTCGCGGCCCTCCGTGATCGGCTCGCAGAGGGGGAGGCCTACAATTCCAAGGACATGGTCCCGAACTTCGGTCCGGTGTTGAACGCCGCCGCGCGGGAGGCCGGCTGGACGGAACGGGACAGCGACAGGCGGGTCGACGGCGCGTCGATACACAACCTCACGCGCAAGCAGAAGGCAGGACGGGAGACGTACAACGAACTGGTCGAGGATCTCGACATCGGAGGGCGGGCGAAGGCCTTTGGCGAATCCGACATCCAGTGGAAACGCGTCGTCTCCATCGATCGGGTAGACGAGACGCGGCGGGTCTACGACCTCGACGTGGAACTCAACGACAACTTCCTCGCCAACGGTGTTTTCGTCCACAACTCGAACTCCGCGAGCGTCGTCGCCGAAAAGTTACTCGACAGCGGCTTCGGCCTGTTGATCGTCGACATCGACGGCGAGTACTACGGCCTGAAAGAGGAATACGAGATCCTCCACGCCGGCGCCGACGAGGAGTGTGACATCCAGATCACGACCGACCACGCCGAGAAGATGGCCACCCTCGCCCTGGAGAAGAACGTCCCGATCATCCTCGACATGTCGAGCTTTCTCGACGAGGGGGAGGCCGAGTCGGTGCTGACGGCCGTCTCGCGGCACCTCTTCGCGAAGGCGAAAAAGCAGAAACAGCCCTTCCTGATGCTCGTCGAGGAGGTCCACGAGTACATCCCCGAGAACGGGTCGGTCGGGGAATGTGGGAAGATGCTGATCAAGATCGGCAAGCGCGGGCGGAAACACGGGCTGGGGATCGTCGGGATCAGCCAGCGGCCCGCAGACGTCAAGAAGGACTTCATCACCCAGTGTGACTGGCTGGTCTGGCACCGCCTGACCTGGGACAACGACACCAAGGTCGTCCGCCGGGTGCTGGACGGGAAGTACGCCTCGGCCGTCGAGGACTTAGACGCCGGCGAGGCCTTCCTGATGACGGACTGGTCGGAGTCGGTCCGGCGGGTGCAGTTCCAGCGCAAGCGGACCTTCGACGCCGGCGCGACGCCGGGCCTGGAGGACTTCGAGCGGCCGGATCTGAAGTCAGTCAGCGACGATCTCGTCTCCGAACTCGAGGAGATAAGCGAGGAGAAACAGGAGCGAGAGAGCCGGATCGCCGAACTCAGAGAGGAGCTGGACCGCAAGAACTCCCGCATCGCCGAACTGGAGCGGGAGCTACAGGACGCCCGCGACATGCAGCGGATGGCGAGCCAGTTCGTGGACGCGCTGGTCGGCCACGTCGAGGGGGCTGCGCCGGGCCGGACCGAGCGCGAGCGGATGCGCGAGCAGCCTGCAATCACAACGCCGGAACTCCCCGGCTCTCGACGAGCCATACCGGCGGGAGAGGCCGACGTGAACAGTGACGACGACGCGGAGGCGGAGGATCCCCCCGACGGTGACGAGTCCGACCACGAGTTCAGCGCCGCCGACATCCTCGGCCGGCTCAACGAAGTCTCGGAGACGCCACTATCCTCGGAGTCGAAGACAGAGGCGGCTGTCTCGGAGTCGGGGGATACCTCACAGTCAGAACCCGCCCCAGAGCCGGAGGCTGTCCAAGCCTCGTCGCCAGTAGACGGCGACGACATCGTCGAGGCCGACGGCGACGAGAGCGAGTACGGCATGCTCGGCGAGGAGGTCGAGGAGCCAGCGATAATCGAGGGCGGGGAACCAATCGCCGTTCGGGAACTGAAAGCTGACGTCGGGGGCTTCGAGACGAAGACACGCAAGATGCTGGCATTCTACCGCGAGTTCGGACCCGACACGCCGCTGAACGCCCACTTCGCAGCCGGCGGCGACGGGGACCGGACGGAGGCCTACGCACACAACAGACGGCTGCGGCAGTACGGGCTCATCGAACACGTCGGGCGCGGTCACTACGACTACCGGCTCCGGGAGTTCCTCAAGGAGACCGTCGACGGCGACCACTCCGCGGCAGAGATCGAAGCGTACGCCCGGGAAGTCGAGGAGAACGCACTCGACGTCGGAGCCGAGTGACCTACAGCTGATCGACCAGCGACGCCAGGGCAGCAGTCGGGTCGTCGGCCTTGGCGACGCCGCTTGCGAGGAGAACGCCGTCGGCGCCGAGGTCGTGGGCGGCAACGACGTCCTCGCCGGTCGAGATGCCGGCCCCGCAGTAGACGTCCACGCTGGGGTCGACGTGCTCTGCGGCGTCGACCGCGTCGCGGACGATGTCGGGGTCGGCCTGGCTGACCGGCGTCCCGGTTCCGATGAGGTCCGGCGGTTCGACGGCGACGGCGTCGGGGCCCAGCGCCGCCACAGCGGCTATCTGGTCCGGGTTGTTCGCACAGACGACCGTCGAGAGGTCGGCCCGCCCGGCTGCACCGAGCCCCGCATCGATGTCGGCGAGTTTCAGGCGGCGCTCGGAGTGGTTCAGGAGCGTCCCCGCCGCACCTGCCTCTGAGGCGACCTCCGCGAGCGTGCTCCCGGTGTGGCTGCCGTGTTCGACGGGGCTGACGTGCTGGGCCCACGTCTCGGCGCCCGTCGACGCGACGCGGTCGAGGTGTGCGGCCTGGGGTGCAACGCCCACCCGGACGCCGGACTCCGCCGCCACCTCGCGTGCTGCCTGTGCGACCGCCACGGGGTCGCAGGGATACGCCTTCAGGTTGACCAGAACGAACATGTACTGAACCGTGCCCGGACCGGGGAAATAGATTGCGAGTTCCGGTCCCGAGGTTCAAGTACGATGCGGGGGTCACCCCTGCGCGGTGAGCGCCGGAGGGGTCGAAGTGCTGGTCGAACCCGGGGGTACAGCGGCGGCGCTGTGCTTCGTCGGCGGCGGCATCGCCCTTGGGGCTGCGAGCGGGCTGACGCCCGGGCTGCACGCAAACAACTTCGCGCTCGCCCTCGCGTCGGTCGCGGGGCTGTTGCCGGGGCCGCCCCAGTACGTCGGCGCAGCTATGCTCGCGGCGGGCGTCGTCCACACGTTTCTGGACGTTATCCCGGCGCTTGCACTCGGCGTCCCCGACCCGGCGATGGCCGCGACCGCCCTCCCGGGCCACCGGCTCGTCCTCCAGGGCCGCGGGCGGGAGGCGCTCAGGCTGTCGGCGCTCGGGAGCGCACTCGCGGTTGCCTTCGCCGTCCCGCTGGCGCTTCCGGTGACGGCCGCGATGGAACGGGCGTACCCGGCGATCCGGGCCAACCTCCCGCTCGTACTCGGGGCGGTCGCGCTCGCGCTCGTGGGGACGGAACGCTCCGCCCGGGGGCGACTGGGGGCAACGCTCGCGCTCGCGGCCAGTGGCGTGCTCGGGCTGGCGACACTCGATCTCCCAGCGGGGGGTATCTTTCCCAGTGGGGACATGCTCGCGCCGCTTTTCGCGGGGCTGTTCGGCGCGCCGGTGCTCGTCGAAGCCATCGGCGGCGCGGGCGTCCCGCCACAGGCCGACGCGGCCGTGACGACCTCGCGGCGGTTCGTCGCCGCCGTCGCGCTCGTCGGGACCGGCGCGGGCGCCATTGTGGGATACCTGCCCGGGATTTCGAGTGCGATCGCGGCCACGGGCGCGCTGGTCGTGCTCCCCTCCCGCGGCCCACGTGCGTTCGTCGTGGCGACGAGCGGCGTCAACACGGCGAATACGGTTTTCGCTCTCTTTGCACTCGTCGCCCTCGGCACGCCCCGGACGGGCGTGCTGGTCGCACTCGACGAGGCGGGCGTGCCCCTCGACCTCCCAGTCCTCCTCGCGAGCGTCGCCGTCGCGGCCGCAGTGGCGTTCGTTCTCGTCCTCGTCGTGGGCGACCGCTACCTGGCCGCGGTCGGGGCCGTCGACAACACGCGGCTGTCGCTCTCGGTGCTGGCCTTTCTCTGTGTGCTCGTGGTCGCCCTGGCCGGCCCGCTGGGTCTCGGGGTCTTCGCTGTGAGCGCCGCCGTCGGCCTCATTCCTGCTCGATTCGGCGCGCGCCGGGCGACGCTGATGGGGGTGTTGTTGATTCCACTGATGTCGTGATTGCAGCGTGCTCGTACGAGCGATCAGCGGTGTCGGTCGATCCACTCACAGAAGGCGGGGAAGTCGTTTGCGCCAGCCTGATCGGCGATGCTCTGTAACGTTCCGAGGTCGATGCGGTCGTGCAGTGGAATCGTGACTCGGCGTGGTTCGGTGTCGTGCTCCGGAGGGGGCGTCCACTCGAGGATGACGTGGCTCCCACTCGTTCTGACGTGCTGGAAGTTCCCGACGTTGACCAGAACCGTGTAAATGTCCTTTCCGGAGAAGTCCCGCGTGACCATCTACTTGAGAACGTCCGGCAACTCCTCGCCCTGCGAGCGCGCAACCTCGGGATCGACGCCCATATCGCGGAGTTCCTCGTCGGTGGGTTCGTGACCGATCTCGTCCCAGTAAAGTGCGACAGCTTCGTCCAGATTTTCCAGGGCCCTCTGGCGCGTTTCGCCCTGGCTGGCGACGCCGGTCGCCTCGTCTCTGGCCGTCCACCGTCCGCTCGGGTTCTCGACGAGGTGGATTGTTTGGTACTCCGGTGGGGGATCGTCTGTCTTCGCCATCCGTGGACGAGGATAGGCCACGATAGCATTTGAACCCTCGGGCGCTGACGCAGCCCTTAACCTTCTGTGACGGCAAGACGTGGTATGACCGACGACCCAGAGGACCACTCGTTCTCGGAGGGGCAGGGGTTCGACGACCCCTACGACGCGTTCGACATCGATCCCCCCGAACTGGAGGTCGACCCCGATCAGGTCGATCCCGTGGACTCCCGCGTCGTGACAGATCTGATCGACCGGGAGCAGTTCCCCGCCGACGCCGTCGACGCCGGGAAACTCGTCGACGTCGGCCTGGACTACGTGCGGATCAACCGCCACGAGCAGGCCGCCGAGGCCTTCGAGCGCGCCGCCAGCTACGCGGAGGACGACCGGATCGAACAGGAGGCGCGGGTCAACAAGGGCGTCGCACACGCCGAACTCGAGGAGTACGACGCCGCCATCGGCGCGTACAGGGAGGCCCTGTCGATCGACGACGAGTCCGAACACGCCGCGACAGCCGAGACGAATCTCGCCTACGCCCTCTGGGAGTTCGGTCGGACCGAAGAGGCACTGGAGCACGCCGAGCGCGCAGTCGAGATCGATCCCCGCTTCGGCCAGGCCTGGTACAACCGGGGCTTTTTCCTGAGCGAGCGTGGCCTCGCCGAGGACGCCCTGAACTGCTTCGACAACGCGCTCCGGCTGGGCTTCCGGAACGCGGAACTGCTCGAGGAGAAGGCGGTCGCCCTGGAACAGCTCGGCGAAGACGAACGCGCCGAGGAGGTTGCCGAGGAGGCCGAACAGCTCCGCGAGCAACAGGAGGAGAAGCTGGTCGAGTGATCCCGAGGTGACACCCGGAATGCCGGCACTGCTGCTCAACGAGCGGGAGACCGACGAGGGGCTGCTCGTCTCCGTCTGTGACGCGGACGTACTCGGCGAGACCTTCGAGAACGGCGAGGCCACCCTGACCGTCGACCCCGGCTTCTACGACGGCGACGAGGCCGACGAACAGACCGTCGTCGAGAGTCTCGGCCGGTGTGCGGTCGCGAACATCGTCGGCGCCCGCTCGGTCGGGCTGGCGATCGAACACGGCTTCGTCGAGGAGGAGAACGTCCTCGAACTCGAGGGCACCCGGCACGCACAGCTCCTGTGGCTCTAGCGGCGTCTTCAGTGTCTGGACCAGTTTCCCCGAATTCACTGTTTTGAGAGTGTCGTTCGGGCTCTCTCGACGTACGCGTTCCCCGACCAGCTCCGGGCCTCACTAATGTCCACGAGAACACTCTCCGCGTCCGTGCCGGAGAAGACTGACCGCCTCGTGAGCAACACGAGCAACGTCGGTGTCGTGATCAACCGAGCCGTCGTCAACGAAGCGTGGACGAGTGCAAGCTGGTTGAACTCGTCACAGAGAAATTGGGTGGCCTCGACGTCGTTTGCCAGCGTAATAGCCGCGTTCTCCCCCTCATCTAGCGGAAACGTCCCGTCCAGTTCGACCGAACAGAGTGCAAACATCTCACGTCGTTCGAGCACGCGACGCGCACCGTTCCCGGATGAGTCCTCGTAGTTTGCCGTTTCCTCTAGCTCGTCGAACACTCGTTTCGGGGCGGCAACAGTATGCTCGTCGAGTAGATAATCGAGTGGATTCCGGGCTCTGTCGGCCACCGTTCCCAGACTGACGAGTGCCGAAGTGTCCGCAACGACCTTCATCTACGAGTCGGCGAACTCTCTCTCGGCGTCGTTGAGGAACTCGTCGCTCAGCTGTGTCTTGAGAACGTGGAAGTTGGCGGCTTCCTCGTGACCGACGAGGTTTTTCAGCTGCTCGAAGGAGATGTCGTCACTGTAGTAAGCCTCCGCGATCTCCTGTTTGAGTTCGTCGTGAGCGGCGTCTCGCAAATACTCCCGTACAGCAGAAATAATGACGTCCGTCCTGTCGGTGTCCAGTACAGTCGCCAGTACGTCTGTCCGCTCGACGAGGTCACGGGGAGCGCGAAACTGAACCCGACGCTTGTCTCCTGACCCGGAACTCATGTGTGTACATTGTGAGCCAACCAACAAAACACTGTCGTCGGTTGCTTCCGAAGAAATTGCTCCAGACTGTTTTCGTCTCCACGAACCTGAGTTTAGGCGAACCGAAATAATGTTGTCCGTCGAGTGCGACGTGTACACAATGGCAACCACCGAACCCGACATCCTCGATGTCGAAGCGATCCGGGCCGACTTCCCGATCCTCCAGCGGGAGTTCGACGGGTCCCAGGTCGCCTACCTCGACAACGCGGCGACCTCCCAGACGCCCGAGCCGGTCGTCGAGACCATCGCCGACTACTACCGGACGACGAACGCCAACGTCCACCGCGGGCTCCACCAGCTCAGCCAGGAGGCCTCGGTCGCCTACGAGGAGGCCCACGACCGCGTCGCCGACTTCATCGGCGCGAGCGGCCGCGAGGAGATGATCTTCACCAAGAACACCACGGAGTCGGAGAACCTCGTCGCCTACGCCTACGGGCTGAACGAGCTGGGCCCGGGCGACGAGATCGTCACGACGGAGATGGAACACCACTCCTCGCTGGTCACCTGGCAACAGATCGGCAAGCGCACCGGGGCCGACGTGAAGTACATCCGCGCCGACGAGGAGGGCCACCTCGACATGGACCACGCCAAGGAGCTGATCACCGACGACACCCAGCTGGTGTCGGTCGTCCACGTCTCGAACACGCTCGGGACGATAAACCCCGTGGGTGCGCTGGCCGAACTCGCCCACGACCACGGCGCGTACATCTTCGTCGACGGGGCCCAGTCCGTCCCCAACAGGCCGATCGACGTCGAGGAGATGGACGCGGACTTCTTCGCCTTCTCGGGCCACAAGATGTGCGGGCCGACCGGCATCGGCGGCCTCTACGGCAGGCAGGATCTCCTGGAGGAGATGGAGCCGTTCCTCTACGGCGGCGAGATGATAAAGCGAGTTACGTACGAGGACGCAACCTGGAACGACCTCCCCTGGAAGTACGAGGCCGGGACACCGGTCATCGGCCAGGGGATCGCGCTGGCGGAGGCCGTCGAGTATCTGGACGACATCGGGATGGAGAAGATCCGCCGTCACGAGAACAACCTCGCTCAGTACACGCTGGAACGGCTCGGCGAGTTCGACGACATCGAGACCTTCGGGCCGCCCGCCGGCGAGGAACGGGGCGGCCTCGTGGCCTTCGACGTCGAGGGCGTCCACGCACACGACCTCTCGGAGATTCTGAACGACTACGCCGTCGCAGTGCGTGCCGGCCACCACTGCACACAGCCGCTTCACGACAAACTCGGCGTGACCGCCACGACGCGGGCCTCGTTTTACATCTACAACACCAGAGACGAGATCGACCGGCTGGTTGCGGCGCTCGACGACGCACGCGCGCTGTTCCAGTGAGCGGGCTGGCGGGTGTCGTCCGGGGTCGCGCCCCACTCGCCGGCGCCGGCGGATGCGGGAAACTTCTTTGCGCGGCGGCTCCTGACCCGAGACGATGGACCTGGACACAGTTTCTCTCGGGCGTACAGGGCTTTCGGTCAGCGAGATCGCCTTCGGGACGTGGCGATTTGGCCGCGAGACGCCGGCGGGCAACCTCGAGACCGACCGCGAGACAGCACTCGAGTTGCTCGACGTCTACGCCGACGCCGGGGGGTGCTTCGTCGACACCGCCGACGTCTACGGCGAGGGGAAAAGCGAGTCCTGGATCGGCGACTGGCTGGCCGGCCGGGACCGCGAGGACTTCGTCGTCGCCTCGAAGGTCTACTTCCCGACGCGAGAGGACCCCAACGGGCGCGGGCTCAACCGCAAGCACATCCGCCGCCAGATCGACCGCACGCTCGACCGGCTGGCGACGGACTACCTCGATGTGCTGTACATCCACCGGTGGGACGACGACACGCCCGCGCGGGAGCTGATGCGAACTCTGAACGGGCTAATCGAGGACGGGAAAGTCAACTACCTGGGCGCGTCGACGCTGCGCCCGAACGCCTGGAAGATCGCGCGGGCAAACGACATCGCCGACCGCTACGGCTGGGAACCCTTCACCGTGACACAGCCGCGATACAGCGTCGTCAACCGCGAGATCGAGGGCGGGTACCTGGAGTTCTGTCGCGAGGACGGTCTGGGGGTCGTCCCGTGGAGCCCCCTCGCTCAGGGCTTCCTGACGGGCAAGTACGAGCGCGACGCCGACCCCCCGGCCGAGTCGACGGCCTCGGACTCGGAGCGGTGGCGGGATCGGTACCTGTCGCCGGAGAACTTCGACGCGCTGGATGTCGTCCGCGAGGCGGCAGCGGACGTCGGCGCCTCGCCGGCCCAGGTGTCGCTGGCCTACCACCTTGCACACCCCGACGTGACCGCGCCAATCGTCGGCGCGCGAACCGTCGAACAGCTTGAGGAGAACCTCCGGTCGGCGACCGTCGACCTCTCGACCGGGCAGTTCGAGCGCCTCGAAGCCGCGAAGGCGGGGCCGTTCGACGACCTGGTGTGAATTCGTACGGCTAGTGCCTTTCGGGGACAGTTATTTGCTGGATGGGCGTCTCGCCCCCAATCATGAGTGAGGAATCAGACAGCTACGAGTACGAAGTCGTCGTGGTCGGGGGCGGCCCGGCCGGGATGACGGCGGCGCTGTACAGCACCCGACTCGGCCACAAGACGGCCGTCGTCAACCGTGGCGGCGGCCGGGCGGCGATGATGCAGGAAGTTCACAACCTGCTGGGCGTCACCGAGGAGACGAGCGGCCCGGAACTCCTCGGCATCGGCCAGGACCAGCTCGAAGGGTACGGCTGTGACATCCACCGCGACATGGTCACCTCCTGTTCCCGGGGCGAGTCAGAGGGCGTCCACCTCTCGGGCAACGGCGCCACGTACACGGCGGACCGGGTCGTGCTGGCGACCGGGTTCAACGACGTCCGCCCGGACCCGCCGCTGCCCCGCACCGGCCGCGGGCTCCACTACTGCCTGCACTGCGACGCCCACATGTTCGTCGACGAGCCGGTGTACGTGATGGGACACGCGGAGAGTGCCGCCCACGTCGCGGCGCTCATGCTGAACTTCACCGACGAGGTCGACCTCCTCACCCGCGGGTCAGAGCCCGAGTGGAGCGAGGAGACGGCCGAGATGCTCGCGGGCCACCCCATCGACGTGGTCCCCGAGGACGTGTCGGGCGTCCAGAACGGCGAGGACGGCTGGCTGAAGGCCCTGGAGTTCGAGGACGGGAGTGTCCGGGAGTACAAGGGCGGGTTCGCGATGTACGGCGCCGAGTACAACAACGGCCTCGCGCGGGAACTCGGCTGCGAGATCAACGACGACGGCACCATCGACGTCGACGACCACGGCCGAACCTCGGTCGATGGCGTCTACGCCGTCGGCGACTGTACGCCGGGGCACAACCAGCTCCCGGTCGCGCTGGGCCAGGGGGCCAAGGCCGGCATCGACGTCCACTTCCAGCTGCGAGATTTCCCCCGGGACCCCGAGACGCTGGCCGAACAGGGCCCGGTCCGCTCGGAGGAAGTTCCCGGCATCCCCGACGAACTGCTCGAACAGGCCGTCGACTTCCACACCTACGGGGAGTGAATTCAGCCCGACGCCGCCGACAGGCCGGACTCGGCCATCTGCCAGACGGTGAGTGTTCCCGTCACTCCGAGGCCGACTGCGAAGCCAAACAGCACGGCGTAGCTTCCGGCGGTCGCGACCAGTTCTCCGGCCACGACAGGCGCGACGAACGACCCCAGCCACCCGGCCACGCTCGCGAGTGAGACGGCCGTCCCGGCGGCGCTGGGGTCGACGAACTCCTGGATGGACTGGTACATCAGCCCGATCTGGAGCTGGATGAAAACCCCCGTGAGGACGAGCATCCCGACCAGCACCGCGATCGTCGTGCTGTAGAACATGGCGACCGCCAGCACGGTCGTGCCGGCGAATGAGGCCGCGAAGACGGGCCGTCGCCGCTGGGCCAGCACCCTGTCGGAGAGCCATCCGCCCGTCGGCCGAGCCAGGATCCCGACCGCGGGAAACAGTGCGGCGAAGGCACCGCTGTCTGCCAGCGAGACGCCGAATCGGCGGGTGATATAGGTCGGCATCCACGAGTTGAACACCATGTAAAGTGAGTAGCCGAGGACCGTGACGACGAGGACCATCCACACGTCGCGGTTTCGCACCACTCGCTCGAAGCCGGCGAGCGAGATCGGCTCCGTCAACGTCCGGAACCGCGAAACCCGACCGACGGCGACGTAGAGCGCGATCGACGTCAGCAACACTGCGCCGCCAAAGACGGGAAAGACGCCCGGCCAGCCGACGACGTCTGCGATGCGTGGCGCACTGAGCTGGCCGAGAGCGTACCCCGCCGGATATCCCGAGATGATCACCGACGTTGCCGTCGCCCGCCGGGTCGGTGGAAACACGGTCGAGGCGACGTTGATGCTGACCACCCACAGAACGAACATCCCGACGCCCGCGAGTAATCGCGAGGCGATCAGCAGCGAGACTGCTCCCGCGCTTGCGGCGAACCAGTCGCCGATACTGCCGACGAGGAGGACGGCCGCCGCCGCCGGGACGACCGCACGGGTCTCGACCCGGTCGATGTAGATCCCGACGGGGAGACCGATCACTGTCGCGGCGACCTGTGGCATCGAGACGAGTGCGGCGGCCGTGGCCTCGGTGATGGCGAGGTCGTCCATGACCAGTGTGAGGATGCTGGCAGGGGTGATCAGATACGCACCGACGAACAGGAGCAACAGCCAGCCGGCCGCGATGGTTGTGACCCGCCACGCCGACCCCCCGGTGAGGTCACGGGCGCCGGTCAGTCTGGTGTCCGACACGGGGCTGCTTGGCAGAGTTCGAAGATAATCCCGTCGGTCGCGCTCGATGTCGAGACGCGCCGGGCCGCGACGAATAATAAGCGTTGTGTGGATGCGAAGGGCAGTCGAACATCCCCGTAGTGGTTTATTTCCGTCTTCGCGACCTGGAAGGCATGAGTTCGGACTCGCCCTCTGGCGAGGGCACGACCTGGTACAGAGCCCTCTCGCATGGCGAACTGCCCGAGGGGCGGGTCGAGGCGGTGAGCTGTGGTGACACCACCGTCGCAGTCACCCACTACGACGGCGAGTACGCCGCTCTCGACAACAGCTGTCCCCACCAGGGTGGCCCGCTTGGCGAGGGGTCGATCGAGACCGGCCTGCTCCGGTGTCCCTGGCACGGCTGGGACTTCGATCCCCTGACCGGCGAGACGCCAGGGCCACACGACGACTGCGTCCGGACGTTCCCGGTCGAGGAACGCGAGGACGGCATCTACGTGGGGTTCCCCGAGGAGGCGGCTCACGAGCGGACGGTCTCCGACGTCGTCGCGGAGACGCTTGTCAACTGGGGCGTCCGGCAGGTGTGGGGGATCGTCGGCCACTCGAATCTCGGCCTCGCCGACGCGCTCCGGCGGGAAGCCGACCGGGGGAGCCTCTCGTACTACGGCGTCCGCCACGAGGGCGCCGGCGCGTTCGCCGCCTCCGCCTACGGGAAGCTCACCGGCCGCCCGGCGGCCTGCTTCTCGATCGCCGGGCCCGGCGCGACGAACATGCTCACCGGGCTGTGGGACGCAAACGTCGACCGGTCCCCGACGATCGCGCTCACGGGCCAGGTCGAATCGCAGGTGCTCGGAACGGGCAACTTCCAGGAGGTCGACCTGGAGGCGGCCTACGGCGACGTGGCGGCATTCGAGGCGACGATGCTCCCCGACAGCCAGCACGCCGAACTCGCGACGCGGGCCGCGAAGACGGCCATCCTCGAACGGGGCGTCTCCCACCTGATCTTCCCGGACGAGATCCAGACCCGGTCGGCCGAGGGCGTCGAGCCCGGTGATCCCGAGGGCCGCATCACCGACCGCGACATCAGCCCGCCCGAGGACGCGCTCCGGGACGCCGTCGACCTCCTGGAGACGGCCGAGCGGCCGGTGATCGTCGTCGGCCACGGGGCCCGCTTCGAGATGGACGGGATCCGCGAACTCGCAGATCGCCTCGAGTGTCCGGTCCTGACGACGTTCAAGGCCAAGGGGCAGATCCCCGACTCCCACCCGCTGGCCGGCGGGGTACTGGGCCGCAGCGGGACGCCGATCGCGAGCCACTTCATGAACGAATCCGACCTGCTCGCCGTCTTCGGCGCCAGCTTCTCGAACCACACGGGGATCGCGGAGTACAAGCCGACGATCCACGTCGACTTCGACGCGATGACGCTGGGGAAGTTCCACAGCGTCGACGTCCCCGTGTGGGGCGAGATCGGCGTCACCGTCGACGAACTCCGCGAGCGGCTCCCGGCGGCCGGCGACCTCGCCGCCGAGAGTCAGCGCGGGGAACTCGCAAAGCGGTGGGAGATCTGGCGCGAGGAGAAGGCCACCCGGCGGGCCCAGACCCCCGAGCGGGGCGTCAACTACGCCACCGCCTTCGATGCGATGAGCCGGATCGTCCCCGACGACGCCATCCTCCCCGTCGACGTGGGGAACAACACCTACGCCTTCGGCCGGTACTTCGAATCCGAGGGCCAGTCCGTGCTCATGTCCGGCTATCTGGGCTCGATCGGGTTCGCGTTCCCGGCGGCGCTGGGCGCGTGGGCGGCGACACAGGAGGCCGAGTCGCCGTTTGCCGGGCGGCCCGTCGTCTCCGTCTCCAGCGACGGCGGGTTCGGGCAGTACATGAGCGAGTTTACCACCGCCGTCAAGTACGACATGGACGTCACGCACGTCCTGTTCAACGACGACGAACTCGGGAAGATCAGCAAGGAACAGCGCACGGGCGGGTGGGACGTCTGGCAGACCGGCCTCGTCAACCCGAACTTCGCCGAGTTCGCGGAGAACTGCGGGGGCCACGGGGCCCGCGTCGAGGACCCCGCCGACCTCGACGACGCCCTCGCGGAGGCGATCGCCCACGACGGCCCCGCACTCGTCGAGATTCCCACCGACTCCGACCCCGTCTGAGCGGCGACCAACCGAACGGAACACACCACACCACACCACGACCCAACACCAATGACAGCCACGACCGCACTCGACGACGAACGGCGTTTCGAACGCACAGACAGCATCGACCCCAGAGAGACCGTCGCGGGGGCAGAGAGATGAGCAAGGAGACGGGGGAGGCAGAACAGGTCGCAGTCTGGAGCGACCTGGGGGACCGCGAGCCGACACACGCACGGGTCGAGGGAGTCGACCTCGTGGTCGTCCGGTACGACGGGACGGTGTCCGTGCTGTACGGCCGGTGTCTCCACCGCGGGGTGCTCCTGGGCGACGGGCACGTCGACGGCCAGAATCTCATCTGTGGCGTCCACGGGTGGGACTACCGGGTCGACACCGGCATCAGCGAGTACGACAACTCGGAGCAGCTGGCGACGTTTACCACCTGGGTCGACGAGGAACAGGACGCCGTGTTCGTCGACGCAGCCGAGGTCACAGAGTGGGCAGCGGACAACCCACAGCCCTACGAGGAACCCGAGGAGGCAGACAGCGCCGCGAACCCGGACTTTTACGGCGAACCCGACCCGGAAACGGAGCCACACGCACACTACATCCAGACGCTCGCCCAGAAGGGAGCCGAGGGTATCGGCGAGCACGGGAGCGTCTCGGCGATGGGTGTCCCCCGGACCGAACTCCCCGGCTGGGAGGACCTCCAGATCCTGACGGCCCAGCTGGCCCGCACGCCACTGGACGACGACGCACCCGTCGGCACGGAGCTTGTCGTCGGCCCGAACGCCGAGAGCCCGCTACACCTGGAGATCCCCATCTTCGTCAGCGACATGAGCTTCGGCGCGCTCAGCGAGGAGGCCAAGGTCGCCATCTCGGAGGGCGCCAACCGGGCGGGCACGGGCGTCTGCTCGGGGGAGGGCGGAATGTTGCCCGAGGAGCGGGAGGCCAACTCGCGGTACTTCTACGAGTACGCGACCGGGAAGTTCGGCTGGGACATCGACCTCGTCGAGGAGGTACAGGCGTTTCACTTCAAGGCCGGTCAGGGGGCGAAAACCGGGACCGGCGGCCACCTTCCCGGCGAGAAGGTCCAGGGCCGGATCGCCGAAGTTCGCGACCTCGAACCGGGGACGGACGCGGTGAGCCCCGCCCGGTTCTCGGACCTGCGGGCGCCCGAGGACTTCGCCGAGATGGCCGACCGCGTCCGGGAGGTCGGCGGCGGGATCCCGGTCGGGTTCAAACTGTCCGCCCAGCACGTCGAGGACGACATCGACTTCGCGCTCGAGGCCGGCGCGGACTACCTCATCCTCGACGGGCGGGGCGGCGGCACGGGGGCGGCGCCCGATGTCTTCAAGGACAACATCTCCGTCCCGACGATGGCGGCACTCGCGCGTGCCCGCCGGCATCTCGACGCGCGTGGCCGGTCGGACGTGACGCTCGTCGCGACGGGCGGGCTCCGGACGGAATCGGATTTCATCAAGGCGATGGCGCTGGGCGCCGACGGCGTCGCCGTCGCGAACTCGGCGATGCAGGCGATCGGCTGCCTGGGGATGCGGGCGTGTGACTCGAACAACTGCCCGGTCGGGATCGCGACCCAGCGCGAGGACCTCAGAGACCGGCTCGTGATCGAGTCCGCGGCAGAGGGCCTGCAGAACTTCTTCGAGGCGACGGTCTCGCTGATGACGGTGATGGCCAGGGCCTGTGGCCACGACAGCCTCTCGGGGTTCGACCGCCGGGATCTGACGACCTGGAAGCGGGAGATCGCCGACCTGACCGGCGTCGAGTACGCGGGCGTCGGGCGCCAGCGGTGAGACGGAGTGTGGACGCATGAACACCACACCCCTTCCCGCCGCAGTCGAGGAATACCTGGCCGAAAACCGGTCGGAGCTCGTGGCGTTTCTCGAGACGCTGGTCGGGTTCGACACGCAGAACCCGCCGGGCCGGACCGTCGACGCCGTCGAGTGTGTCGTCGACGACCCCGTCTTCCGCCGGAGCGCCACGGGTGGCGGCGACGCCAAGGTCCTCCGTCACAGCGGCGTCCCGACCGTCGAATTCGGCTTTGGCACCCAGACGGCCCACGGCACGGACGAGTACACGACGACCGAGGAGCTGGTTCGGAACGCGACCGCCTACGCGGCCCTCCCGCAGAGATACGCGAGTCACGAGCCAGCTCTGTCAGGCTGAATCAGACAGGGCCGGGGCCCTTACCCGGCCCTCAGTAGGGATTAATGGAGCAACTACCATCAGTGTGGGAACGATGACCGAACCGAACTGTTCGAGAAGCGGCTCAGACGGGGTGGTCCCGGCGAGAACAACCCCATGAGCGCGACCCTCGACTCGCTTCCCGACGGCGCATGCGCCCCGATCACAGTATTGCACGTCGACGACGACCCGGCGCTGGTGGAGCTGACCGCGGAGTTCCTCCAGCGTCACCGCGAGAACCTCACGGTACGGATGGCAACCGACCCGCCCAGCGCCCTCGAGGTCGACATCGACGAGGTCGACTGCATCGTCTCGGACTACGACATGCCGGGCATGGACGGCGTCGAGTTCCTCGAACGGGTCCGGAACGAGTACCCCGCGTTGCCGTTCATCCTCTTTACCGGCAAGGGGAGCGAGGCGGTCGCCAGCGAGGCGATCTCCGCGGGCGTGACCGACTATCTCCAGAAGGGGACCGGCACCGAGCAGTACGAACTCCTCTGTCGGCAGATCGAGAACGCCGTCGGGAGACAGCGTGCACAGACGAACTACCGCGAACTCTTCGAGAAGGTGCCGGTCGGGCTGACGATCCACGATCCGGAGACGGGCCTCATCACCGACACCAATCAGGCGTTCGCCGGCTTCCTCGGGCACGTCCCGGAGGAACTCGCAGGCACACACCCGGGTGAACTGTCCCCCGAGGGGTCGCCGTTCACCCGGGAGAACGCGACCCGTCTCATCCGTCAGGCGATAGAGGACGGCTCCCAGACGTTCGAGTGGCAGGACCGGACGAAAGACGGCGACTCCGTCTGGGTCGAAGTCACGCTCAGGCCGACAACCATCGACGGCCGCCAGCGCGTCCTCGCCGTCGTGCAGGACATCACCGACCGGAAGGAACGCGAGCAGCGGCTCCAACGCGAGCGGGACAGGTTCGGGGCGATCTTCGAGCACAGCAACGACGCGATCTTCCTCCTCGATCCCGAAAACGACAGGATCGAGGACGCGAACTCGCGGGCCGAGGAGCTGCTCGGGTACTCCCCGGCGGAGCTGCGGTCGTCAGTGGCCATCTCGGACGTCCACCCCGACCACATCGAGGAGTTCGTCTCGTTCCTCGATCGCGTCCGGGAGGAGGGGGCCGGGTGGACGGACGAGTTCGCCTGCGTGACGAAGTCGGGCGACCGGCGCGAGGTGGAGATATCGGCAGCGGCGGTCGACCACGACGACCGCCAGTATCTCGTCGCGAACGTCCGCGACGTCGAAGAGCGCGTCGAGCGGGAGGCGGAACTCGACCGGGTCCGCGAGCTGATGGAGTTCGTCTTAGAGGAGACGGACGCCGTGATCTGGGAACGCGACCCCGAGACGGGCGGCATGACCACCTATCCCAGCCCCTGTCCCGTGCTGGACGGGCCGATCGAGACCGCGACGGACTTTCGCGACAAGATCCACCCTGACGACATCTCGCGCGTCGAGAGGGCCGTTCAGCGGGCAGCCGAATCCGGGGCCTCCCGACGCGTCGAGTTCCGAACTGCAGGCGACGTGTCGGCACAGTGGGTCGAGACGCAGATCAGACCGGTCACCGACGAGGACGGGTCGGTGACGTTGCTGACGGGGCTGGCCCGCGACATCACCGAGGCCAGGCGACGCGAACGCGAACTCGAGTGGCGGAACGCACGCCTCGATCTGGCCCGCGAAGGCGCCCGCGTGACCGACACCGAGCCGATCGACCTCGCGGAGTTCGTCGAGGCGTGCTGGCGTGACGTCCCGACCGGGGACGCGACGCTGGCAGTCGAGAGCGATCGGACGATCAGTGCCGACCGGAATCAGCTTCGGCAACTGCTCGGGAACCTCCTTCGCAACGCAGTCGAACACGGCGGCGAGGGTGTCACCGTCACGGTAGGCGATCTCGAGGACAGGAGCGTATTCTACCTCGAGAACGACGACCCCGGTATTCCGGCCGGAGAGTGTGAGGAGGTGTTCGAGGCGGGCTACACGACGTCACCGGATGGCACCGGCTTCGGGCTGGCGATCGTGAGTCAGATCGCCGACTCTCACGGCTGGGGGGTGAGGGTGACCGAGAGCTGTGACGGCGGCGTCCGGTTCGAAATCACGGGCGTCGACACCGGGAGCCGATGACCGACCGAATTGACGTGCTCCTCGTCGAAAACGACCACGACCTGCGAGAGGTAACCGCCGCGGCGCTCGAACGAGAAGACGAGCGGCTCGCGGTCCGGACGGCAGCGAGCGCCGGCGAGATACGGCCACGGCTCACCGACGGGGTCGACTGCGTGGTGAGCGACTACGAGACGCCCGGCACGGACGGGCTCGAACTGCTCGATTCCGTCAGGGAGGACCGGCCCGACCTACCCGTTATTCTGTACACCGCAAACAGCCCCGAGACCGTCGCGAGCGAAGCACTCGAGAGGGGTGTGACCGACTACCTCCGGAAGGGCACCGGGCAGGCCCAGTACGAACTGCTCGCCGCGCGGATCCGAAACGCCGTCGAAGCGTACCGGATGCGACAGGCCGTCGAGCGACAGAGAGAGCAGTACCGGTGGCTCTTCGAGCGCGCGCCGGTCATGTTCGCCATGTACCGCATCGAGGACGGCAGGCCGCTCCTCGAGGAAGCCAACGACCAGTTCTACGAGAAGCTGGGATACGACCCGGCCGACCTGCGGGGCGAGCCGGTGTCGGCGATCTACACGGACGCGGCCGCCGAGGCGGCAATGGACGGCGGCGGCCTGGAACGGGCGCTGAACGGCGAGTTCGGGACCGAAGAGCGGACGCTCGTCACGGCCGACGGCGAGCACCTGGAGACGCTCAACCGGTGTGTCCCGCGCCACGACGACGACGGCTCGGTTTCGGGCCTCCTGACGCTGTATCTCGACGTCACACGGCGCCGGGCCAGCGAGCGACAGCGCGCACTCTTTCGGGAACTCGTCGACCACGCGCTCGACGAGATGTACGTGATCGACCCGGAGACGGGCGCGTTCGTCGCCGTCAACGACGCGGCGTGTCGGAATCTCGGATACGACCGGGAGGCGTTGCTCGAGATGTCGATCGGCGACATCGACGCCTCCGGGGCGGCCGAGGGGTGGCGGGACAGCAAATTCGTGCATACGACCGACCTGACCCGGCGCGAGGTACGGCACCGGCGGTCCGACGGGACGACCTACCCCGTCGAGATCGTCGCCAACCACGTCGAACTGGGCCACGACAGCTACCTGTTCGCCGTCGCCCGAAAGATAGCCGACCGCAAGGATTACCAGCGACAGCTCGGCCGGCTCCGGGAGGTCACCAGACGGCTGATCGACGCAGACGACGTCGACCGCGTCGTGGGGATCGCGGTCGAGGCGGCCGACAAGGTGCTCGGCCTCGACGTCGCGGGGTTTCACGTCCCGACCGACGGCGGTGACGCGCTCGTCCCGGCGGAGACGACGGCGAAAGCCGCCGAGCTCTTTGGCGAACCGCCACGAATCGATCGCGGCGAGGGGCTGGCCTGGCGCGTCTTCGAGCGCGGCGAGCCGACGTTCGTCGAGGACGTCCGCGACCACCCGGACGTCTACGACCCGGAGACGCCGGTCCGGAGCGAGATGTTGCTCCCCGCGGACGACCACGGGGTGTTCATGGCTGCCTCCACGGAGGTCGGCGCGTTCGACGACACGGACCTCGACCTGGCCCGGATTCTCGTTTCAAACCTCGGACACGCGATCGAGAGTGCACAACGCGAGGAAAAACTCCGGAGGCGGGAGCGAGAGCTCCAGCGGGAGAACGACCGCCTCGAGACGGTCGCGAGCATCATCTCACACGACCTGCGCAACCCGCTCAACGTGTGTACGGGACACCTCGAACTGGCCCGCGAGGAGTGTGACAGCGAGCACCTCGATCGAGTGGGGTCCTCGCTCGATCGGTCGATTGCGATTATCGAGGACATGCTCACGATCGTCAAGCAGGGCAAGTCGATCGAGGGCGTGACGCCGGTCTCTCTCGAAGCGCTCGCCGGGAAGTGCGAGCAAAACGTCGAGACGGCAGACGCCGACATCCGCCTCGAGTCCGACTGCACGTTCGAGGCCGACGCCGACAGAGTCCGGCACATCCTCGAGAACCTGTTTCGCAACGCCGTCGAACACGGCGGGCCCGGAATCACGGTCCGCGTCGGGCGTCTGGACGATGGGTTCTACGTGGCCGACGACGGCCCGGGAATTGCGCCGGGCCAGCGCGAAGAGGTGTTCGAGGTCGGCTACTCGAACTCCTCCGAGGGCACCGGGTTCGGCCTCCCCATCGTCGAACAGGTCGCCGATTCACACGGCTGGGACGTGACGGTGACCGAGAGCCGCGACGGCGGGGCCCGGTTCGAAATCACGGGCGTTCACCCGGAGTAGCCACCGTCCGGTAGACGTGGCACGTTCGCGCGCCTGACTGAATTATCGCGAACTGGTATGGACGCTATCTTTAAATA
>JAZKRS010000032.1:0-31212 GCA_036626435.1 Haloarculaceae archaeon | reverse complement strand
AGTGGTCCATCTCTCTGTCGTGGGGACAGACACCTTCCGTGAAACAGGGCCGTGTGAGGGCCGTGAAGTTCTTGTAGGCCCGCTGGCGTTCGAGGCGCTGAGTCTGGGTGCAGAACAGGGGTTCTCGGTCAAAAGCGTCGGTCACGTCGAGGCGCTTCCCATCCACATAGTCTCTCAATACAGCGAGAAGGTCGTCTTCGATGGTGACGTTTCTCTCGCTCTGGTTCCCGTTTTTGAGAGGGGTTCCCTGAGATTTTCTGTTGCGGAACTTCAGGATCGGGCCGTCGCCGTGGTCAAAGTCTTCTATGTCGAGTGCGATAGCTCCGGAGATCCGACAGCCCGTGTGCCACATCGTCTTGAACAGGGCGTGCTGGCGACTGGCGTATTCGTAGGTATTGAGGTACCGTAGTAGGTTTTCGGCCTGGGCAAGCTCAAGGGCGTCGTCGCTGACGGCTTCACTCCGGGTGACTTCGGGTATGTCCATTCGGTCGGCAGTTCCGTATTCGATTAGCTCTGCTGTCTCGCACCACCGGATGAATACCCGGAGCGTTTTGACGTTGTTGTGGAAAGTGATTTGCTTTACTTCGTCTTTCCTGGTGTCCTTCCAGCTCTCGATGATGTAGCCGCCGATTTCCCCGATAGTATCGACGCCGTGGTTCTCGCAGAACTCGATAAAGTGCCGTGTGGGGAATTTATACGTCCTGTAGGTTGATTTCTTGACGTTGCCTTTTCGGTGGGACAGGAATTGACGGCGGGCCTGTCGTGGGGTTATCGTCTCGGATGGGTTGTCTATGTCCGGTCTCATGGTTGGTCTGCTGACCGAACACGCCGATCCGCTGGTGGGTCTGAGGCGCAACCAAGGAGATTGGCGCGGTTCTGAGCCGCCGAAACCACGTGAAGGCGGCGAAGTTCGGGGGTTCAAATCCCTCCGAGCCCATCCCCTCGCTTCGCTCGGGGATTTCCGCACCTCATACCCCTTAGCGGGTTTTTTCGATTCTGACTCGTCGCTCCGTGACTATGACATCCTCCCCGTGGTGAACGACGGAGTAGAGTGTCGACCCCACCTGAAAACTTTACCACGCCGCGCCGTACCAGCGTGCATGACCTTCGGTCCGACCTGGAGTAACCTGCTCGAGAACGTCGAGGAACTCCCATCGGGGGCGACGCTCGTGACGCCGCTGTCGCGGGAAGCCTTCCGCGTGACCGACGCCCAGGAGCACCGCGTCCTGATTCAGTACCGCGGCGCCGACGAGACGAAACCCCTCCAGCGCGACCAGTTCGAGACACTGTCCGAGCGCATCCGGGACGCCCGCGGCGAGTTCGACCTCGACCGCCTCCCGCCGGCCGCCGAGCCCTACGCGACGGTCCTGAGCCTCCATCCGCGCTTCGAGATCGACGACAGCGAGGGCACGCTGACGGAGAGCGAGACGCCCACGGGGTCGCCGCTGGTCGATGCCGACGCGCCTGCCGACGACGCCAGGGAGCGCGAGGAGCCGGACGTGGACGTCTACGCCGACGCGCTGTTGCTCATCGACGCGCTCGAACGCCACGAGGTGACGAGCCTCGAAAGCGTGGAGACGCCCGCACTCGTGAACATCTACACGCTGCTCTCTGACGTCCAGCGCAACGCGAACGGCCTCCGGAAGGAGGTGCGAAGCGTCCTGCTCGACAGGCTCCACCACGATCAGCCCGTCAGCGGCCAGTTCGGCTCGGTGCAGCGAACGTCGCGCCGGAACCGGACGCTGAAGGACGACGAGGAGGTGCTCGACCTGCTCGAAGACGCCGGTATCGACCGCGAGCGGGTGACGACCGTGGACGCGAGCAAGGTCGACGACGCCCTCGAAGTGACGGAGCTGTCGGAGTCGGACGTCTACGAGATCGAGGAAAGCGAATACGTGCGGAAGGCGGAGGTGGACGACGACGAGAAGGAAACCCGCCTCCAGGGGCTCAAGAACCGACTGGCAGAGACGGAGGACGAAGAGGCCGAAAAGCTCAGACAGGAGATCGAAGCCCTCGAAGAGCGCATCTCGGAACTCACGGAATTCCGGTCGGGCCGATCGTTTCACACCTCTGCGGGCGGCGGATAGTGATACTGACGGCTATAAGCCCGTGAACAATTTCGACCCCCCGTGAGGTCGAATATCTTCACGAAGTTATAGCCGTCAGTATCAGTTACCGCTTCGCAGTCGTGGCTGGTTCGCCAGAGGACGGCAAAATCCTGGCGGATTTTGGTCCGTCAGTCCGAGAACAGGCTGGTGTGGACGGGCGCGAACTCGCTTTCCTCTCTCTCGAGGTCGCCGCCGGTGTCGGAGATCGCGTTGCCGTCGACACCCTCCGCGAGGAAGTCTGCAAGCGGCGGACCGACGTTCTCGGGTTCGACGAGGAAGGCGTCGTGACCGTGGTCGGAGTCGACGACGTGGTGGGCGACGTCGGCGTCCGAGTCCCGGAGCGCGTCGGCGAGGTCCTCGGCCTGTGCGGGCGTGAAGTGCCAGTCGGCGGTGAAGGACATCACAAGTGCCTCGCCCTCGAAGGCAGCGAGCGCGTCGGCATCGGACTCGAAGCCGGCAGAGAGGTCGTAGCTGTCCATCGCCCGCGTCAGGTAGAGGTAGGAGTTGGCGTCGAACCGGTCGACGAACTTCTCGGCCTGATAGTCGAGGTAGGACTCGACGTCGCGGTAGGGGAAGAAGTCGGCCGCGGGGTCGGTCGGGAACGACCGGACGGCGTCCCGGCCCGCCGAGCGGCGGCCGAACTTGCGTTCCATCGAGGCCTTCGAGAGGTACATGACGTGACCGATCTGGCGAGCGAGCGCCAGGCCGTCCGTGGGCGGTTCGCCGCCGTCGGACGCGTCCGACGAGCCTCCGGTTGCGTCGCTCCCGGAGACGCCGTAGTAGTGCCCGCCCTGCCAGTTCGGGTCCGTCGTGATGGCGCGGCGGGCGATGGCGTCGAGCGCGAGACACTGGGGATCCATGCGCGCGGCGGCCGCGATGGGTGCGATCTTCTCGACGTGGTCCGGGTGCTGTTTGGCCCACTCGAGGACGTTCATGCCGCCGACGCTGCCGCCAGTAACCGCGTGCAGGTGCGGGACGCCGAGTTCGTCGAGCAGACGGCGCTGGCACTCGGTCCAGTCGGCCACCGTCACCGCGGGGAAGTCCGTCCCGTAGGGCTCGCCGGTCTCGGGGTTCGTCGAGGGCGGGCCGGTGGTGCCGTAGCAGGATCCGGGGACGTTCGCACAGATCACGTAGTACTCGTTGGTGTCGATGGCCTTCCCTGGTCCGACGATGTCGCCCCACCAGGCGCGGGCCTGGCCGGCCGTGCCCTCGGTTCGGGTGTGGCCGGCGACGTGCTGGCTGCCCGTCAGCGCGTGACAGACGAGGACGGCGTTCTCGCCCGAAAACTCGCCGTAGGTCTCGTAGGCGACCTCCAGGTCGGGGATCGTGCGGCCACACTCGAACTCGAAGGGTCCGAGCGAGACCGAGCCGTGTTCGACCTTCATTCCGCTTCCTCCCGCGCTGTGTCGATTGCCCGGTCGAGGTCGGCGACGACGTCCGCCGGATCCTCGATGCCGACCGAGAGCCGCACCATGTCCGGGGTGACGCCGGAGGCGCGCTGCTGTGTCTCCGAGAGCTGTGCGTGGGTCGTGCTCGCGGGATGGACGACGAGCGTCTTCGCGTCGCCGATGTTCGCGAGAAACTGCGCGATGTCGGTCCCCTCACAGACCGCCCGCCCGGCCTCGAATCCACCGTCGAGGCCGAAGGTGACGATCCCGCCGTAGCCGCCCTCGAGGTACTCGGCGGCGTTCTCGTGGGTCTCGTGGGAGGCGAGACCGGGGTAGGTCACCCAGGCGACGGCCTCGTGGTTGTCGAGGAACTGGGCGACCTGCATGGCGTTCTCGCAGTGCCGTTCCATGCGCAACGCGAGCGTCTCCGCGCCCTGCATCGTCACCCACGCGTCGAAGGGCTTCTGTCCGTCGCCGAGGCTGCGCAGCGCGCGCTGGCGGGCGGCGACTGCGAACGCCCGGTCCTCGAAGTCCTCCGCGAAGGTGGTTCCCTCGAAGGCCGGGCTCTCGCCGCCGAGTTCAGGGTACGTCTCCGGGTACTCCTCCCAGGGGAAGGAGCCGCCGTCGACGAGGACGCCCCCGACGGTCGTCCCCGAGCCGTGGATCCACTTGGTGGTCGACTCCCAGACGATATCGGCGCCGTGGTTCAGCGGCCGACAGAGGTACGGCGTCGCGAAGGTGTTGTCGACGAAAAGCGGCGCCCCGTGGTCGTGGGCCACCTCGGAGATTGCCGCCAGGTCGGGGATCACCAGTGAGGGGTTGCCGATCGTCTCGGCGTGGACGTAGGCCGTCCGGTCGTCGATGGCCGCTGCGTACGCATCGGGGTCCAGCGTGTCGACGAAGCGTGGCTCGACCCCGCGGCGGGTCGCCATCTTCGAGAAGTAGGAGTGAGTGCCGCCGTAGATTGAGGACGCCGAGACGACGTTGTCGCCGGCGCGTGCGAGAATCGAGGTTGCGGCGTCCAGCGCGGCCAGCCCCGAGCCCGTCGCCACTGCGGCGGTCCCGTTTTCGAGACTCGCCAGCCGCTGTTCCAACATCGAGACCGTGGGGTTGTCGAAGCGGGAGTAGACGGCCCCGTCGGCGTCGAGCGCGTAGAGGTCGGCCGCGTGCTCGGCCGACTCGAAGACGTACGACGTCGTCTGGTAGATCGGTGGGGCGCGTGCCCCCGTCGCCGGGTCGGGCTCTGCCTGCCCGGCGTGGATACACCGTGTCCCGAACCCGCGTACACTGTCGTCAGTCATGTATCACACGCATATATCTCTAGCTATCTATAACCACGAGTTACGGCAAAAATCTCAGCGTCTGTGGTTGTCAGGACGTTTGGACACCGACGTATCCGCCGGCCGTGCCGGCGACAGCGGAGAGGACGAGGGACCCGACGAGCAGCACCAGAATCGAGGACAGGGGGAAGACCTGCGCCCCGGAGGGCGCAAGCAGCAACAGCCCGAGCCCGGGAATCGTGAGCGAGACGTACCCGACAACGCCGCCAGCGCCGCCGATGAGTGCGCCCTCGCGCGGGGAGAACTCCCGTGACCCGAACACGAACCCGAACACGAAGACGAGAACCACCGAGAGGAACTGCAACAGGACGCTGGTCTGGAGCGCGGCGAACCCCGCGAAGACCGGCCCGAGGGTCCGCACGGCGTCGCCGGAGGCCGACGTGATGTAGACGGATTCGGCCCACTGTACCGAGAGAAACCCGATCAGGCCGAAGGCGACCCCCAATGTCCCGAAGATGGCGGCGTACACCGCGAGGAGGCGCGAGTCGAGTGTCATCGTGATCGGCTGTCCTCCGGGTCGTCGATCATCCGAACAGCCACGTCTGTTCGAGCGGGTCGGTCACCCCGTCGGGTTGCTCCTCCCATGCAGTCAGTGAGGGAGAAGCGGCGATCAAGTACCTGCCGATTCTGGTGAGGTAGGCATAGACGATGTCGCCCTGCTCGTCAGGTTCGCGGTCGGCGCCGACGTCGTAGATCGTCAGCCGAGCCGTGTCCCGCCGGATGTCCCCGTCCTCGTCGTAGACCACGTTGCCGTCCGTGTCGTAGACGACGTAGCCGCTCCGGGGGTAGTCGACCGGTATCTCCTGGTAGTAGAAGGCGTGCTCCCAGGTCGTTCGCCCGATGTCCTCCGTCCCCTCGACGAAGACGGAACTGTCCACCAGCGACTGGTGGGCGTCCTCGGCGCTGCGGGCGCTTTCGAACTGCTGGACGTAGACCGGGGAGTGTCTGACCTCCCCGGAGTTCAGGTGGACGTTGAGGAAGATCCGCCCCGTTCTGCCGGTATCGGTGTCCACCCCACTGAAGAGCGTGGTTTCCCGCTCGAAGTAGCTCTGGAGGTCCCTGTCTGTGATGGACGAGGCGAGGCGGGACCGGATATCCCAGGACTCGTCCGCCCGGACGGTGGTGGTGTACCCCTCCTCCGGGTAGCTGACGACGAAGAGCAGGGGCGTCGACGTGCTGTACGTCTCGGCGGTCAGATAGTCCAGGAGAGGCGAGCCAACCGGGAAGTTGGGAAACTTCCGTGTGAAGATGCTCTTGGTGCTCAGCCGGCTGTAGAAGGCGGCCAGCCCGGACACCTCCCGTTCGGCCCTGTCGAGGTCACCCCGCTCCGAGAAGCGCCGGATCGTGGATACCTTGTCCCGCGATTGCCGGACGATATCGTCGACGCGTTCGGTCGGAAAGTGGGGTGCGATCTCGTCGTACAGGAAGTCGTAGTACCCCTGCGTCGCGGACTCGATCCGCTCGAGGTCGGACTCGGAGAGGGTGGGGCTGCGCCGGAGTTTGACCAGCGTGTCCTCTATCCGCCCCGCGATACCCAGACTCCGGTGGACGGCGACCGAGTACTCGGTCGCGAACCACTCGACCTCGTCGAAGACGGTCCCGGTGTCCCGCTGGAGCGGCGTCGCCGGGGTCGGCGTCTCCGCCGGGGTCTCGGTCGGCGTTTCGGTCTCCGGGGGTGGCGTCGGCGTCTCTGTGCCGGCAGCATCTTGTGGCGTACTCACCGGCGTCGGTGATGCGCCGGAGTCCTCTGGCGTGGACAGGTTGACACCGTCGGAGCCACAGCCCGACAGGCCAAAAACAGAAACTGCCGCAGCCGACTTGAGAAGGTCCCGACGTGTCCACGTCATGTGGCCACGATTCGTGGTATGGTTACTTAAATACCGGGAAAGCTCCGGACGCACAGCGCCGGAGCCGCGACGAGGACGGCGATGGCCGGGCTACAGCCAGTCCGCGAAGGTGTCGGACTCGCGGCTCCGGCGGATGTACTCCCGTTGCATCGCCTCGATGGCCGCTGCCAGGGGGCGACCGTCGGCCAGCGCCTCGCTGACGCGCTCTTTCTTCCAGGTGCTCGGCGTCGTCCGGGCCTCCCAGCGCGCCTCGATCGGCCCGAGGTAGCGCTCGATGTCGGACTCCGGAACGCCGGCCTCGCGCAACCCCAGGCGAGCGTACGCGAACACCTCTTCGAAGACGGCTGCGCGGTCCTTCGTCCGGTCGCCGTCGGCGGTGAGCCACGCGAGGTCGGCGTCAATCCCCGCCTCGACGGCGCTGTAGAAGCTCCGCTCGGCGGCCTCCCACGGCAGGTCGGCGATGGGGTGGTCGGCGGCGACCAGGCCACGGATCAGGCCGACCGTGAGCGCCTGCATCCCGACCACATCCCGGATCGTCGGCTGGGTGGGGATGGGCCGGTACTCGATGCGCAGCGAGCGCTCGTCGCCGGACCCGACGGGGTCGCCGCCGACGACACACCGGAGCCACCGCCAGTACGTCGAGCGCTTGTGGTCGAACTCCCAGCAGCGCTCTGAGAGCGTCTCTCGCTCGGAGTCCTCGAGCCACTCCCGCAGGAAGGGGGCAAAGAGGTCGTCGGCGACGACCCGGTCGACGACGTCCGTCGCCGTCTCGATGTCCGCCGGGACGCGGACCTTCGCGTTCGGCGTGTAGTTGACCGACTGCTCGAAGGCGGCGATCCGGAGTTCGTGGTCGGTCGCTGCGACCAACCACTCGGGATCGTCGACGTCGTAGAGGTCGCCCGGCAGGAACGGCGAGTTCGTCGACAGCGCGAGCACCGGCCCCAGCGTCCGGATGGCGGTGTTGTAGTACTCCGGAAACTCGGCGGCGCGTGGCACCTGCAGGTGTGGCTGGATGGAGGTTGCGAGCGACTCGAAGAGGATCGTCGGATACTCACCCTCGTATCCCGGCACCGAGAGCGTCAGCGAGCCGTCGGCGTGGCGGCGGACGTCGTTGTCGATGCCGACGTACCGCGGGTCCTGGCGCATGTTCCTGGCGACCGTCAGCCCGTCGTGGCGGTCGATCGCGGCGAGGTAGTCGTAGCTCCCCCCCGCGGGCGGGACCGTCCACGTCGCGTCCAGGACGAGTTCGCGGTCGACTGCGCGGACCTCAGACTGTGCCCGCCCGAACTGCTCGCGGATGGCCTCGGCCTGCGCGGCCAGTCCGTCCCCGTCGAGGACGTCCGGCTCGGTGGTGATCTCCGCGTTGTGGACGCCCAGCTCCCCCTTTACAGCTCCGTCGAAGACAGAGTCGGGAAGCGGCGCAAGCTGGCTCCCCCTGTCGTCTGTCCGGCCTCCGTCGCCGGTCGGCCGGGAAACCGCGTAGATCTCCATCTCGAGGCCGACGGCGAATTCGGGGTTGTCGAACTGGCCGTCGTCGATCGCCTCGCGGAGTCGCCCGGCCTGGCGCTCGACGCGTCCGGCAAACTCCTCCACAGTCCCGGACGCGAGCGACCGCTCGACGAGCGACAGATCCGTCATTCGAAGAGGTCGTCGTGGCCGTCCCGGAGATGTGCGTACTCGCCGGAGCCGAACTGCGCGAAGACTGTCTCGCGGTCGATGTCCGTCTCGGAAAGCGGCGTGACCCGTGCCGGGGTGCCACGGACGAACGACTCGGGCGGAACCTCGTAGCCCGAGGGGATAACCGTGCCCATCGCGACGAGGCTCCGGGCCCCGATCGTCGCCTCGGAGACCGTGGCGTTGAATCCCACCATCGTCTCCTCACCGACGCCGCTCTCGTTCAGGACCGCACCGTGGCCCACCATCCCCTCGCTCTCGACGGTCGAGTCGTGGAGGACCGCATTGTCGCCGATTGCGCTGCCGGCCCCGAGCCGGACCGGGCCGACGTCCCCCCGCAGGACGACCCCGGGCCAAACTGTAACATCCTCCTCGACGGTCACGTCGCCGACGAGCGTGCTCTCCGCGCTGACTGCGGCGCTGTCGTGAACTGTCGGGCTGGCCCCCTCGAAGGAGTATTCGCGACTGTCCATGCCGGTGCCAGGACGGCGACGGTCAAAACGTTAACCGATGTCGACGACCAGCACGGGCTGGTCGGCGTTCTTGACGACCCGCTCGGTCGTACTCCCAAGCGAGGCCATCCGCTCGGGCCCCGTCTTGCCGTGGGTGCCCATCACGACGAGGTCGACCCCCGCCTTGTCAGCGTACTCGGTGATCTCTCGCTGTGGGATGCCCTCGCGGCGCTCGGTCACGCACTCGAGGCCCTCGTCCTCGATTCGGATCCGGGCGTCCTCGAGTGTCCGGTCGCCCTCCTCCTCCAGCGACCGTCGGACCTCCTCTTTCATCTCGGCGTCGGCGGCGCGGTAGAGGCGACTCTCGACCACGTACAGGGCGTGCACTCTGGCGTCCTTGTCGGCCGCGATACTCAGGGCGTGGGAAAGTGCATCGACAGTCCCGGAGCTCCCGTCGGTCGGGAGGAGAATTTCGTCGTACATGCTCTGGGCCACTTCGTGACGGGACTTAAACGCTGTGTCGCCAGTCTGACGCGACGGGCGAGTCGCCGCTACCCGCCGGTAAACGAGGGGTGGTTGCTGACGTTGCGCGGGAGGTACCGCGCGCGCTGGGGCAGGTCGCCGATGTCCTCGCGGATCGTCCGGCGCAACGCTTCGAGAGTCATGTCCCGCTCCTCGCCGGTCGCGCGGTCGTTCACGCCGATCGTGTCGCCCTCGATCTCGTCGCCGCCGACGACGACGTAGTAGGGCACCCAGTCGGTCTCCGCGCCGGCGATGCGCTTGCCGACGGACTCGTCGCGGTCGTCGATGTCGACCCGGATCTCGGCGTCTTCGAGTTCGTCGGCCAGCCCCTCGCAGTACTCCAGGTGGGCGTCGGGGTTTACGGGTATGAAGCGGACCTGCGTCGGCGAGAGCCAGGTCGGGAGCCGCGGGGTCTCCATCGTCGCCGTCTTCTCCAGCAGGGCCGCCATCACGCGCTCGATCCCCCCCGACGGCGAGTAGTGCAGGATTGGCGGGTGGTGCTGGTCCGTGCCGTCGGTGTACTGGATGTCGAAGCGCTCGGCGCTCTCGACGTCGATCTGGACGGTCGGGTTCTCGATGGGTCGGCCCAGCCCGTCGATGGCCGCGAAGTCGATCTTCGCCGACCAGTAGTGGTGGCGCTCGGGGATGACCTCGAGCAGTGCGGGCTTGTCGAGGTCTGCGACTACCTGCTGGACCCACGCCTCGTTTTCCTCGTAGAACTCGCGGGTCATCCGGATCGCCGGCTCGTAGTTGAGGTCGAGGTCCTCGGAGGTCTGCAGGGCCAGCTTGGCCTGCTTCATCAGCTCCTCGCGGGCCTGGTCCATGTCCTCCGTCGCGGTGTGCATGTCGGGCATCGTAAACGAGCGCAGGCGCTTGAGGCCGGCCACCTCCCCTTTCTGTTCGCGCCGGAAGGAGTACGTCGACATCTCGTAGATCCGCAAAGGGAGGTCGTTGATCGAGATGTGCATGTCACGCATGATGGAGAACTGTCCGAAACACGCCGCAAAGCGGAGCATCATCCGCCGGTCGCCGGACTCGAATCGGTACTGGCGCTCGCCGAACTTCCCGGCGTGTTCCTCGATCGAGCGGGCACCCAGATCGTACATGATCGGCGTCTCGACGGGCATCCCGCCGTACTCGACGACGAGGCCGCTGACGTAGTCCATCAGGGCGTCCCGGATGAGCTTCCCCCGCGGATAGAAGCGGAGATTGCCGACATCGGAGAGTTCGTCGTAGCCGACGAGTTCCTTCTCGCGCATGATGTCGATGTGTGGCGGCTCCTCGCCGGGGCTGGCGACGATATCCTCGACCTCGTCCTCGATGAAGGCCCGCATGTCGTCACTGACCTCGGGCTTGGCCGCGACGGCGTCGTCGACGGACCCGTCTGCGTGCATCACCCTCCAGTCGCTGGGTTCGCGCTCGGTCTCCTCCTCGTCGCCCCCGTCCTCGTCCCGGTGGGCGGCGACGTGGCGGGACAGCTCCGAGAGCGGGTGGCCCTTGCAGGAAACCTCGAAGGACTTGTACCAGCCGAAGGGTGCACGGAGCACCTCGTAGCCCTCGTCGACGAGCCCCGCCTCCAGTTCCCGCATCACTTCCTTTGCGGCGTCGGGGGCCGCGAGGTCCTCGCTGAGGTGAGCGTAGGGGTAGAGCACGACGTTGTGGGTGTTGAGCTGGCCTGTCACGTCCCGGAGTTCCGCGAGCGCGTTCTCGACGACGCCGTCGACGTCTTCCTCGTCGTCGGACTCGACGCTGATGAAGGCCGTGACACACTCCTCCATCCGGCCCTCCATGGGGACCTCCTCGGTTTCGGCGAGGCTGTCGGGCCCGGCCTTCTCGCGGGCCTCGAACTCGAGGTGGTCCGAGTGGATGAACAGCAGTCGCATACCTCACGCAATCCGACGCCGGGTAAAAAGCGTGCCGATGGGCGGGGACGGCGTGCGCCGTGGCGGCCGCTATGCCTCTTCCTCTTTGAGGTCTTCGAGTTCGCTCTCGAGTTCGCTCTCGTCGACGGCCGGCGCCTCGACGTCCTCGTTCTGGGTCGCGGGTTCTGTCTCCTCCTCGTCGGCTTCCGCCTCGCCCATCTCCGATTTCAGCGTCTCCAGTTCGGCGTCGACGGCGCCCTCGGCCGAGAGCTGCTCGAGTTCGCGGTCGAGTTCGCTCTTGTTCGAGATCTGGTCCTCAAGCGCCCCCTTCTCGCGGAGTTCGTCGAGCGCGGCGGCCCGGGCCTCCATGTCCTCGGTTCGCTCCTCCGCGCGCTCGATGGTCCGGGCGATGTCGGACATCTCCTCGCCGGCGCCGGTCATCGCCTCCTCGACGCGGGCGCTGGCCTCCGCGGCCTCGTAGCGGGCCTTCATCGTCTCCTTGCGGGTCCGGAACTCCTCGATGCGCCGCTGGAGTTCGTCCTTCTTCTCTATGAGCTGGTCCTGCTTCGTTTCGAGGTCCGCGACCTGGTCCTCGAGGCGCTCGATCTGTGTCATCTTCTGCTTTTTTTTCTCCAGGGCCCGGCGCGCGAGGTCGTCGCGACCCTGCCGGACCGCCTCGCGTGCCTGCTCGTTGTGCTTCTCGACGTTCTCGTCGAGGCGGCGCTTCTGGATCTCCAGGCGCTTTTTCTGTGTTGTGAGATCCGCGATCCCCTTCTTGACGCTCTGGAGTTCGTCCTGGAGCTGTTCGTAGGAGTAATCCAGGCTCTGGGACGGGTCCTCCGCCCTGTTCAGCAGGGCGCTTACCTTGGAGCGGATGACGTACGACGCACGCGAGAGTATTCCCATGACACGTGGTAGTGGCCGGTGAAACTTAAAATTCTTACACGCCGAAGGGTCGACATGGCCGAGAGACTCAGACTGCCGGGTGCCCGCGACGTCCGGGCGACACTCGACTGGGGCGACGGCGATAGGGTCGTCGTCGCCTGCCCGCCACACCCCTTGATGGGCGGCGACAGAACCGATCCGCGTCTCCGGGCCGTGAGCGACGCCCTCGGGCAACGCGGCGTCGGCTGTCTGCGCATCGACTACGGCGCCTGGGACGAGGGGCGTGGCGAGCAGGCCGACGTCCACAGCGCCCTCGCCTGGGGCCGGGAGCGCTACGCCGGCGTCGGCGTGTTCGGATACAGCTTCGGCGGCGCGGTGACGCTACTCGCCGCCGCAACGGCCTCCCGGGAGCGCGACCGGGAGGCCCCCGACGCTATCTCCGCCCTCGCGCCCGCCGCGACAGTCGGGGACGGCCTCAACGTCGCCGCCGCGGTCGCGGACATCGAGTGCCCGATCCAGGTCGTCTACGGCGAGCGCGACGGGACCGCCAACTCGGAGCCGGTCGCGGATGCGGTCCACGAGCGCGGCGGGGCGGTGGAGGCGCTCCCGGCCGACCACTTCTTCGTCGGACAGCGGGAGAAGGTTGCAAAGCTGATCGCCACATTCCTCGCAGACCGGCTGTGAACTGCGGGGCGTGTCACGGCCCAGCAAAAAGGGGGGCGCTCCGAAACGGTTAACCGGGTTCCCGGCACACGGTCGATATGCCGACAGAATCCGAGACGGGCTACGATCCGAGCCTGGGGCGGAAGTTCATTTTCGTGACCGGCGGCGTGATGTCCGGGCTGGGGAAGGGCATCACCGCGGCGAGCACGGGCCGCCTGCTCGCGAACGCGGGCTTCGAGGTGACCGCGGTCAAGATCGACCCCTACCTCAACGTGGACGCGGGGACGATGAACCCCTTCCAGCACGGCGAGGTGTACGTCCTCAAGGACGGCGGGGAGGTCGACCTCGATCTTGGCAACTACGAGCGATTCCTCGACATCGACATGACCTCCGACCACAACGTCACCACGGGGAAGGTCTACCGCGAGGTCATCGAGAAGGAGCGGGCCGGGGACTACCTGGGCAAGACCGTCCAGATCATCCCCCACATCACCGACGACATCAAGCGCCGCATCCGGGAGGCCGCCGAGGGCTCGGACGTCTGCATCGTCGAGGTCGGGGGCACAGTCGGGGACATCGAGGGGATGCCCTATCTCGAGGCGCTCCGCCAGTTCGCCCACGAGGAAGACGAGGAGGACATCCTCTTCACCCACGTCACGCTCGTCCCCTACTCGAAAAACGGCGAACAGAAGACGAAACCCACTCAGCACAGCGTCAAGGAACTCCGCTCGATCGGTCTCCAGCCCGACATCCTCGTGGGACGGTGTGAGGACCCGCTGGAGCGCAAGACGAGAGAGAAAATCGCCCTGTTCTGTGACGTTCCCACGGGTGCGGTGTTCTCGAACCCGGACGTCGAGGACATCTACCGCGTTCCGCTGGTCGTCGAGGACGAGGGCTTAGACGAGTACGTCATGGACCACCTCGGTCTGACCGGGGAGGCGTTGCCACGAGAGAGCCGTGACACGGCGTGGCGGGATATCGTCACACGGGAGGCGGAAGGGGACGTGACGGTCGCGCTCGTCGGCAAGTACGGCCTGGAGGACGCCTACATCTCGATCCACGAGTCGCTGAAACACGCCGGCCTGGAGACGCGCGTCGACGTCCAGCGGGAGTGGATCCACGCCGAGAACCTCGCTGACGGCCACGACGGGCAACTCGACGGCGTCGACGGCGTCGTCGTCCCGGGCGGGTTCGGGTCACGCGGCATGGACGGCAAGATCGAGGCCATCCGCTACTGCCGGGAACAGGACGTCCCGTTCCTGGGCCTCTGTCTGGGCTTTCAGATGGCAGTCGTCGAGTTCGCCCGGAACGTCCTCGGGCTGGCTGGCGCTCACTCGGCGGAACTCGAAGAGGACACGCCCCATCCCGTTATCGACCTCCTGCCCGAACAGAAGGACACAGAGGATATGGGCGGGACGATGCGCCTCGGCGCACACGTCACCGAGATCGATGAGGACACGCTCGCACACGAAGTGTACGGGAAGACCTCCTGCACCGAGCGCCACCGCCACCGCTACGAGGTCAACCCCGAATACATCGACGACCTCGAGGCGGCGGGGATGGCCTTCTCGGGGACCTCCGGCAGGCGCATGGAGATTCTCGAACTGCCCGAGCACCCCTACTTCCTGGGGACGCAGTTCCACCCCGAGTTCCGCTCGCGCCCGACCCGCGCCAGCCCCCCCTTCGTCGGCTTCCTGGACGCCGTCCTCTCGGAGGCAGAGCGGGACGTTCGTGCCGAGCGCACGGCGGTCGGGGGTGACGACTGATGGTCGACGTCGAGACGTTCGTCGAGGACGCCAGAGCCGAGATCGCCGCCGAGGTCGGGGACGAAAGCGCCGTCATCGCCCTCTCCGGGGGCGTCGACTCCTCGACGGCCGCCGCGCTCGCCTACGACGCCATCGGCGACCACCTCACCCCGGTGTACGTCGACACCGGTCTCATGCGGAAAGGCGAGACCGAGCAGATCCGGGAGACCTTCTCGTATATGGACTCCCTGCAGATCATCGAGGCCCAGGATCGGTTCCTCGGCGCTCTCGACGGGATCACCGACCCCGAGGAGAAGCGCCACGCCATCGGCGAGCAGTTCATCCGGGAGTTCGAGGGGGTGGCCCGCGAGGTCGGCGCCGACTACCTCGTCCAGGGGACCATCTACCCCGACCGCATCGAGAGTGAGGGGACGATCAAGTCCCACCACAACGTCGGCGGTCTGCCCGACGCGATCGACTTCGAGGGCATCGTCGAACCCATGCGGGACCTCTACAAGGACGAGGTCCGCGAGGTGGCACGCGCCCTCGACCTGGAGGAGATCGTCTCCGAGCGGATGCCGTTCCCGGGCCCCGGCCTCGCGGTCCGTATCCTCGGCGAGGTCACCGAGGAGAAGCTGGCCGTCGCACGGGAGGCCAACCACGTCGTCGAGGAGGAACTCGCCGACTACGAGCCCTGGCAGGCGCTGGCGGCGGTCATCGGCAAGGCCACTGGCGTCAAGGGCGACAACCGCGTTCACGGCTGGGTCGTCGCCGTCCGGTCAGTCGAGAGCCGCGACGGGATGACCGCACGCGCACAGGAGGTTGGCTGGGAGACACTCCAGCGCATCCAGTCGCGCATCACCGGCGAGAACGAGACCGTCTCGCGGGTGCTCTACGACGTGACCCACAAGCCACCCGCGACGATCGAATACGAGTAATCTCACCAATGAACGTTATCATCGCAGGGGCGGACGGCCACGACATCGCCGCCGCCGTCGAAGAGGAGAGTCACACAGTCGAGCGGGTCAACATCGCGAACCGCCCGGCACTCGAGGAGGCGGGCGTCCACGAGGCCGGTGCGCTGGTCCTCACGGAGGTCGAACAGGCGACTGCTATCCCCGTCGCGAAGGATCTCAACGAGGGGCTCCACGTCGTCGTCTACGCCGATGGCTCGCTGCCGGATTTCGCCCGCGGCCAGGCGGATCTGGCCGTCGATCCGGACCTGCTCGAACCCGCAACGGTCGCAGAAGAGCTCGACGCGAGGGAGTGATTGTCAACGGCCCGTCTCGGCGGCCAGCCCGGCCGCACACTCCGCGAGCAGGTCGCCCCCGCCCGTGGACACCGGCGTGCCGTGGCCCTGGCAGGCGATCTCGAAGGCCGGTGTGCGCTCGTCGAACGCGACGATGCTCTCTCCGGCCCGGCCGTGGTCGTAGTTCAGGAACCACGGCGGGCGCTCGAAGGCCCCGTCGCTCTCCCGGACGAGGTCGCCGAGAAAGGCCGCCGACAGCCCCTCGTGGACGAAGCTCGTGTGCCCCGGCGTGTGGCCGGGGGTGTGGTAGGCGGTGAAGCCGCCGACAGCCTCCCCGTCGGCGGCCGTCTCGACGGGGAGGTCGGGTTCGTCCCGGAAGAGGTCCGCGGCACGCTGGAAGGCGCCTTTCCGGTTGCGCCAGTCGGGGCGCTGCCGGCCCGACACGTAGGGCTCGTCCTCGACGCCGACGTATATCGGGGCGTCGAGCCCGGGCACGCGGTCCAGGCAGCCGACGTGGTCGAAATCGAAGTGTGTGACGAGGATCCGGTCGACCGCCGACGCCGACCCGCCGACGCTCGTCAGCGCCTGCTGAAGGCGACCGCTGTGCCACGGCATCCCCGCGTCGACGAGCGTCAGTTCCGACCCGTCCTCGACGAGATACGCGTTGACGCCCTGGAGGTCGATCCACCACACGCCGTCTGCGAGTCGCGTGGCCATGGCCACGGTAGGGGAGGGACGCAGAAAGGTGTCGCGGGACGGTAGTGGCGCCTCGCTGTCGCGATAGCCAATCTCTCCCGCTGTCGGGACCCGACCTACAGCGGCGACCCCTCGAAGAACCGGGTCGTAGCCGCTGCCGTCGCGTAGGTCACGATAAAGCCGAGCGCGTACCCGAGCAGGTGGACGTAGAGGTTCAACACGCCGTTTGCGGTCACGGGATCGGCCGGAAACGCGACGAACGGGAGTGCGAGAACCAGGAGGAGGCCGACGACGACGACTTCGAAGTAGCCCGGGGCCCCAGCTGCAGCCGACAGCTTCGCCCGGAACTGCTCGCCGCGATCGTAGGCCACGACGGCGTACAGCAGCGCCGACAGCACCGCGGCCAGCGCGAGGCCGCTGATCCCGAGCAGCACCGTCGGGTCCTCGGGGATGACCGATCGGACGCTCAGTACCGAAATCAGCGCGAGGGTGAAAAAAAACAGCGCCGGCGCCACCGCCGTCGTCGGGCCGACGTCGAAGCGGGCATCGAGGGACTCCGCCACCGCAAAGGGGAGCGAGCCGACGAAGGCCATCGTCACCCCGGAGAACCCGACTGCGAAGGCCGGCCGGACGACGGCGAGATTCAGATACGAGAGGACGAACGGAAAGACGACCACGAACGTCAGGAAGGCGGTATAGAAACGCTGGCGGCTCCCGCTCGTGACACTGAGCGCGTAGAGGACGGGGACGACGAGGGCGTAGATGGCGAGGTTGACGAGCAGGTGTCCCCCGTCGAGGTGGACGAAGTTCGCCGCGAACGCCGTCAGCAGCGACGGGTCAGTGTACTCGAACGCGAGTGACCGGCGGAGGGCAGACGGCAAGAGGTACAGGACCACCAGCACCGCCGGCACTGAAAGGAGCGCGCCCACGTCGCCCACCCCGGTCCGGTCTCTGAGCGCGCCAACGAACGAATCCGATCCGATATTCTCACTCTCGAGATCGGAAATAACTTCCGAGCCATTCTCGACAGATGCGCTCATCTGGTTTGAAATCCCTCTTCTATGTATATATTATTCCCGCCAATATTTTCAATATCAATAATAGATTTTGCAATCGCCCAGTCGGGAGAGACGGGATCAGAACAGTCCGGCGAGGCCAAGCGCCTCGACGAGCGACAGGCCGGCGAGGAGGGCGCCGACGAGGTAGCCGCCGATGGCGCCGCCGTTGAGGAGCGGGAGGCCGGCGTGAGCCCGTCCCTTCAGGACCATCCACAGCAACACGGCGAGGCCGGCGAGGGTGCCGACCATCGCTGTCCCGGCGGGCAGGGGGACGACGAGGCCCGGCACCGAGACTGCGGGGACGTCCCGGACGAAGAATGCGGCGCTCGCGACCATGACCGCCGGGATGACGGCGTCACCCAGCCCGATGAAAAGCGCTTCCCGTTCGAGTTCGAACTCGTCGCTCCTGTCGTCGCTCCCTTCGCCTTCACCCGTGTTTTCCCCTCCGCCGTTGGCTGTGGCGTCGACCGCTTCGTCACCGCCCTCCTCGCTTTCGGGGTCGGGGGGGTCGGCCTCGAGAAACGAGTACGACAGCGACAGCGGCACGACGAGGACGATTGGAACCCGCATCTCCATCACGCCTGAGGCGAGTGTTAGCATGTGCTCGGTCCCGTAGACGCTGATCGCGTCGTAGACCGCGAGGGCGGCGAGCAACACGAGTGCCGGCAGGATGCCGAAGTTGATGCCGAACAGGCCGGCCGCGCCGATCCCCATGACGATCCCCGCGGCGTCGATGACGTACCACTCAGGGTGGACGTACAGCGCGATTCCGAGCGCGATTGCCCCGCCCCACGCGAGGACGTTTATCGCTTCCCCGCCGACCGGCACCGTCAGAACGGGGGGGACAACGATCCGGAAGACGAAAAGCGAGATGTACGCCCCGGCGAAGACGACGAACGCGCGGATGAGGGCGTCGACGCCGAGCTTGATCGCGCCGAGCATCAGCGCCGTCACGACGAGAATCGCCCCGACGTAGAGGGCGCTGATCGTCGGGTCGGAGGTGTCCTCGACGAACTGGTTGCCGCCGGCCTCCAGCGGGTCGACGACCGCAAGCGCCCCGAGCTGAACGAGCAGGAAGATGAGGCCGATGCCGACACACGCGACGATAGCCCGACCCCGGTCGTTCATGTGGGCCCACTTGCCCGACCGCCGTGTTGAGCGTTTCGACCCGACGTCCGGGTTACTGTTCTCTTGCGTACACCGCCGCCCCGACGAGTGGCGCCAGCCTGACGCCCTCCTCCGGCGAGACGGCGAGATACGGCCGCTCGACGGGGCCGAACACGTCGACGACTGTCCCCACCTCGGCGAGGCTCTCGTCGACGAGATCGGTTCCGATCGACGGGTAGCTCTCGTCGGGGCTGTGGACGACGGCGACCCCCTGTGCTGTCCGGACCACCTCGCCGGCGCGCTTCATGCCCGGATCGCGCCGAGATACGCTGCGGTGGCCTCCAGGAGGTCGCTCTTGCTCGCGTCGTCGGCACCCTTCACGAGCACCCGGCCCCGCGGTTCGTACTCCTTCGGGTAGGTCTTCTCGCGTTCGATGACCGCGTCGTACCCCACCTGCTGGACGGCCTTTGCTATCTCGTCGACCGTCGGCTCGGGGACTGCGAGGTCCTGTGACACCCGCCGCCCCTCGCTGCGGCTCAGATCCGCGTCCAGAAAGGCCGGCCAGATGACGTTCTCGACCATTACAGATACCCGTTCTCGAGCAGGAGTTCGCCGTTGAGCAGCGACGCGCCGGCGGCGCCGCGCATCGTGTTGTGGGCCAGGCAGTTGAACTGGAGCCCACCCTCAGTCTCCTGAATCCCGCCGACGGCGACCGCCATGCCGTTTTCGCGGTCGCGGTCGAGGCGGGGCTGTGGGCGGTCGGGGTCCTCGTAGACGTGGACGAGCTGGTCCGGCGAGGAGTACAACTCGAGCGTCGGGTGGTCACGCATCGCCGCCGCGGCGCGGTCGACGGTGGCCTCCCCGCTCGTGTCGCTCCAGACGTTCTCGAGGTGACCGTCCAGCGTCGGGATGCGGTTACACGAGGCGTCGACGCGGGCGTCGTGCCAGTCGACTTCCGCGCCGTCGAAGGCCCCCAGCAGCTTGCGCGATTCCGTCTCCATCTTCTTCTCCTCGCCGCCGATGTGCGGGATGGCGTTGTCGATGATCTCCATCGAGGTGACGCCCGAGTAGCCCGCCCCCGAGACGGCCTGCAGCGTCGAGACGGTCACGCGGTCGAGGCCGAACTCGGTGTCGAGGGCGGCCAGCGGCGGGATCATGGTGATCGTCGAGCAGTTGGGATTTTTCACGAGCGCGCCATCCCAGCCGCGCTCGTCGCGCTGGACCTCGATGAGGTCGATGTGGTCGGCGTTGACCTCCGGGATGGTGAGCGGGACGTCCTCGTCGAGCCGGCCGTTCGAGGAGTTCGAGGAGACGACGTAGCCCGCCTCGCAAAAGCCCGGTTCGACGCGCTTGCCGACACTCGAGGGCAGCGACGAGAAGACGATGTCCACGTCGTCGGGCATCGCGTCCGGGTCTGTCCGCCAAACTGTCATCTCCGCGACGTCCTCCGGAATGGGGACGTTGATGCGCCACTTCGCTGCCTCCCGGTAGGACCTGCCGGCGCTGTTCTCGCTCGCGGTCAGTGCGGCGATTTCGAACTCGGGGTGGGGGTCGAGTAGCTGGATGAGTCGCTGTCCAACTGCCCCGGTCGCCCCGATGATGCCTGCGCGTACTGTCATTGCCGGGGATAGGGCGATGGGCAGTCAAAACAGTTTGGAAACGGTTCGCAGGCGGGCACAGCCGACGAGTACCGGGGCAATCAGGGAACGAACGCGATCGGAACGGGGACGAAACAGAGGGCGCCGACCAGCAGCGTGAGGGCCGCGACGGCCTGTCGCTTCCGCCCGACGGGCGACTCGTCGATCGGCGTCGCGCTCCCGACGCGGGAAAAGGCGAGCGTCAGGACGCCCCACAGAGCCCACAGGAACGCGCCCCGGCCGTCGGCAAAGACGAAGAGATACCCGGCGAGCCCGAACAGAGCCACCGGGACGCCAGTCTGGACGAGGTTGATGCGTTCGCCGACGAGCGCGCGGGTCACGTGGGCGCCGTCGAGCTGTCCGACCGGGAGGAGGTTCAGGAACGTGACGAACGCGCCGACCCAGCCGCCGACGAGCACCGGATTGACCATGAGCCCGGGGTCGCTGTAGTGTAACGGCTCGCCCAGGGCCGCGGCGATCCCGCGTATCAGGAGGGGGTACCCGAGCTCGATCTCCGCGACGAGCGTCGACGCGCCGACCTCGACGGGCGGGAGCGAGACGCCGACGGCAGTCACGACCACCGTCGCGGCGATGCCGGCGAGTGGGCCGGCGACGCCGATGTCGAAAAGCGACTCGCGGCTCGGGATGTTGTCCTTCATCCGGATGACGGCGCCGAGGGTCCCCAGCACGTTCGGGAGCGGGATGAAATAGGGGAGCGTCGCCTCGACCTCGTGGTGGCGGCTGGTGACGTAGTGGCCGAACTCGTGGACCGCGAGCACGCCCAGGACGGAGACGGCGAAAGGCCACGCCAGCAGCAGCGAGAGTGGGTCCTCGGCGAAGGGGAGGCCGTACCACCGCGCGCCGGCGAACAGCGTCGTCCCGACAGTCGCAACGAAGAGGGCGACGTTCGTCCACGGGACGCTGTCGACGGAGGTCGATCGCTCGGTCGCGACGAGGACGAACTCCCCTGTCTCGTAGTTCATCGTCACCCGGTAGCCCGCCTGCCGGAACCGCGGGGCGAGCCGCTTTATGACCTCGTCGCGCATCGTCAGCGGCTCGCCGTAGTAGCGCACGCCGTCGTCTGTCTCCTCCACCTCGTAGACGTGGAACGTATCCGACAGCGCGTCTGGATCGGGCACGTCCGTCGGGGCTGACGCCGTGGCCATCAGGCAGTAATACGGGCTACACGTACTACTGTTTTCGGGCTATCAGCTTTGGTACTTCGATGAGCAAGCCCCGACCAGCCCGCTGGAACCGATCACTCCTCCCAGTAGAACCACGGCGCGAGCGTCATGTAGGCGAGCGCTGCACCGAGCAGAACGCGCGGGAACGCGCGGCCGAAGGCCGCGGGCGCGACGATGGCGCCCATCTGGACGACGCCCATCACGAGGGCGTCCCGCGCCGCGAGCTTCGGATAGGGAACGGGTGCGACCATCAGGGCCGAGAGGGCGACTGCGCCCGCCAGCAGGAGCGGCGTGGCGGTCACCCCGGCGAGATAGCCCGCGGCGAGGATCGACGCCGCGAGCGTGTTCTGGATGCCGGGCCGGTTCTCGCCCTCGCCGACGTGGACGGTATAGAGGGCCGTCCGGACGAGCGAGAGCACCACGACGACGGCGGGGACGAGCGATGCGGCGACGGCGACGACGAGCCCCGGCGCGGGGAGGTCGGACGGCAGCGCCAAGGCGAAGTCGTTGAACGTCGCCGCGAACAGAAAGAGCGCGGGCGCGGTCCCGAAGGAGACGATGTCGGCCATCGAGTCGAGGTAGGGGCCGACCGGCGTCCCGCCGCGGGTTCGGGCGATGATGCCGTCGAGGCCGTCGGCGACGGCCGCGAGCAGGACGAGCCGTGCGGCCATCCCCGGCCCGACGACTGCAGCGACGACCATCGCCACGACGCCAAGCGTCGCGTTCAGAAGCGTCATCACGTCGGCGACGCCCAGCCGTTCGCGCACCCGGAGCGACATACCCGGCCCGACGGGAAGCGGGCACATGAAGGATATGGAATCGTCCGCGCCCCGGCCTCATACTGACGGCTATACCGGTCGACGTAAGCCCTGATACTTTCAGCCGGGAACGTCCGGCTGGGACGTATCAAAAGTTACGTCGACCGGTATATAACTTCGTGAACATAGTCGACCCCACGGGGTCGACATTGCTCATGGGCGTATAGCCGTCAGTATCACTCCTCGGCGGACAGATCGAACGGGACGTAGAACCGGGCGACGGTCGCGACCGTCCCGACGACGAGCAGGATCATCTCCCAGCCCGCGCGCACCACCGGGAAGATCCGTTCGGGGTCGGCGACCTCACCGCTCGGATCGGGGTCGACGCCGGTGCTGTAGTTAATCTCCTGTGAACTCCCGACGCTCTCGGGGGCCGGGATGGACTCTTCCTCGCCGCCGAACTCGACGAACGTCTGGATGACACCCTGCTGATCCGAGAGCTCTATCTTGCCGTCGAGGACGTAGAACTGGTCGTGGACCGGCCAGAAGGCGTTGACACCCGCCCTGACCATGTCGAGCCCGATCGCGGAGACGGCGTAGACCAGGATCGACACCCACGCGACGCGGACGCCCCAGGCGCCCCAGCGACTCCTGACGAGTGACTGATCGCGGATGGATGTGTCGACCCACAAAAATAGTCCCGCCGCGGTCGGGATCAGGAAGGTGTGTAACACCGTACGGTGGCCGGCCACCGAGACGAGCGCGATAAACGAGTCGAGATCCGGCAGCGCAGTGACGCCGAGAACGACGAGAAGCGACCTGTGGTCGTAGGCGGCACCGAGAAACGCGGCCGCGATCATGCCGGAAAACGCGAGGTGAACGATGGTTCCGGCCATACCAGGCCTATTCCCGAGCGGAGAAATGAGTGTTGTGGTGGGGGCGTCACTGCGCCGGGATGGATCCAGTCACCGAACGTGGCGTCCGGCGGCCGCGAGCGACGATCGACGCACTACGCGTACTGTTCGACGAGAGAGACGAGCGTGTCCTCGTCCTGGACGCCGACGAGCTGTTCGACCTGCTGGCCGTCGGCAAAGAGGGCGAGCATCGGGACGCCCTGGACGTTGAACTCGGCCGCGATGTCCTGGTGTGCGTCGACGTCGACCTTCGCGACGACCGCGGCGGTCTCCGCGGCGATCGACTCGACGGTGGGTTCGAGCATCTTGCAGGGCCCACACCAGTCCGCGTAGAAGTCAACGAGGACGACGCTGTGTTCCCCGACGACCTCGTCGAGGTGGTCCCGCCCCTCGACGTGGACCGGTTCGTCGGGCGTCCCGAGCTTCGCCTTCAGGCGTTCGCGCTTCTGTTTGCGGATCTCGTCTACGTCCTCCGGGCCGGAGTCGCTCATATCCCCAGGTTTGCGCTCGACGGTTTTAATCGCATCGTCAGTGTGTCGCTCGAACACACGAGCGAGAGGGGTTGCCCGCCGCTCGACGTCTGAGACGGCCCGCCAAAATTAAGAGCCCACCCCCCAACTGCATTTATATGGATCGCGACTCCGCCCCACAGGAGATTACGTCGCTCGTCGGACGCGAAGTGTACACGAACACCGGGGTCTTCGTCGGCCAGGTCGAGGATCTGCGCCTCAACCTCGACGCCGAGGGAGTCACCGGCCTGGCACTGCACGAACTCAACACGGAACTGTTCGGCTCCGAGGTCTCCTCGTCTCGCGGTGTCATCGTCCCTTACCGGTGGGTGCAGTCGGTGGGTGACGTTGTCATCGTCAACGACATCGTCGAGCGACTCCAGCGCCAGGACGAGGACGAGGACGAGGAGGCCACTGCCTAGCTCCCGTTCCCGCCGTCGCCGCCCTCGACCCCCATCGCCTCGAACAGCTTCTTCTTGACTGCTTCCTCGGTCAGTTCCAGCAGCGTCTGGCGGTTGTCCTCGCTGACCTCGATTCCGGTGAAGATGCCCAGCGGAATCTCGACGCTGGCGTCGGTGGAGTGGCCGGCGGTCTCGCCAATATCGTCGAAGGCGTCCTTGAGGACGCGGCCGATGTCCATCCGGATGTCCTTCGAGCGGGCCGCAAGGTAAATAGTGTCGTCGGAGATGGCGAAGACAGCGGTGGTGGTGATACCCTCCAGGTTGAGGAGGTGCTGTGCGGCCTGGGAGAGGGCGTCACGGTCGCGGATGAACCCGGCGTTCGAGACGAGGTGTGATCCCTGGACCTCGCGGTTGCGTATCGCTTCGGCGAGGACGTCGAGCGTCTCGGGCGACATCGACGGCGACTCGACCTGTTCGAGCGTATCGTGGTCGGCGAAAGGGTAGAGGTAGGCCGCAGCAGTCAGGTCTGCGGGCGTCGTGTCACGCTTGAAATCCAGCGTCTCTGCCCGGATACCGTAGAGGAGCGCCGTCGCGACCTCCTGGTCGAGGGCGAGATCGAGTTCCTGGATGTACTTCGTCAGTATCGTCGACGTCGCGGAGACGTTGGGCCGGATGTCGGCGAACTCGATGTCGTGGTCGTGGTCGTGCTCGTGGTGGTCGATGACGATGTCAGCGGCCGACTCGGCCTCGGGCTCGCCGGCCTTCGCGTGGTCGACGAGGGCGACCGTGTCGTACTCGTCGATGGCGATGTCCTCACGGGAGACGAGTTCGATGCCGAGCAGGTTGACGAACGCGCGGTTCTCCTGGTGACCGATCTCGCCGTCGTAGACGATGTCGGCCTCGACGTCGCGGCTCTCGGCGATCGCCTTCAGCGCGGCGGCGCTCGCGATGGAGTCCGGGTCTGGGCTGCGGTGGATGCGGACGGCCAGCTTCCGTTCGGTTCCGTCGAGGACCTCGGCCAGCTGGCGGGCCTTGTACTCCAGTTCGCCCGTCTCGAGGGCGCGCATCGCGGAGTCTGCGATGACTGCAGAGGGGTTTATCACCACGTCTGCCCCGAGTCCGGTGAGTTCGTCGGCCGACACGGGATCGGACGCGCGGGCGACGACGAACTGGTCGTTTCCGTGTTCGCGGATGTGTTCGACCGCGGCGGCGTTGGCGTCGACGTCCGAGGAGAGTACGAGGATGACGTCCCTGTCGGCGACCAGTTCCGCGACCTCCTCGTTCTCGATGTTGGCCTGGCGCGCGTCGAGGTCCTGGTCGCGCAGCGCCTCGACACGGCCCTCGTCGACGTCAAGAATAAGGAGGTCCTTGCCCTCCTCGACCAGTTCCTCGGCGACCGCGTGGCCCACACTGCCACACCCCAGAATGGCGTAGGTCGACATCGAGGCCATCGTGAGACCAGTTCCAGTGCTCATCGGTCGTGATACTCGTCCGGACGGGAGGGTCTTATAACACGCCCATTCGGCGGGAGAGGGGATTTCAGAGCAGCAGTTCGACGACGGCGAACAGAACCACCACGCCGAGTACGTCACAGACGTTCGTCACCGCCGGAATCACGACGTCGTCGGGATCGAGCTCGTACCGGTAGGCGGCGTAGGTCGCGACGACTGTGACGAAAACGGCGAGGATCGAGAGGACGAGACCGCTGACGACAGCTACCGTCGCGACCGTGAGGGGAGACAGCGTCGCTCCAGCAGTCACCTCGGCCAACACCCAGGCGCCGAGGCCGACAACCGGGAAGATGGTGCCAGCCAGCGCGACCGTTGCGGCGGCGTTGCCCCCGAGGACGTCGTCGGTCGGGGCAAATGAGAGCGTCCCGAGGTGGAATGCCGTCGAGAGCCGCGCGGCGAGGATGCTCCCCAGGTTGCCGGCGCTCCCGATGGTGACGGGTACGAGGACGAGCAGCGAGGGCGAGCGGAGTAACTCCGCCTCGAACCCCCCGAGGACGAGTCCGCTGCCAATCTCGACGATCGTGAGTGCGAGCAACACCGGAAGCATTGCCCGAGTGATCGCCCGGATGGTCCACTCGGTCTGCATCTACCCGACCCCCGCAGCGAAGAGGACGATCCGCACGGCCAGAAGGAGGAAGGCGACGCCGAAGACATCCCCGGCCGTGGTGACGATCGGCCCGACGAGCGGGTCCGGATTGTGCCCCCGCCGGTAGCCCGCGAACACGACAGCGACGACGGTCACGGAGAGGACGATGCCGGAGAGGATCCCCGCCAGAATCGCGATGGCGACGAGGGTCGGGAGGGGGGCAGGGCTCCCCCCGAGAGCGGTGAGTGCTGCGAAGGCGGCGACCGCGGCGAACGTGCTCGCGAGCAGGCCGTTCAGGACCGCCGCCGCGACGGCGCGGTACAGACGGGGTTCGGCCCCGCGGATGTGCGGGTCGACCAGCCCCTGGTGGAGCCCCGTCGCGACGCGAGCGCCGAGTGAGCCGTACACGTTTCCGCGCGTCGCGAGCAGCGCCGGGACCAGCACGAGCAGGCCCGGAACCGCGCGAAACTCCGCGCGCATCCCGCCGAGGACGACGCCCGCGAGCAGCCCCCCAACTGCGCTGGCCGCGAGCGCCGGCATCCCCTCCTGATACGCCTCGCGGGCGACCTCGCGGACCGTCATCGACCGGAGACACGTCCCCGTGGGTAAAAAAGCCCCAGACGTCGGTGTTGCGTTCCGAAACCGCTTTCACCGGAAGCACCGCTACGTCCCCCATGTCCGAGCCCTCCATTCTGCTGACAAACGACGACGGCATCGACGCCGCCGGGCTGGTTAGCCTTTACGAGGCGCTGCGGGCGATCGGCGACGTGACCGTCGTCGCGCCGGCCGAGAATCAGAGCGGCGTGGGCCGCACCCGATCACACGCCGCTGTCCGGGAGGACCACCCCTGGGGGTACACTCTCACCGGCACCCCGGCGGATTGCGCGGCGTACGGCCTCCGGGGGCTCGGAGCCGACTTCGACCTCCTCGTTTCCGGGTGCAACCACGGCCCGAACGTCGGTAACTACGTGACCGGCCGCTCGGGCACCGTCGGGGCCGGCGTCGAGGCCGCCTTCCTCGGCACGCCAGCGATCGCCGTCTCCGCGTACCACCACGAGGACTTCTTCCCCGACCCCGCAGACGCCTACGACTTCGACAGGCCAGCCAACGTGACCGTCGAACTCTGTCTCCGGGCACGAGAGGCGGGTATCCTGACGCCGGGGACGCTGTTGAACGTGAACGTTCCGCTGGACGTCCCTGAACCGCGTATGCGCCTCAGCCGGCCGTTCCCGGACTACGACCTCCACGTCGAACACGACGTCGACCCCGAGGTAGCCGGCGAGGCACAGCGCCTCGGTGGACACGACAGCCCCGAGGGCGACACAGACGGCGAGGTGGTCCGGCTGCGCGACGCCGTCTGGCCGGGGGCTGTCGGCTTCGAGAACCCCTTCCCGCCGACGGAGGAACACCGCGAGCGCTACCAGGAGGGCACCGACCGGCGGGCGCTGATCGACGGCGAGATCAGCGTCTCGCCGCTGTCGATCGAACACGGCGACGCGGAACACGGGGCGCTGGCCGACGTCGTCGCCGCGTACAACGCAGCGGACGGCGGAACCTGACACCCTCCCTGCCCGACTCGCGTGTGCTTCCGACGACGGGTCACGAGCCCGGCGCTCGGTGAGAGGGAGCCACAACTATACCGGTCGACGTAAGCCCTGATACTTTCAGCCGGGAACGTCCGGCTGAGAGGTATCAAAAGTTACGTCGGCCGGTATACCTCCTCAGACTGACGGCTATACCGTCGTGAAGATAGTCGACCCCGCGGGGGGTCGAAATCGCGCACGGGCGTATAGCCGTTCGTATCACCCATGATACCCGTCGACACCCGCGGCGCGCAGGTACTCCTCGAGTAGTGTCGGAAACTGGCCGCCACGGACGTACCGGAGGCCAAAGGAGTCGGCCCATCCGATGATTCCGCGGTCCTCGGTGACGACGCCCGCGTCGAGTTCGCGCGCGAGCACGAGCAGATCGAAGTCCTCCCGGGAGTCGAGGACGCCCTGGCGGAGCGCGCGCCGGTACTTGTCGCGCATGTTCGAGAGCACGTGGTCGGCCTCGGTCATGTACTCGGTCGGCTCGTCGCTTCCGTCGGGGTCGCCGGTGGGCTGGCCCGGGTCGATCTGTTCGACCTCCCGGAGCGCGTCCTCCGAGACGCGCAGGCCGCGGTCGACGCGGTCGCTCATCTCGTCGATGAACTCCGAGACGATGTGGGCGGGGATCTGGACCCCGTAGCGGTCCGGGCTCTTCCGGATGACCCACGTATCGAGCCGGGAGAACAGCTCCTCGTCGACGTCGCGGTCGTGGAGGATCGTCGCGAGTTCGTCGTGGATCGAGGGGGGCATGTAACACGAGATGTTGAGTTCGAGCCGGGCGGTCGCGACGAGGTCGAGCAGGCGCATCGCAGCAGCCTCGAGCGTCTCCCCGTCCCGGCGAATCTCCTCGGTGACAAACAGCGACGTGTCGAGCACGAACTGTTGCCGCGGCGGATCCCCTGGCATGACCGTACCGGACCTTCACGCGAGAGGTATAAATGTCTCATCCCCGGCCCCCGGTTCTCGCCCGGCAGGAACGCGGGTCGACTCTTTTCATCGCGACGGGCGTAGCCCCAGGTATGGACGAACAGCGGTTCTTCGACCGGCTGGACTCGAGTGCCGGCGACCCGTCGGGATTGTTCGAACACTTCGAGCAGCGATCTGTGAGGGGCCGGACGTACCACGCACTCCCGGATTCGCGCCACGGCGTCGAGCGCGGGACGGTCGTGGTCGACGATGCCGATGCCATCGTCCGTGGCTACCCGAGTATCCCCCGGATTCTCGTGCTCGATCCCGGCATCCCGTCGTTCTTTGAAGACCACGAGACAGTCGCAGTCGAGGAGAAACTCGACGGATTCAACGTCCGCATCGCGGACGTGGGCGAGCCGCTCGCGTTCACCCGGGGCGGCTACGTCTGTGAGTACACGACTGCGCGGGCTCGTGATCGACTCGACCTGGGTGAGTTTTTCGCCTCCCACCCGGAGAAGACGCTGTGTGCCGAGCTGATCGGCCCCGAGACGCCCTACACGACCCACGACTACGAGGGGGTCGACTCGCACGTCTTCCGGATCTTCGGCGTGCGCGACCGCGAATCGGGCGAGCCACTTCCCGTCTCCGAGCGGCGCAGCCTCTGTGAGGAGTTTGGCCTCCCCCAGCCGCAGCTGTTCGGGCGATGGGATCCACGAGACGCAATCGAGGGCGTCCGCCGGGCCATCTCCGAACTCGACGCGGGGGGCCGGGAGGGGGTCATCATGAAGTCGGCGGATGGCCGCGAGATCACCAAGTACACGACGGGGTCCCAGCACCACGCCGAACTCGCCTTCGCCTTCTCACTGCCGTTCGATCTCGGGCAGGACTTCCTCTTTTCGCGTGTCATCCGCGAGGGGTTCCAGGCCGCGGAACTCGACGAAGACGACGACCGTATCCGGGAGCGAGCCCACGACCTCGGCGAGTCGATCCTCCTCCCGATGGTTGAGACGATCCGCGATGTGGAGGTGGACGAAACCGTGGGCGAACCCCACACCGTCCGTGGCGACCCCGCCGCGATCGATGCGCTCCTTGAACACCTGCGCGAGCAGTCGCTCACCCTGGAAGTAGAAGACGACAGGCGCGAAGACGGCGACCGCGTCGTCGAGTTCGTGAAGGTCGCTGAGTCGACCCGGGACCGGATACGGTACTACCTGGACGGCGGTACCAGAGACGAGTAACCAAAAACGAAGGGGCGGGGAGCCCCTGCGTGTGACACTACGGAGCCAACTGGCTCCATTCCCACTAGTATCTTGGATAAGATAAGTGTGTCTGACAACCCTATTCGAGTTGACAACAATCTGGTGGGCGGACGAGGCAGGGGTCAATCAGCGATGGTTGCAACAGTAGCACCCGAAAGAACGCGGATGCGGTCGAGAGAGATCGGGAAGACGGCCTCGGGAGTCCCCGCAGCCGCCCAGACAGTCTCGAACTCCGTGAGCGTCTCGTCGAGGTACACCGGGACCTCGGTATCGTGGAGGAACGGCGGGACCCCGCCGATCGACCAGCCGAGGGTCTCCTTGATCTCGTCGGCCTCGGCCATCCTGACGTCGTCGGGGTCGACGTCGCGAAGTTCGGCCAGCCGGCTCTCGCTGACGCGGTTGGCGCCGCTGGTCACGACGACCACCAGTTCGTCTGCCACCATCGCGATAGAGCTGGCGATCTGGGCGACGTCACAGCCGATGGCCGCCGCCGCGGCCTCGGCCGTTTTCGTCCCCTCCGGGAACTCGTGAACCTCGACTTCGAATCCCAGTTCGTCGCGCGCTCGCTCCGTGAACTCGGCAGTCCGGGGGTGCATACCCATCTATCTGACCCCGCGTGACTAAATCCCATCGACAGGTCCCGGGACGATACCGGTCGACGGAACGGTTGGTAGAATTTGCTCCCACCCTGTCCTGGCGAATATCTATCAGAGCTTCCGTCGACCAGTATAACGGCTCTACGCCCGTGAGCGATCTCGACTCCCCGTGGGGTCGAATATCTTGACGGCCAAAACCATAATGTACTATCATTACATACTTTCAACGGGTGATGGGAGTATGGGACAGGCACACTCAACGACAATCGACTGCAATCAGTTCAGGTAGTCGTCTGCCACGAGTTTCAATGGATAGTTGCGGTAGTTAATAGTTCGTGGTTAGTGGCAGCGAGTGTCGGCTTCCCCCCGCCCACGGTGGGGCGGGGAATCCGCCTCGCTACCCAGTTTGAAACGTTGGCCTGGGACTACGCGATCAATCAGAAATAGGACTTTTGCGCCCCATAGTAGCCAGAAAACAAAATTATTTTTATAGTCAAAAAATCGCCACTATCGGCGCTACGCCCATTCTCAATATTCAAAATTGGGCAATAATATATATATAGCAGGAAAACAATGGCTTCAGCTGATGCGATTGAAACGACTGCTAACAGACGACGACGCGGTGAGTCCAGTCATCGGCGTAATCCTGATGGTCGCGATTACGGTGATCCTGGCCGCCGTCATCGCTTCCTTCGTGCTGGGGCTCGGGGACAGCCAGCAGGTTTCACCGCAGGCGTCGATGGATGCAGACTACGATGCCAGC
>JAZKRS010000031.1:0-31315 GCA_036626435.1 Haloarculaceae archaeon | reverse complement strand
TTCTGTCGTAGAAACAGGAAGCCACTGCCTCAAGGAAGCCGCCTATGACGGCTGATACTGACGGCTATAACTTCGTGAGCATATTCGACCCCGTGGGGGGTCGAAATCGCTCACGGGCTTATAGCCGTTAGTATGAGTAGGCAGGGGTAGTTCACTATCAGTACGTGGGATTCTCCTCGCGGACACCCTCGCGCTTGTTCACGACGCGGGCGAGAACGAACAGGGCATCCGAGAGGCGGTTCAGGTAGACGATGGCGGTCTCGTTGACTGCGCCCTCCTCGGAGGCGAAAGCGACCGCGCGCCGTTCCGCGCGACGACAGACCGAGCGGGCGTGGTGGAGCCTCGTCCCCGGTTCGGAGCCGCTCGGGAGGATGAAGGATTCGAGCGGGTCGAGTTCGTCGTCGTGGCTGTCGATCCAGCCCTCGACCGCCCCGACGTGTTCCTCCTGGACCGCCGGATCTTCGGGGTCCGGATCGGGGTTGGCGAAGTCCGCCTGGACGATGTGGAGGTGGTTCTGTACCTGCCGGAGTTGCTCGTCGATGTCGTCGTGGCCGGTCGGACGCACGACGCCGATCAGCGCGTTCACCTCGTCGACGGTCCCGTAGGCCTCGATGCGCGCGCTGGCCTTCGAGACGCGATCCATGTTCCGCAGGTCGGTCAGCCCCTCGTCGCCGCGGCCCGTGTAGATTTTCATACCCGATATCGTGCCGATGGCGACTTATACCCCGCGGAGGAGTCGCCAGCGCGGGCGAGCGCGACGCACAGCCCGCACGACAGCCGTTACTCGCCCAGAAGCGGTCTGGTGGAGTTCGTCACGACGAGCAGGCTGCTGGTCGCCATCGCGGCGGCGGCAAACAGCGGGTTCAGCAGGCCGGCGATCGCAAGCGGGATCGCGACGCCGTTGTAGACGAACGCCCAGCCGATGTTCTGTCTGACGCGCTGTCTGGTCGCCTCGGCGAGGTCGAACACCTCCCCGACCGCGGAGACATCGTCGTCGACGATTGCGACGTCGGCGGCGTCGGCCGCGAGCGCGGTCCCGCCGCCCATCGCCACGCCGAGGTCAGCACTCGCCAGCGCGGGCGCGTCGTTGGTCCCGTCGCCGACCATCGCCACCTGCCGGTCCCGGCCGAGTTGCCGGACGGTGGCTGCCTTGCCCTCCGGCGGGACGCCCGCGAAGACCTCGTCGACGGCCGGGTGCTCGCGGAATGGCTCGGCGGCCGCCCCCTCGTCGCCCGTGAGCACGACCACCTCGATGCCGCGCGCTGCGAGGTCGGCGACGGCTCCCTCCCAGGACTCCCGGGGTTCGTCCCCGACCACAATCACGCCCTCCCCGGCCCCGTCCCGGCCGACGACGACGGGGACGTGGCCGGACTCCCGTGCCTCCGTCGCTCGCTCGCGGACGCGGTCGGGGAGGGCCCAGTCACGAGTCTCGAAGAGGTCGGGGTGGCCGACGAGGGCCTCGGTCCCGTCCACTCTGCCGCCGACGCCCGTACCGTGAGTCCGGAACTCGTCGATCGCTTCTTCGGTTTCCTGTTCCTCTGGGGCGGCCTCGCCGATACCTCCGTCCGTCGCCGCAGGCCGGTCGGGGTCGAACGCCGACGCGACAGCCGCGGCGATCGGGTGCGAGGAGCGGGCTTCGAGGCGGCCGGCGGCCGCGAGAGCGTCGTCCGGGGCAGTCGCGTCGACGACGCGCATCTCGCCAGTGGTGAGCGTCCCCGTCTTGTCGAAGACGACCGTCTCGGCCTCCCGGAGGCGCTCGAAGACGCTGTCGTCGAAGACGACCACACTCCGGGCCAGCGCCTCCCTGATCCCCGAGGCGACCGCGAGCGGCGTCGCCAGCCCGAGCGCACAGGGACAGGAGACGATGAGGACGGTCAGCGCTGTCAGGAGCGCGACCGTCGGCGTTGCCCCCAGCCCCAGGTTGAGGAGGCCGGCCAGGGTCGCGAGGGCGAGGACGCCCGGGACGAAGACGACTGCGAGCCTGTCGGCGAGCTTCTGGACGCCGGTCGCGTCGCTCTGGAGGTTCCAGACCAGGCTCGCAATGCGGTCGACGCTGCTGGTCGCCCCCTCGCCGACCTCGACAACTACGGCGCCGTCGGTCAGGACCGATCCGCCGACGACGTCCTCGCCCTCCGTCTTCTGGACCGGCAGCGACTCGCCGGTCACGACCGCCTCGTCGACCGTACACTCGCCGTCGACGACCGTCCCGTCGACGGGCACCCGCTCGCCCTCCCGGACGAGCACCCGGTCACCCTCGCTGAGGCTGTCGACTGGCACCGCCTCGGTGGCCCCGTCGACGTAGCGGTTGGCGGTGTCGACGGTCGCCGCGGTCAGCTCCGAGAGCCGGTCGGTCGCCTTCCGCTTCATCTGCGATTCGTAGTAGGTCCCCGCGGTGACGACGAGGACGATGGCGATCGAGACATCGAAGTAGATGTCGATCCGCCCGAGGACGACCGCGAGAACGCTGTAGAGGTACGCCCCGACCGCCGCAAGCGAGACGAGCAGGTTCATATTCGGCTCCCGGGCGCGGAGGCTGACATAGGCCCCCTGCAACAGCGGCCAGCCCGTATAGAAGAGGACGAGGCTCGTCATGACGAAGATGACGTAGAAGGGATACCGGGCGTTCTCTAGCTGCTGGGTGACCTGCTGGAGCATCCAGTCCGAGTAGAGCACCTGGAAGTGAACGGGGTAGACGAAGATGAGGTAGGGGATCATCACGAACATCCCGACAAGGGCGCCGAAGCCGAGCCGCCAGACTGTGTCGTCCTCGGCGCGACGCTGTGCGAGCGCGTCCTCGCGGTTCGTGGCCGTATAGCCCGCCCTGCTGAACAGGTCGGGGAGGTCGCCCGTCTCGACCGTCTCGGGGTCGTAATCGACACGGAGTGTCTCTGTCACGTAGCTCGCCTCGGCGCGGTCCACGCCGTCGGCCGTCCCGGCGACAGACTCGAGGAAGGCCTCGCAGGTCGTACAGTACATCCCATCGACGCGGAGGTAGGCGCGCTCGTGGCCCGGCGACGGCCCGTCCGCGACGACGTCGTCCTCGTCCCCCCCGGCGACCCTGTCGCGAACGTCCGACTCCTCGAGACCCTCGACGTCGCCCAGCGCGTCGGCCACCTCGCGACAGCCGGTACAGCAGAACGCGCGGCCGTCGCTCGTGACGTCGACTCCCCCGACCGGCAACCCGCACAGGTCACACGCCGCTTCCGTCTTGGCGGCGCCGTCGGAGGAGTCTTCGGGTGGAGTCATCTATCGGGATTCTGGTTGCCTGACTGTGGGACTGTCAGCCTCTCACAGCCGGCGTGAGTATCCACGCTTGGGTGTTCGACAGCATAGCGCTTGCGCTTTCCGGGCTCGCCGTCGCCTGCGCTTCCGGGGCTCGCACCACGTGACCGGCGCACACGCGGGAAAACGCTAAGTTCCGCCAGCCGGATTGTAGGGACATGGGAAAAGACGAGGAAGACAAGGAACTCTGTGGCCGGTGTGCGATGAGCTCCGTCTCCGGGGTCATGGAGGAGGACCACGACCCCTTCGACAACGAGCGCATCGAGGTCAAGGAGAACGAACTCCGGAAAATCTCGCCCAGTGTCCTCCTCGGACGGGCGAAACACCGCATCGACAGCGTCGTCACGAAGATCGCGTACGGTCGCTGATACTGACGGCTATATACCGGTCGACGTAAGCCCTGATACTTTCAGCCTGGACATCCGGCTGAGAAGTATCAAAAGTTACGTCGACCGGTATAACTTTGTGAGTGTATTCGACCCCAGGGGGTCGAAATTGCTCAGAGGCGTATAGGCGTCAGTATGACTTCCCGGCAGCCACACTTTATCGCTCCGGGTGGATCGACGCGTCGAACCCACCCCTGATCAGCGGCCGGGCGACGTGTCGCCGCGCACATGGCGGCACCTCGTACCAGCCACGTTCGAGGCGCCGGTCGAGTTCGCGGTCGACCTTCCCCTCGGCCTCTGTCTTGCAGTCCCGGCAACGATAGCCAGCCCCACGGCCGGCTGATTTCATCGACCGCCCGCAGTCTGGACAGTCGGGCGTCACCCGCTCTGTAGTCAGGAGGTCGCGGACGGCGAACTTCTCCAGCTTGAGCGTCCCGTCGCTCACCTCCCCGCAGGCGGTCAGGCGGTCGCCGGCCCGGAGCGCACGCACACGGTCGCGGAACCGCTTGGTCGGCTCGAAGGCCGCACACTGCAGCCGTCCTGTCTCGCCATCCAGATCGAAGAACACGTGCCCCCCTTCGCGGGTCTCCGGTGCGCTCGCGACGCGGCCGTCGAGCCGGTAGGCGCGGCCGTCGCGGACCTCGCCGGCGGCCGGCCGGAGGTGTGCGTCGGTCCCCTGGTTCGTGACGAACAGGTGGCGGCGTGGGACGGGTTCGCCCTCGATAGCCTCCGCGACAGCCCGGACAGCCTCGGGGTTGTCTCCGCGGATGCCGTGCAGGATGGGACAGGGCGTTCGGGGCACACAGACAGCCGTGCCCTCCTCGCGGTCGACGGTGTCCCAGACCTCCGGGTAGCCGGCCTCGGCGGCCGCGAAGACGGAATCGCGGTCGACCTCCCGGGGCGTCCCCCAGCGGTCCCGTTCGCGGTATGAAATGCACTCGTAGGTCCACTCCCCGAACGCGGACCAGGCCCCCACTGCCGCAGTCGCGCCGACGAGTCCGCGGCCGGTGCCCCGCTGTGCGGTCGTCAGCCCCGCCGTGTCGACGACAGAGCGGACGGTCTCGGGCCGGACGTACTCGCGGACCGCACGCTCCGCCACCTCGACGGCGCTCGCCGGTACCTCCCCGGGAGCACAGTCCGCGACGACAGCACCGGGGTTAGTCCGCGGGTCGTCTGTCGCCGCACGGTCGAGCGCGTCGCGGACGAGGGTCAGCGCGGCGTCGGCCTCGAGGTCACAGTGGACGGCAAGCGCCGCGTTCCCGCGGGTCTTGTGCTCGACTGCGGGGTTGAGCCGGACCAGGAGCGTCCGCTCGACGCCCCCGCCCGCCTCGTGGATCCGTTCGGCAAGGCGCGCGGCCACGTACGTCGTGCACATCCCGAGGTCCCGGGAGTCGGTGTCGTCGACGCCGATGACTGTCACGCTCTGCCCCTAGCCACGACCCTCACAAACCGCTTTCGACGGCCCGTGACCGGAGCTGTCCCCCGGCCGGGGGCAGCTCCCGTCGTCGATTATATACTTTTTTGTCATGATCAGGAAATCGCGGGACACAGGCCGCACAGGCGCCACAACGCATATATACAGCGAGTGACTTATGTACTTCCAGAAACAGTCATGTCCCGGTCGGCACTGGTCGGAAACGTCACCGCGATGCTCGAGGACGCCGGCTTCGTCGTCAGCGAGCGGTGTGCCATCCGGCCAAAGAGCTTCGACGTCGCTGCCCGCCGGGGCGAAGACATCGTCCTGTTGAAGATTCTGGGGAACATCGACGCCTTCGACGCCGCAACCGGCGCGGAGATGCGCCGCCTGGGCGAGTACCTGAACGCGACGCCGCTGGTCGTCGGCCTGCGGACCCGCGACGAGGAACTCAAGCCCGGCGTCGTCTACTTCCGGCACGGCGTCCCGGTCCTCTCGCCCGACACGGCGCTCGACCTGTTCGTTGAGGGCGTTCCGCCGCTCATCTACGCCGCCCCCGGCGGCCTCTACGTCAACATCGACAGCGAAGTACTCGCGGACGCCCGCGAGGACCGCGACTGGTCGCTGGGACAGCTCGCACAGGAACTGGGCGTCTCCCGGCGCACCGTCTCGAAGTACGAGGACGGCATGGACGCGAGCGTCGAGATCGCCGCCCAGCTCGAGGAGATTTTCGACACGCCGCTGACCGGGCCGGTCGAGGTCCTCGACGGCACCGAAGGGGTCCACGAGACCGAGGAGACCCCCGATGACCCCGACGTCGACCCCGACGACGAACCCATCGTGGCGGTGCTGACGCGAGTCGGCTACAAGGTCCACCCCACAGACCGCGCCCCGTTCAAGACGGTAAGCGAGGACGAACGCGAGAGCGACCACGTGCTCACGGGCCACTCCGAGCTGACGGAAACCGCCGAGAAGCGCGCACGCATCATGTCCTCGGTCGGGCACGTCACCCGGACCACGAGCGTCTACGTCGTCGACGACGCACCACGCGACGCCATCGACGGCACCGCGCTCATCGAAACGGACGAGATGCAGAACATCCAGGACCGGATCGACCTCCGCGATCTGATCATGGAACGCGCCGAAAGCGAGAACCCAGCCTGAATCAGGCCGCCCCACTCTCGCTGTAGGTCTCCTCGAGGTACGCGACGATATCGTCGCTCTCGGGCATCCCGTCGACCCCGTTGTCGTTGTCGACCAGCACGGGGACACCGGTCTGTCCGCTGATCGTCTCGACCTCCGTGCGCTCGCTGTGGCTTCGCGGGACGGTGTGCGACTCGTAGTCCAGCCCGAGTTCGTCGAGCTTCTTTCTCACTTTCGCACAGTACGGGCAGCTCTGCAGTTCGTAGAGTTCGAGCTCTGGCATCGGCCACACGTATGGCGTCCAGTTATAAGAGAGGGACGGTCGTGTGTACCGCGGACACAGAGTCGCGAAAGCGACCGCGTGGCACGCCCTACTCCTCTGGATTGACGTCGGCATCCGCGAGCAACTCCGAGGCGGTCAGCAGCGCGTCGAGTTCGACGTCGTGGTCGGCCAGCGTCTCGCGGGCCCCCTCCTCGCGATCGACGACAACGAGAGCCCGCCGGACGACGGCGCCGGCCTCGCGCAACGCCTCGACGGCGTCGGCGGCGCTCTGTCCCGTGGTCGCGATGTCCTCCAGCACGACGACTTCCTCGCCCTCGTGTAGCCGACCCTCGATGCGGTTGCCCGTGCCGTACTCCTTGGCCGCCTTCCGGACGATGACGTAGGGGAGGCCGGTTTCGATGCTCGTCGCGGCGACCAGCGGGACTGCCCCGAGTGCCACGCCCGCGAGTTTTACTCTGCCGACGCGCTCGGTGAAGGCCGTCGCGACTGCCGCCAGTGCGTCGGGGTCGGTCTCGAAGCGGTACTTATCGACGTAGTAGTTGCTCGTGCCGCCATGGGAGAGTTCGAACTCCCCGAACTGGACGGCGTCGGCCGCCCGGAGCGCGTCGACGAGGGCCTGCGTGTCCATGTCAGCGGCGTCGCCGCCGTCGCTAAAGGGCTTGCCGATCCGTCCCGGGCGCCGGCCGAACGGAATCCATATCACGGGGGGGAACACAGGCCTACCCGAATGCACGTCTTCGGGTCGAGCGGCGTTCGCGGGGTCGCAAACAAGAAGCTGACGCCCGCCTTCGCACTCGAGGTCGCACAGGCCGCGGGCGCGGCGTTCGGCGCCAGCCGCGTCGCCCTGGCCCGCGACACGCGCCACACCGGCGGTATGCTGACCGACGCCGTCGCAAGCGGCCTCGCCAGCCTCGGGGCCGACGTCGACCGCCTCGGGGTCGTCCCGACGCCCGGTCTGCAGGCCTACTGCGCCCGCGAGGGCGTCCCCGGCGTGATGGTTACTGCGTCGCACAACCCACCGCCCTACAACGGCATCAAGCTGATCGGCGCCGAGGGCGTCGAACTCACGCGGGATCGCCTCGACGACGTCGAGGATCGGCTCTCGGCCGGCCCGTCACTCGTCGGGTGGGACGCGGTCGGGGAGGCCGGGCAGATCGACTCCGCCCGCCGGTACTACCGCGACCAGTTGCTCGAGTCGGTCGACCGGGAGCAGGTCGCCGCGGCCAACCTCACGGTCGCGCTCGACCCCGGCCACGGCGCCGGCTCGCTCACGAGCCCGCAGCTTTTCCGCGAACTGGGCTGTTCGGTCCTGACTGTCAACGCCCAGCCCGACGGCCGCTTCCCCGGGCGCAACCCGGAGCCAGTCAAGGAGACGCTCGGCGACCTCCGCCGGCTGGTCCGGACAGCCGATGCCGATCTCGGCGTGGCCCACGACGGTGACGCCGACCGCGCCATCTTCGTCGACGAGACCGGGACGTTCGTCGAGGGTGACGCCGCGCTCGCGGCGCTCGCTGCGGCCGAAGTCGGCCGAGACGACGCGCTCGTCTCCGCCGTCAACGCTTCACAGCGCCTCGTCGACGTGGCCGAGGCCGCCGGCGCAGACCTGCGGCTGACTCCCATTGGCAGCACCCATATCATCACGGCCATCCGCGAACTGCAGGCCGAAGGCCGACACGTCCCCGTTGCCGGAGAGGGAAACGGCGGAATCCTCTTCCCCGACTACCGGATCGCACGCGACGGCGCCTACACCGCGGCTCGCTTCTGTGAACTCCTCGCCGACCGTCCGGCGAGTGACGTCGTCGCCGAGTACGACGGCTATCACAACGTCCGTCACAACGTCGCGTTCGGCGACGTCGAGGAGCGGGCGGCTATGCTCGCGGCCATCGAGGCACAGGCCGAACGAGCCGACGCCAAGGTGGACACGACCGACGGCTACCGGCTGGACTACGGTGACGCCTGGGTGCTGGCCCGACCAAGCGGCACGGAGCCGGTCGTCCGCGTCTACGCGGAGGCCCGCGAGCGCGACCGCGCACAGGAACTCGCCGACGAGATGGTCGCCGCAATCGAGCGCGCGTAGCTCGCAGCAATCGAGGGCGCAAAGCGCACATCACGCCCGTGTGACTGGGCGCACTACCGCTCCGGGAACTCCTCGAGTGCGCTCTCCAGGTGCTCGCGTTCCGCGATGGCGTCTTCGAGTTCCGCCGTAACGGCGCCCGTTCGGAGCCGCTCGCGTTCGCCGGCCGACAGTTCGTTTTCGGCGACGGCGCTCTTCCGGAGGCGCTCGTAGTCGGTCTCGCGGGACAGCGCGGCCACCTCTCGCAGGGCTTCGACGACGCCCGGCGCGAACCGATTGACGACGGCCGTCAGCTCCCGACAGCGCCAGCGAAGCTCCGCGGCCGGGGGCGGCGGCCACTCGACAGTCAGCGGATCGGCGTCCAGCCGCTGGAGGTAGGTCTGGCGGGTCCCGACCGACCGCTTGAGGGCGTCCGCGTCTCCGACGTAATGATCGAGCTTCGAGTGCGAGTACTCCGCGTACTCGAGCAGCGTCGGGATCGGCTCCGTCCCCGGCTCGTAGGTCTCGACGTACTCCCGGAGTTCGTCGGGGGGCGCCGAAAACTCGACCAGCGGGTACGCCGTCGTCGCATCGAGGACGTCGAACACCTCGCGTGCGGGCGCCTCACGGCGGAACGCGTCGAACGCCCCCGTGACTGCTTCGTTGTACGCCTCGATTGGATCCCGGAGCCGCTCTGTCGGGGCGTCGAGGTCCGCGTCGTCGAGCTGTTCGAGGCGGCGCAGTTCGTCGATGTGCTCGTCGAGTTCGCGGACCCGCCGCTGTACTGCGCGCCTGGCCCGTCGGTAGTTCTCCCGGGCCTGCTCGCGCTCGTCCAGACGCGCGGTCAGGTCGGCGACGGGTTGCAACTGCGAGCGGACGTGTTCGAAATCCGACTCCGAGAGGCGGCGCTGCTGGAGGTGTTCGTCACACTCCTCGAAGGTCTCCCGGAGGAGCAGGTCCTCGGGCAGCCGGTTTACGAACGTCTCGACGTTGCCCTGGAACTCGATGAACGTCTGGAAGTCGCCGTCGCCGGTCGCCGGCTCCTCGTAGCGGGCGAGCAGCGCCGAGAACTCCTCGTAGGCGTCGGCGAGGCGCCGGAGTTCGGCCTCCCCGAACTCCTCGACGCGGGCTATCGCTTCGTCGAGGTCCGCCTCGGCGGTCCGGAGCGTTGCGACGAGGTCGTCCGACGCGAGCGCAGTGTCACCCGTAGACATCCTCGGGATCGAAGACGCGCTCGCCGACGACATCGCCGTCGACAGTGCGGTAGAAGCACGATTCGTAGCCGGTGTGACACGCCCCGCCTTCCTGGTCGACGAGGTACAGCAGCGCGTCGCCGTCGCAGTCGACGCGGACCTCCTCGACGCGCTGGACGTGGCCGCTGGACTGGCCCTTCTGCCAGAGTTCCTCGCGGCTGCGCGAGTAGTAGTGGGCCAGCCCCGTCTGGCGTGTCTCCGCGACGGCCTCCTCGGTGACGTACGCGAGCATCAGCACCTCGCCCGAGTCGACGTCCTGTGCGACTGCGGGCAGGAGCCCCCCTTCGTTGAAGGCGAGATCCGGAACGTCGTCGCTCATGGTCAAACCCTGGCGAGTGGCTCTCATAGGTCTTGTCCTCGACCCGTCGTCCCGGCTTTCGCCCGGGCGTACGCGACGCCGAAGGCCCACACCCACGAACCGCCCCCGAGCGTCAGCCCTGTGGCCGGTCGCCCTCGCTGAGTTCCATTTCGGATTCACCCGCCGCTGGGATGTCGACCGAGACGGCGAACAACGAATCGTCGTCGAGGACGGCCTGCACTCGGCGGTCCCAGGCATCGGCGAAAGCGGCCCGCTGGTCCTCGCTCGCCGACCCTTCCAGTATCTGCCCGAGGTTTCCAATTGCGGGCCCGCCCTCCGGCACCTCGCCCACGTGGTAGGCCACCTCGACGGTCTCGTCCGTGTCCGTCCGCCGGAAGCGAAAGGTCGGATCCGGGCTGTCGGCCTCGAAGGCGCCGAACGTCAGGAGGTCGCGGCGGTCGCCGTAGCCGCCGCCGAGCCCGGCGAACCCATCTTCCTCAGCAGCGCCCGTGACGTACGAGACGAGCCGCCCCATCACGCCGTACGCGGCGTCGTCCCGGGAGCCGGCAGCGCTGACCTCGACGTCGCTCCGAACGGGAAGGGTCTCCGGATACAGAGCATCGAGGCCGAACTGTGTGATCCGGTACGCGCCTGCGGCGGTCGGGCAGGAGTGTCCTGCCGCTTTCACGACGTCCTCGTAGGTGACGACGAACGGCTCGCCGGGGGCGAGGACGGTCAGAGCTTCCGCGACCGGATCGCGGATCTCGATGGGTTCGACGTCGTAGTCGATTGCCCAGTCGGTCGTGGCACGGTTCGCGTCCCTCGCAGTCGTGTGTTCTGTCATGAGTGTCGGAGCAGCCGCATCCCGTTGAGGATGACGGCAAGGACGCTTGCCTCGTGGACGAGCATTCCGGCGGCGAGCGTGACGTAGCTCGTGAGCACGCCCGCGAGCAACACGGTCACGGTCAGTACCGCGAGGCCGACGTTCTCGAGGACGTTCCAGCGGGTCGCCTTGCTCAGGGTGACGGCGTAGGGGATGCGCTCGAGGTCGTCGGCCATCAGCGCCATGTCCGCCGTCTCGATGGCGGTGTCGGTCCCCGCAGCGCCCATCGCGATCCCGACGTCAGCGGTTGCAAGCGAGGGGGCGTCGTTGATGCCGTCGCCGACCATCGCCACCACGCGGCCGTCGTCCTGGTACTCCTCGATGACAGTCTGCTTGTCCGCGGGGAGCAACGCGGCGCGGTACTCGTCTACGTCGACCTCCCCGGCGACGGCCGCGGCCACTCGCTCGTTGTCGCCGGTGAGCATCACCGTCTCGATGCCGGCACGCTGTAGCTCCGCGACGACGCCCGGCGCAACGTCCCGGAGTTCGTCGCGCACCGAGACGACACCGACGACGGTTCCGCCGGTCGCTCCAGCTTTTCGACGAACCACGTGAACGGCCGTCTCGCCACGCTCTTCGCGGGCCCGGACGTACTCGGCGACTGCGTCGGGAATCTCGACGCCGCGTTCCGCGAGCAGGGCGCGGTTCCCGACGACGATCTCGTGGCCGTCGTAGCGAGCGACGACGCCCCTGCCCGCGATCACGTCGAAGTCCTCGGGATCGGCAATCGAACGCGGCCCGTCTTCGACGGCCGGTTCAGTTTCGGGCCCGAGAGCGGCCGCCGTGCCGCCGTCAGTGACGGCAGCCGGGCGCTCGCGCGCCGCCGCGACGATCGCATCGCCGAGGTGGTGTTCGCTTTTCTTCTCGGCGATCGCCGCGAGTTCCAGCGCCTCGCTGTCGTCGACACCGAACCCCGTGACGGCTGCGACGGCCGTCTCACCCTTCGTGAGCGTGCCCGTCTTGTCGACGGCGACGAGGTCGATCTTGCCGGCCCGTTCCAGGTGTTCGCCGCCCTTCATCAGGACGCCCGACCGGGCGGCGTTCCCGATGGCGGAGACGACGCTGACCGGCGGACCGATGACCAGAGCGCCAGGACAGCCGATCACCAGCAGCGTCAGTGACAGGATCGCGTTTTGCGTGACTGCGTACGCACCGATTGCCAGCGCGATTACGCCCGGCGTGTAGTACTTCGCGAAGCGGTCGATCAGGCTCTCCGTCGGTGACTGGGCCTCCTGGGCCTCCTCGACGCGGCGGATGATGCGCTGGAGGGTTGTGTCCGAGCCCGCGCCCGTCGTGTGGATCTCGAGTGCGCCCTCCTGGTTGACCGTGCCGGCGTAGACATCGTCGCCCTCGGCCTTGTGGACGGGTGCGCTCTCGCCGGTGACCGGCGCCTGGTTGACGGCGCTTTCGCCGCCGGCGACGTCACCGTCGACTGGAATCTTCTCTCCGGGCTTGACGACGACAGTCTCGCCCTCGTCGACCTCGCGGGCTGGAACGTCCACGAGTTCCCCGTCGCGCCGGACAGTCGCCGTATCGGGAGTCATCTCCAGGAGTTCCTGGAGGGCGTTCCGGGTCTTGCGCATCGTCCGCCCTTCGAGGTAGCTGCCGAGGCTGAACAGGAAGACGACGGCCGCAGCCTCCCAGTACTCGCCGATGGCGATGGCGCCAACGGCGGCCAGCGTCACCAGCGTCTTGATGCCCAGCGTCCGATTCGTGACCTCGTGGTAGGCGGCCCTGGCGATGTCGTAGCCCCCGACGATCGCTGCGAGGATCAGGATTGCGGCGCTCGCGGCCTCGAGACCGGTGAGGTAGCCGACGCTCCAGCCGCCACCGTAGAGCAACCCGCTGGTCGCGGTGACGATTGCCCTCCGGTGTTTCCGGTAGTAGCGGCTGATAGCTTGCGTGTTCATCGTGGATCAGGCCGGCTGAGGCGTGTAGCCCTGGCTTTCGATAGTCTGTGCGAACGATTCGGGGTCTGCGACGCCGCCGTCATAGTCGATCTCGACGCGACCGGTCGCGTAGTGTACCTCGACGCTTTCGACGCCCTCGGCGTTCGACAGGGCGCGTTCGACGGTGCTCGCACAGGTCGGGCAGTCGAAGTCCAGAACGCGGAACTGGGTCGTTTCGCTCATTACAGTTCCACGTAGTTGCCGTACCTCAATAAGTATTTTTCAAATGATATGTTTGAATGGGTAGATGAGCTGTTGGAGCAGTCAAACGACCCGTCTGGGTCTTTCACCGCTCTCTCGAGAGTGTGCCAGTCCCAACCCTGGCCTGTTTCTCGAGTGACACCCATCTCTTTTCACGCGCGCACACCTCCGGTCGCGTATGAACACCTCCGATCCCGACCATCGCCTCGCGGATATCGCGGTCCGGGACACCCGAGTCTCGGATGCCATCGACGAACCGATGCGGGCGATGATTCTCGACATCCTGGCCGACGAGGGACGTACCGCGGGCGAGGTCCACGACCGCCTCGCGGATCGGGGCATCGACCGCACGGAAAACACCGTCCGACACCACATCAACGAGTTGCGGGATGCCGGCCTCGTGGACGTCGTCCGATTCGAGGAGGGGCGTGGCGGCACAATCAAGTACTACCGGGCGAACACGATCGTCCTCTCGTACTCTCTGCCGGACTCGGCCGACCCCGCCGTCGAGGAGATGATCGACGCCGTCCAGCCCCAACTCACCGACGCGCTCGCCACGCTCACCGAGGAGTACGAGGACTCGCTCGAGGACATCGTCGCGGACATGCAGCCCTGCGAACACTGCCGGACCCAGAAGTACGAGACGTACGTCCTCCTGACCGTGCTTCGGCGTGCGTTCGTCCGGGCGTACAGAGAATCCTGACCGGCGAGGTGCGCCACCAAACCATATGACCCTCCCTGGTGAATGTCGAGCCAACGAGCTATGCCCGAATACGTCACCCGGCGAACGGTCCTGACGGCGGTTGCAGCGACGCTTGCAGGCTGTGCGGGTGGCGAGGAGACGCCGACACCCGCGCCGACACAGTCGTCGGGCAACCCGGCGGTCGGCGACGTCACGCAGATGGGCGACCTGCACCTCACCAGCCCGGCCTTCGGGGACGGTGACTCGATCCCGCGAGAGCACGGGTACGACGCGGAGAACACCAACCCGCCGCTGTCGATCGAGAACGTCCCCTCGGGGGCGGAGTCGCTGACGCTCATCGTCGACGACCCGGACGCGGTCGAACCCGCGGGCGAGGTCTGGCTCCACTGGCTCGTCTGGAACATCCCGCCCGATCGGGCGGAGATTCCCGCGGGCTGGGAGCCGACGACGGCCGTCACCGGAGTCAACGACTTCGGCAACCGCGGCTACGACGGCCCGGCCCCGCCGGACGAGGAGCACACCTACCGGTTCAAGCTGTACGCGCTCGATTCCACGCTCGACCTCCCGGAGTCGGCGACCAAACGGGAGGTCGGGGAGGCCATGCAGGGGGCCAGGCTGGCACAGACGTCCCTGGAGGGGACGTACGCACCCTGACGGGTCAGACGAGCCCGGCGACGGAAAGCAGGGCAAACAGCAGGTCCCCCGCAGTCAGGGAGACGAGCAAACCGACGAACAGCGGCACCAGGAACGGGATTCCCGGCGAGACCCAGACCACGTCCTCCCCCGTCAGCGTCTCCAGGCCCTCGCGGATATCCTCGGGGCTGGTGCCGTAGGCCGACCCTTCGATGTCGGCGAGGAACGCCTCGGCCCCCCAGGGGTCGTCGTACCCCTCGCGGGCGACCGTGGTCGGCTCGCCGCCGTCAGTGACGACCCCGCCGCCGGGGTCGTTTGGCTCCGCTGGCAGACTGGCGGGGTCGCGGTACTGCCCGGGGTCGTCGCGCACCTCCGAAAGCGTGAGGTCGCGCCACTGCAGGTACATCCGCAGGGCGTCGAGGTCGAGCCCCCGCCACGAGAAGTAGGACCGCAGCCCCGACGGCGAGAGATCCGCGGTCAGCGGCCGGTCGGGAAACTCCAGCAGGGTGCCGTACTCCCCGGTCGTCCGCTCGACTGCGATGGGCTTTGCGACGAACATTCCGGGTGAGACGTACCCCGAGAGCCCGTTGCGAGCGGCGAGGACCAGCGGGTAGGCGACGCCGACGAGCACCGTATTCGAGAGCACCGTGAGCGAGAAGGCGGGGAGGTTCGACTGGACGGACGGGAAGACGACGCCCGTCAGGCCGAACTCCCAGACGTTGTAGGTGGGATAGGCCGGGAAGAGAACCGCGACGACGAAGAAGGCCTTGGCGTCGGCGCCGCCGAAGCCGCCGATGAGCCAGAAGCCATAGACCAGCGGAACGACGAAGAGGAGGCTGAACGCCACGCCGATAAGAAAGCGCCGCTGTTCCCAGAGGGCGGTGCTGTCGCCGCCGAAGTGGATCACGGCGTCCCACGCGAGCAGCACGACGCCGAGCGCGGCCAGCGGGTACCACACGCGGTTCGGGACCCGTCGCGTCTCGATGTCCCGGTACGCGATCCACCCGAAGGCGGGGACTGCGGCCAGCCGGAGCAGGTCGGGAATCGACGCGAACACGGCCGACTCTGCGACCCCCCGGGAGTTAGCAGTTGCGGCTGCCAGCCGACAGCAGGCTTTAGGGCGCGGCACCCCTCGCCCCGACAATGAGCCGTGCCCGCAAGCCGGAGTGGCTGAAGAGCCGCCCGCCGACCGGCGAACGTTTCACCGAGATCAAGCAGTCCCTCCGCGAGCGCGACCTCAACACCGTCTGCGAGGAGGCCAACTGCCCGAACCTCGGCGAGTGCTGGTCGGGAGGCGCGAACGCGCCGCCGAGTAGCGAGGCGGCGGACGCTGCCGAGACCGGCCCAGGAACGGCGACGTTCATGCTGATGGGCGACCGCTGTTCGCGGGGATGTAACTTCTGTGACGTCGAGACTGGCGGGATGGACCCCCTCGACGAGAGCGAACCCGGACGCGTCGCGGAGGCCGTCGCCGAGATCGGCCTCGATTACGTCGTCCTCACGTCGGTCGACCGCGACGACCTGTCCGACCAGGGCGCGGGCCACTTCGCCGAGACGATCCGGGCGATCAAGCGCCTGGACCCGGACATCCTGGTCGAGGCGCTGATCCCGGACTTCCAGGGCGAACCGGACCTCGTGGGAACGGTCATCGATGCCGGGCCGGACGTGCTGGCTCACAACGTCGAGACAGTCGAACGGTTGCAGTGGCCGGTCCGGGACCGGCGGGCCGGCTACGAGCAGTCTCTCTCGGTCCTCCGACAGATCGCAACGGACAGCGACGCCTACGCGAAGACCAGCCTGATGCTCGGCGTCGGCGAGTACGACCACGAGATCTACCAGACGCTCTCCGACCTCCGGAGTGTCGGCGTCGACATCGTCACCCTCGGCCAGTACCTCCAGCCCTCGCGGTCACACCTCGAGGTCTCGGAGTACGTCCACCCTGACGCCTTCGAGACGTGGCGGCGGGTCGCCGAGGCGGAGCTGGGCTTTCTGTACTGCGCGTCGGGGCCGATGGTCCGTTCCTCCTATCGCGCCGGGGAACTGTTCGTCGAGGCGACTCTCCGGGACGGTGAGGCACCCGAGAACGCCCGTAGTCGGGCGCGGTCGGGAAAACCATAAACCGCCCCCGCGAGAGGTATCAAGATATGGTATCAGGCAGGTGGTGCCTTTGAGCACCCTCCAGCGTGATCCGGACGACCAGGTCGGCATCCTCGACGAGGACGGTCAGGTCCGTGAGGGGATGGAGGCACCTGATCTCCCCGACGAGGAGCTGGTGGGGATGTACCGAGAGTTGAAATTCGGGCGACACTTCGATCGCCGCGCAGTCAGCCTCCAGCGCCAGGGCCGGATGGGAACCTACCCGCCGATGTCCGGCCAGGAGGCCGCACAGGTCGGCAGTGTCCACGCACTCGCCGAGGAGGACTGGGTGTTCCCCAGCTATCGCGAACACGCCGCCGCCCACGCCATGGGTATGCCCCTGGAGAAGATACTGTTGTACTGGATGGGCAGCGAGGAGGGGAACGTCGCGCCCGACGGGGTCAACATGTTCACCATAGCGGTCCCGATCGCCTCGCAGATCCCCCACGCGACAGGTGCCGCCATGGCGTCGAAGCTGAAAGGCGAGGACCGCGCGTTCCTGTGTTACTTCGGCGATGGTGCCACCTCGGAGGGTGACTTCCACGAGGGGCTGAACTTCGCGGGCGCCTTCGACGCGCCCGCGGTCTTCTTCTGTAACAACAACCAGTGGGCAATCTCGGTCCCCCGCGAGGAACAGACGGCGAGCGCCACCCTCGCCCAGAAGGCCTACGCATACGGGTTCGAGGGCGTTCAGGTCGACGGGATGGACCCGCTCGCAGTCTACCAGGTCACCCGCGACGCCGTCGAGAAGGCGAAGACCGGCGAGGGGGCAAACGACGCGCTCGGGCACGCCACGCGGCCGACGCTGATCGAGGCGGTCCAGTACCGCTTTGGCGCGCACACGACCGCCGACGACCCCTCCGTCTACCGCGACGAGGAGGAAGTCGAGCGCTGGAAGCGCAAGGACCCCATCCCGCGCATGGAGACGTTCCTGCGCGAGCGCGGCCTGCTCGACGACGAGCGGATCGACGCCATCGAGGCGGCGATCGCCGACGAGGTTGCGGAGGCCATCGACGTCGCCGAGTCAACCGAGCGCCCCGACGTCGAGGAGATGTTCGAACACGTCTACGCGGATATGCCAAAGCGCCTGGAGGCCCAGCGCGCGTATCTCCGTCGACTCCAGAGCCGTCACGGCGACGAGGTACTACTCGAATGAGCACGCAAGAGACAGAATCCGACACGCAGAGCCTGACACTCGTACAGGCGGTCCGGGACGGCCTGTACTGCGAGATGAACCGCGAGGAGGACGTCCTCGTGATGGGCGAGGACGTCGGCGAGAACGGCGGCGTCTTCCGGGCCACGGAGGGACTCATCGACGAGTTCGGCGACCAGCGGGTGATCGACACGCCGCTGGCGGAGTCGGGCATCGTCGGTACCGCGGTCGGGATGGCCGCCTACGGCCTGCGTCCCGTCGCGGAGATCCAGTTTCTGGGCTTCATCTACCCGGCCTTCGACCAGATCGTGAGCCACGCCGCGCGCCTGCGGACGCGGAGCCGCGAACGGTTCACCTGCCCGCTGGTCGTCCGCGCGCCCTACGGCGGCGGCATCCGCGCGCCGGAGCACCACTCCGAGTCGACGGAGGCCTTCTTCACTCACCAGCCCGGCCTGAAGGTCGTCATCCCCTCGACGCCCTACGACACGAAGGGGCTGCTCGCCTCGGCCATCCGGGACCCCGACCCCGTGGTCTTCCTCGAACCGAAGCTGATCTACCGGGCCTTCCGCGAGGACGTCCCCGAGGAGCCCTACACCGTCCCGCTCGGCGAAGCGGCGGTTCGACGCGAGGGGAGCGACGTCTCCGTCTACACCTGGGGCGCGATGACGCGGCCGACGCTCGAGGCTGCGGAGAACCTTGCCGAGGAGGGGATCGACCCCGAGGTGATCGACCTGCGGACGCTCTCGCCGATGGACGAGGAGACGATCACGGAGTCGTTCCGGAAGACCGGCCGCGCAGTCGTCGTCCACGAGGCGCCCAAGACAGGCGGCCTGGCTGGTGAGGTGATCGCAACCCTGCAGGAGGACGTCCTGCTCTACCAGGAGGCGCCAATCGGGCGGGTGACGGGCTTCGACGTGCCCTTCCCGCTGTACGCCCTGGAGGACTACTACCTCCCGGAGGCCGCACGCATCGAAGACGAGATCAGGGAGACCGTCGACTTCTAGCCATGTTCGAGTTCGAACTACCAGATGTCGGCGAAGGCGTCGCGGAGGGCGAGATCGTCACCTGGCACGCCGAACCCGGCGAGGCCGTCGCCGAGGACGAGGTGCTCGCGGAGGTCGAGACCGACAAGGCCGTCGTGGACCTGCCCTCGCCGGTCGCCGGCACGGTCCGGGAACTCCACGCAGAGGCCGGCGACGTCGTCCCAGTCGGCGACGTGGTCGTGACGATCGACGTCGAGGGCGAGGACGTCGAGGACGTCGAGGTCGAACCCGAAGCCGGCGAGGGGGGCGACGAGACGGCGACCGCCGCCGAGGGGCGGGTGTTCGCCCCGCCGAACGTCCGCCGGCTGGCCCGCGAACTCGGGGTCGACATCGCAGCCGTCGAGGGCTCCGGGCCGGGCGGACGGGTCACAGAGGGCGATGTGCGCGCGGCCGCCGAGGACACCGGCGCCGACGAGGAGGGGGAGCCGCCCGTCACAGGCGCCGAAAGCGACGATTCGGCTGTGGCGTCGACGGCCGAGGCGGCCGGCCGCGACCGCACGCTCGCGGCCCCGGCGACGCGGAAACTCGCCCGGGAGGAGGGCGTCGACGTCGATGAGGTGCCGACCGAGAAGACCCGCGACGGCGAGGCGTTCGTCGAACCCGAGGACGTCCGCGCGTACGTCGAGGCGGGGGCGGAGGCAGACGCGACCGCGGAGGGGGCAGCGGCTGCCGGGGCGGCGGAGACGGCCGCCGGCGACGTGTCCGCGGACGTGACAACAGAGCCCTACCACGGGATCCGGCGGACTATCGGCGAGCAGATGGAACAGTCGGCCTTCAGTGCGCCACACGCCTGCCACCACGACACGGCGGTCGTCGACGCGCTCGTCGAGGCGCGTGCCGAACTGAAGCCACGGGCCGAGGAGCGCGGCGTCAGCCTGACCTACCTCCCGTTCGTGATGAAGGCCGTCGTCGCCGGGCTGACGGAGTACCCCGTTCTCAACAGCGAACTCGACGAGGAGGCCGAGGAGATCCGCTACAAGGGCTACTACAACGTCGGCGTCGCGGTGGCGACCGACGCGGGGCTGATGGTGCCCGTCGTCGAGGGCGCCGACGAGAAGAGCGTCCTCGACATCGCCGCGGAGGCCAACGACCTCGCGGCCCGGGCCCGCGAGCGGGATCTGGCGCCCGCGGAGATGCAGGGCGGGACCTTCACCATCACCAACTTCGGCGCGGTCGGCGGCGAGTACGCCACGCCGATCATCAACTACCCCGAGACCGCGATTCTCGGACTCGGAGCCATCGAACAGCGCCCCGTCGCGGAAGACGGCGAGGTCCTGGCGCGACACACGCTCCCGCTGTCGCTGTCGATCGACCACCGGGTCATCGACGGCGCCGAAGCGGCTGGCTTCGTCAACACGGTCATCGAGTACCTCGAAAACCCCACGCTGTTGTTGCTCGAATGAGAACACTCAACTGATACCAATGGTAGTCGGAGACGTCACAACTGGCACGGACGTACTGGTCATCGGCGGCGGACCCGGCGGCTACGTGGCCGCCATCCGCGCCGCGCAACTGGATCTCGACGTGACGCTCGTCGAGAAAGAGGCCTACGGGGGCACCTGCCTCAACCACGGCTGTATCCCCTCGAAGGCGCTCATCTCGGCGACGGACCTCGCACACCGGGCCGGCGACGCCGAGCGGATGGGCGTGTACGCCGACCCCGCCGTGGACCTGCAGGGGATGGTCGACTGGAAGGACCGGATCGTCCGCCGGCTCACCAAGGGCGTCGAGAAGCTGTGTGAAGACGCTGGCGTCTCCCTCATGGAGGGTCGTGCCGAGTTCGCCTCGGCGGATACGGCCCGGGTCGTCCACGGCGGCCAGGGCGAGGGTGCAGAGAGCGTCCAGTTCGAGCACGCCGTCGTCGCCACCGGCAGCCGACCCATCGAGATTCCCGGATTCGAGTACGACGGCGAGCGCGTCCTCTCCTCGCGGGACGCACTCGCGCTCGAATCGGTCCCCGACAGCCTGGTCGTCGTCGGGGCCGGCTACATCGGGATGGAGATGGCCACGGTCTTCCAGAAGCTCGGCGCCGACGTGACCGTCGTCGAGCAACTGGAGCAGGCCCTGCCGGGCTACGAGGAGGACGTCGCCGAAGTGATCCGCAAGCGTGCCGCGGGGGTGGGCGTGGACTTCTACTTCGGCGAGGCTGCCCAGGGATGGGAAGAGAGCGGCGAGGGCCTGACAGTCACGACGGAAGCCGAGGACGGAGCCGTCACCGAGTTCGGTGCGGAGAAGTGCCTCGTCGCGGTCGGCCGCCAGCCGGTGACGGACACGCTGAACCTCGACGCGGTCGACCTCGAGACGGACGATCGGGGCTTCGTCGAGACCGACGACCGCGCGCGAACCTCCGTCGACGGGGTCTTCGCGGTCGGCGACGTGGCGGGCGAACCCATGCTGGCCCACAAGGCCTTCCGGGAGGGTGAGGTCGCCGCGGAGGTCATCGCGGGCGAACCGTCGGCGCTGGACCACCAGGCAGTCCCCGCAGCCGTCTTCACCGACCCCGAGATCGGGACCGTCGGCATGACCGAAGCGGAGGCCGAGGAGGCCGGTTTCGACCCTGTCGTCGGCCAGATGCCGCTTCGGGCCTCGGGCCGGGCGATGACACTCGACGAAAGCGACGGCTTTGCACGCGTCGTCGCCGACGACGATAGCGAGTTCATCCTCGGGGGGCAGATCGTCGGCCCCGACGCCTCGGAGATGGTGGCCGAACTCGCGCTGGCGATCGAGATGGGCGCGACCCTGGAGGACGTCGCCTCGACGATCCACATCCACCCGACGCTCTCCGAGGCGGTCCACGAGGCTGTCAAGGGTGCCGAGGGACACTCGATTCACTACTGACGGCTTCCCGGGACGGATGTAACTTTTTTTGGTTACTCTGAGGCAATTCTGGGGCCAATTTTAATTACGCTACGGGGAAACTATCGACTATTCACATGCTAGAGGACGACTTCGGCCGCGAGGTGACGGGAGTCCGGGTCTCGCTGACAGACCGGTGTAATTTCGACTGCGTCTACTGTCACAACGAGGGCCTCGGAGACACCCGCGGACCTATGGACCCACAGGACAACGAGATGGGGACCGAGGACGTCGTCCGGTTTCTGGAGGTCGCCGCGGAGTTCGGCGTCGACTCGGTGAAGTTCACCGGCGGCGAGCCGATGTTGCGCGACGACCTGGAGGAGATCATCGCGCGCACTCCGGACAGCATGGAGGCGTCGATGACGACCAACGGCACCTTCCTGCCGGGGCGGGCCGAGGGGCTGGTCGAGGCCGGCCTTGACCGGGTCAACGTCTCTCAGGACGCACTCGACCCGGAGGACTTCGCCGAGGTCACGAAGTCGGGGGCCTTCGACCGGGTGATGGAGGGCATCGAGGCGGCCGTCGAGGCCGGCCTCGCGCCGGTGAAGATCAACATGGTCGTCTTCGAGCCCACGGCCGGCTACGTCCCGGAGATGGTCGACTACGTCGCCGAGAACGACGGCCTCCAGCTCCAGCTCATCGAGTATATGCCCGAGATCGCGGGCCACCCGGAGTGGGCGATCGACATCGAGCGGGTCCACGGCTGGCTCGAAGAGCAGGCCGAGCGGACCGAGGTCCGCGAGATGCACGACCGCAAGCGCTACTACGTGCGCTCTGGGGTCGGCGACGGGGGTGACGTCCCGTCGATGGGCTCGTCGTCGGACGGCGACGACGTCGAGACGGGGATGGTCGAGATCGTCGACCCAGTCGAGAACGAGGAGTTCTGTGCCAGTTGCGGCCGGATTCGTGTCACCCACGAGGGGTACCTGAAGGGGTGTCTGAACCGCAACGACGACCTCCGGTCGATGGGAGAGATGACCAGACCCGAGATCCGGGAGACCTTCCGCGAGACGGCCGAGAACCGCGTCCCCTACTACGGGGAATACCTCGTCGAGAACGAGGACGGCGAGTACGTCGTAAACGAAAAGTACATCGACGCGCCCGAGGCGAACCTCTGAACCATGACCGGGGAAACCATGCCGACAGACAGGGCCGAACCGGCGGAAACCAACGTGGACGCGCTGATCGCTGAGACAGGGTTCGATCCGGGCGGGAACGTGCTCACCCGCCGGCAGGCCGAGGTGTATGTCCTCCGCGAGCGGGGGTACCGGCAGGCCGACATCGCCGAGATACTCGGCACGTCGCGGGCGAACGTCGCGAGCGTCGAGGCAAGCGCCCGCGAGAACGTCCGGAAGGCGCGCAATACCGTCGCATTCGCCGACATCCTCGCGGCTCCGGTACACGTCGACATCGACCCCGGGACCGACCTCTACGAGGTACCACGGCGCCTGTTCAGAACGTGTGACGAGGCCGGGATCGACGTCAGCTACACCGCCCCCGAACTGATGGAACTTGTGACCGACGCCGCCAGCGACGCGGTCCAGGGCCGGCAGATCACCCACCCCATCACTCTCGGTGTCAGCCCCGACGGGGACATCCGGGTCCGGTCACGATAGCCGCTCACCTTCTCGACTGGCGCCGCTATCCACCCCTACGGTTATGTAATATTGCGTCGTATTGTGACACGCACACATGGTATCAGTTACCGACCTACAGGAGATGTACGTCGACATGGTGACGGCCAGGCACTACGAGGAGCGCCTCCAGGAGGAGTACCTGGAGGGCAAGCAGCCGGCCTTCGACATCTCGGCGGGGCCGATCCCCGGCGAGTTGCACCTCGCGGCCGGCCAGGAGGCCGCGGCGGCGGGCGTCTGTCAGCACCTCCGCGACGACGACACAGTGACAGCGCCCCACCGACCACACCACGTCGCCATCGCGAAGGGGGTCGACCTGAAGCGGATGACAGCCGAAATCTTCGGCCGCGAGTCGGGCCTCTGTGGGGGCAAGGGCGGACACATGCACCTCTTCGATCCCGATGCCGGGTTCGCCTGCAGCGGCATCATCGCTGAGGGGTGTCCGCCGGCCGCCGGCGCCGGGCTGGCCGCCAAAAAGCGCAACACCGACAGCGTTGCAGTCGCCTACCTCGGCGAGGGCGCTATCGACCAGGGTGGGTTCCTCGAGTCGCTGAACTTCGCCGCAGTCCAGAATCTGCCGGTCGTGTTCGTGATCGAGGACAACGACTGGGCGATCAGCATGCCCAAGGAGCGCGTGACGGACGTCGAGGACGGCTCCCGTCGGGCCGAGGGCTTCGACATGCCGGGGGTCCGCGTCGACAGCGACGACGCCGTCGCCGTCTACGAGGCTGCCGCGGAGGCCGTCGGGCGCGCCCGCGATCGGAACGGGCCGACGTTGATGGAGATCCAGGTTCACCGGCGGATGGGCCACTTCATGGGCGATCCCCAGGTCTACCGCCCCGAGGCGGACCAGGAGGCGGCGGCCGAGCGCGACTCGATCGAGCGCCTGGCGGCCGACCTGCGCGCTCACGGCGTCGGCGACGTGACGATCCAGGAGTTGCGTGAGGAGGGCGAGGAGCGCGTCGAGGACGCCATCAGGTGGGCGAAGGATCAGCCCGAACCCGACCCCGAGACCGCCCACGAGGACGTGTGGGTGAACTCGCCCAGTGGCGTGACGGGGACAGAACCCGACTTCGAGTTCGCGGGGGGTGAGGACTGATGGCCGAGACGATCGAGCGCGAGCTGACGATGAGCCGTGCGATGGTCGAGGCCATCGCCGACGAGATGCGCGAGGACGACGACGTGTTCTACATGGGCGAGGACGTCGCCGACTACGGCGGCATCTTCGACTCCACCGAGGGGCTGCTGGAGGAGTTCGGCTACGACCGGATCATGGACGTACCGATCAGCGAGACGGCCTATCTCGGCGCGGCGGTCGGCGCCGCACAGGAGGGGATGCGCCCCATCGCGGAGCTGATGTTCGTCGACTTCTTCGGCGTCGCGATGGATCAGATCTACAACCAGATGGCGAAAAACACGTACATGAGCGGCGGATCGGTGTCGGTGCCGATGGTGCTGACGACCGCCGTGGGCGGGACCTACAACGACGCCGCCCAGCACTCCCAGACCCTCTATGGCACCTTCGCACACCTGCCGGGGATGAAGGTGGTCGTCCCCTCGACAGCCTACGACGCGAAGGGGCTGATGCACAACGCGATCCGCGACGACGATCCTGTCGTCTACATGTTCCACAAGCGCCTGATGGGCATCGGCTGGCTGCCGGCCCCGGACGGCCCGAAGACGCCCGTCCCGGAGACCGACTACACGATCCCCTTTGGCAGCGCCGACGTCAAACGGGAGGGTGGGGACGTCACCGTCGTCACCCTCGGACTGCACGTCCACCGCGCGCTGGAGGCCGCAGAGTCGCTGGCCGAGGAGGGCATCGACGCCGAAGTTGTCGACCTGCGGACGCTCGTGCCCCTCGACAGGGAGACAGTCCTCGAGTCGGTCCGGAAGACCGGCAACCTCGTCGTCGTCGACGAGGACTACCGCTCCTTCGGCGTGACGGCCGAACTCGCCGCCACCGCCGCCGAGGAGGCCCTCGCTGACCTCGACGCTGTCGAGCGGGTCGCAATGGCGGACGTGCCGATCCCCTACGCCCGGCCGATGGAGAACGAGGTCGTGCCTGGCGCCGAGGATATCGAGGCGGCCGTCCGACGGACCCAGTGATGACAGACGGGGAGCGCGTCGCGGTGGCCGTCGACGACGCCTGGCCCGCGGACGCCGAGGCCGACGAGGGGGTCGTCATCAACTGGTTCACCCGCGAGGGGCGGGGGGTTGAGGCGGGCGAAGCCATCTGCGAGATTCAGGTCGAGAAGGTCGACGCCGACGTGCTCGCGCCCGTCGCCGGGACGCTCGCGGAGGTCGTCCGCGGCGAGGACGACGAGTTCGAGCGCGGGGACACCCTCGCGTGGATCGAGCCCGACGAGTCATGACGGCCACACGGGCTGTGGCCGGGAGGCGGCCGTGACCGACGACGGGCCGGCATCGCGGACGGTCAGCGAGGAGCACGCCCTGAAAGGGATGCGAAAGACCATCGCCTCTCGCTTACAGGAGAGCTACCAGGAGGCTGTCCACGTGACTGCGAGTCGCGAGGTCGCCGCCGGGGCGTTGCTCGCGGCCGCGGAGGTCGCCGATGTCTCGGTGACGGATGTCCTCCTCTGTGCCCTCTCGGAGACGCTCGGGGCCCATCCGCCGTTCAACGCCACCTTCGAGGACGGGACCCACCGCATCTACGAGGAGCACAACGTCGCCATCGCGGTAGACGTCGACGCGGGGCTGGTCACGCCCGTGGTCGCCGACGTCGGCGCGAAGTCACTCGGAGAGGTGGCCGCCGAGCGCCGCCGGCTGACCGAGGCGGTCCGGGCCGGCGAGCACTCGATGAACGACCTCCGGGGGAGCACGTTCACGCTCTCGAATCTCGGCCCACTGGGCGTTGACTCCTTTACGCCGGTCATCAACCCCCCCGAGGTCGCGATCCTGGGCGTGGGCCGGATCGTCGACCGCGCACGGCCCGAGAGGGACGACGGGGCCGTCCGGAAGCGGCTCACACTCGATCTGAGCTTCGACCACCGGGTCGTCGACGGCGCCGACGCGGCGCGCTTTCTCGAGACACTCGCCGGGCGCATCGAGTCGGCCGAACAGTACGTCGAATCGTAGCGGGGAGCCCCCGCTCCGCACCCGGCCCACCGCCACCCATAGATACCCACAAGACCAACGCTACTGTATGCCACACCTCACCTTCGAGGTCAGCGAGCAGCTCGACGGGGGCGACGTCGAACCGTTCGCCGACTGGGTGACGGAGCGGTACGCCGAGATGATGGATACCGGCACGGGCCACGTCGCCGTGACCGTTCACGACGACGCCACCCTCGCGGAGGGCCCGCTCGCCTCGTGGTCGGTCGAGGAGGACGACGGGGGGCCGCCGGGAATCGAGTAGTCAGCCAGCGTTCGACACGCCCGCGTCGCGCTCGGCCAGCCACGCAGAGACATCCGGCCACAGCTCCTCGTGAGCCGAGGAGGAGACCGAGACCCCGATGTGCCCGGCGGAGAACTCGACGATCCGCTCGTCGTCGCCCCCGATCTCGTCGTTGAGCGGCGTACTCGACTCCGGCGGGACAATGTGGTCGTACTCCCCGACAATCTGCTGGACCGGCATCGCGATATCGGCGAGGTCAATCCGCTCGTCGCCGAGGTGGTACTCACCCTGGATGAGTCTGTTGTCCCTGTAGACCTCGGTTACGAACTCCCGGAAGGCCTCGCCGGCCACGTCGACGCCGTCCCAGATCCACTGCTCCATGCGCGAGAAGTTCTCGACGAACTCGTCGTCCTCGATGTTCTCGTAGAGGCGGACGTACTTCCCGACGTAGTTATCGACGGGGTCCATGAGCGAGAACACGTAGGCGAGCAGCTCCGCGGGAACGTTCCCCCGGGCCTCGACGACGGTGTCCGGGTCGAAGTAGGTTGCCCACTGCTCCAGCACGCCACCGTTGCCTTCGAGGGAAACAGGCGTCGCCATCAGCGTGAGCGTCCGGACCCGGTCGGGGTGGGTCGCGGCGTACATGATCGACATGGTCCCGCCCATGCAGTATCCCAGCACGTGGACCGCGTCGACGCCCGCCTCGTCACAGACGGCGTCGACGCAGTTGTCGACGTAGCGGTTCACGTAGTCGTCCATGGTCAGGGACTGATCGAGCAGGGAGGGCTCGCCCCAGTCGATCATGTACACCTCGAAGCCGGCCTCGAGCAGGCGGCGGACGACGCTGCGATCGGGCTGGAGGTCCAGAATGTACGGCCGGTTGACCAGCGCGTAGACGATGAGGATTGGCGTCCGGTGTCGCCGCTTCTCGGGCTCGTAGCGGTGGAGTTCGAGCTTGTTCTCGCGGTAGCGGACCTCGCTGTCGGTATGACCGACTTCGGCAGTCAGGAGTCTGAGGAGTTGCTCCGGTCCGACTGCGGATTTCCGGACAGTCTCGGCTGCAATCTCCAGGCTGTATCGCTGCATCCAGAGGGGTGCAGTCACGGGTCGCCGCGTCCCCCCCGCTGTCGGGCTGTCCCGCCCATGCTGGGACAGTGGGTGACCGTACGGTATAATCGTTCGTTCCTCGGCTGACGCTCTGGGGTCCACAGCGTTCCTGCAGGATATCAGCTGGATTCCCGGGCGGCTGGAATAAGCGCGGGGGTTCTTTTATCAATGGGGCGTAACCTCAGACGAGGAGAGCCATGTACGACAATGTACTCGTTCCGACCGACGGCAGCGATCGTGCCCGAGCCGCCGCAGAAAACGCCATCGGCCTCGCAGAGGACCACGGGGCGACAGTGCATGCGCTGTATGTGATGGATATGGGCAACGCCGCCTTCGTCGCGACGCCCAGCGACATCAGCGAGACGCGGTCCCGACTGGAGGAGAAAGGCGAGGAGTTCACCGAGAAAATCGCGGAGATGGCCGCCGAGGCCGGCGTCGACGCCACGACGGCAACGCGTGCCGGGACTCCCGCCGAGGAGATCGTCGGGTACGCCGAGGAGCACGACGTCGACCTCATCGTCATGGGCAAGCGTGGCCGTTCGGACCCGGACAAGCCCGCATTCGGGTCGATCACCAACCGGGTCGTCGGGTCGGTCGAGACGCGAGTCCTGACGGTCTGACGCGGCCGCCACCGGTTCACTCGAGCGTGACGCTGAGAGTGGTCTCGTTTTCGACGTTGTCGGTCACTGGACACCGGTCTTTCACCGCCGCAAGCCACGCATCGAGGTCGGCGGCGTCCGCTGTCTCCACCGACAGCGTCACCTCCAGCCCCTGGAGTCCCGTCCGGTCCTCGCTCGCCTCGCCTCGATAGGTCGCGTAGTTGACGTCGCTTTCGACTGTTGCCTCCAGCGATTCGATGTCGATGTCCATGTCCCGGGCGACCATCGTCCCGGTCGAGTTGAGACAAGCCAGGACTGACCCGAGGAAGTACTCGACCGGGTTCACGTCCTTGCCGACGACGAACTCCGCGTCGCCCGTATCGATCCGGGTTCGCTTCGGGCTGACACGCGCTGCATCGACTTCGTAATGGCTCAGTTCGGAATCTCCCATACAGGCGTATTGCCGCGCTCGGGAGAGTACGTTTCGGTTCGACTTCCCTTTCTGACTGGGGCCGGTCGAGATCATTACTCGGGGTTGAGATCGTCCCAGAGCTGGCTGAACCGGTCCGGAAGCTTCTCATCCCGGTAGATCCGGACCCGGTACTCGTCGTCCTCGAGTGTGATGACAGTGCTCTCGAAGTTGGACTCGTAGATCTTGAAGTGGTTGCCGTCCTCGGCGACGAGGGTCCTGTCCGTGATGAGGTTGTACTCGTCCAGCAGTTCGAGGCGCCTGTAGACTGTTGGGAGGGAGAGGTCACACGCCTCTGCGAGTTCCTTTGCGGATTTGGGTTCGCGGCTGATGGCCGCGAGTACGTGGCGCGCGTGCTGGTCCCCGATGGTATCTAGGATCTCTTCGATGCTGCGATCGTCGTCCACTACCGGACGGTGTGCGCTCGGGCATATAAGCGTTTTTGGCCGGTGTCAGAGCGACCCAGCCTCCAGTCGTCATGCGCCCACCGGGTTCTTTCACGAGCAGAAAACGCTCTTGGGGGTTATGTATCCAGGTGTCGTACGAACGCCACCGTCCCAAACAATGTCCGGCGAAGACCTCCACATCACACAGCCCACGACGCCCGCAAAGAACTCTCACGAGAGCGGTCCGGGGATTCCACCGGAGCTCCTGCAGCGTGTCGGCAGCGCCCAGGGTGACACCACGCCGGCGGAGATTCTGTCGACCGTCGTCGAGGAACTTCTGGACAGCGATATCCACGACGTGACCGCTTCCGGGGAGGTCGTCACGCAGAGCCTGGACGAGATCCTCCTCGCGCTGATCGCGCTGCGTGACGACGGGACCCACGGAACTGCACTGATGGAGGACTTGTCCTCCCTGTTCGGCGTCGAACCCAGCCCGGGAACCGTCTACCCGTGTCTCCACGACCTCGAATCGGACGGGGCGCTCGCGCGCCACAATCTGGTCCAGACGAAACAGTACGCCATCCGCGACGAGGACGCCGCCGCCGAGCGGATGGAGCGCGCGATGTACCAGCATCTCGCAGTTGGGTTGTTCCTCCAGGCCGCGCTCGACGCCGTCTGATTCCTATACCGGGGCCCAGCCACAAACCGAGCACTCCGTGGCGGCTGTGTCGTGGAGGCCACCACAGTCCGGGCACTGCTTTTTGTTATAGCTCTCCTCCCAGCCAGCTTCCCCCGTCTCGTGGCCGCGCTGTGCCAGGAAGTCGTCGAACAGGTCGTCGCTGCTCGGTGCGGACGCCATACGTGTTATGGTATGCCACACCACTATATAGGTCTATTGGTCCTGGTCCTCGAGTACAGCGTCGTAGGCGCGGATGACCTCGTGGTCCCAGTCCGAGAGCATCGGAAAGTTGATACTGACGGCTATAACTTCGTGAGCATATTCGACCCCCCGGGGGTCGAAATCGCTCACGGGCTTATAGCCGTCAGTATGAGGTCCTGTTCCCGTATCCAGATGTTCTGTGCGAACGGCAGGTCGACGCTGACCCCGTACACCCGCGCGCCGAGGGTGGCGAACCGGGCCAGCGAGTCCCGGAACGTACACAGTTCCTCCGTACAGGCGCTGGTGAACGCAGCGGGGACGAAGACCAGGACGACCGGGCCCTCGCCGAGGTCGTTGTACGCGTCGCCGCCTGCTTTCGGTACGGTAAACTCTGGTGCCTGTTCGCCGATCTGAACCATACGGGGACCTGGCCCGCCGGGCGCAAATATCTACGGCCGCTATCCGAGTTGAGCGGTCTCGATACGGAGTCGGCCCCGGGTTCCGTCCCACTCCGTGGTGTACTCGAGTTCGATGGGGCGGCGCATGTGTGGGCCGTCGGTCACCAGCGTCTCGAACTCTCCACCCTCACCGAGAATGTGGACACCGTACTCCTCGTTGAGCGCCCCGAGATCCGCGAGCGCGTCGGCGTCGAGTTGGCGGCCGAGCCAGGACTCGTCGAGACCCGCGGCGGCGACCTGCACGATCGTGATCTCGAAGCCCGCCGCCAGCATCTCCTCGGCCAGCGTCTCGGGGTCACGCCCCCACAGCGGGGCGAACAGGTCGGCGTCGAGGCGCTCGCACATTCCCTCGATGCGGCTTGTCTGGTACTCGCTCTCGACGGCGCCGGCCGTCACGCCCGCGAGGCCACCGAGGTCGGCTGCGAGGTCCCCCAGGGCGGCTTCGAGCGGTTCCAGTTCGGCGTCGCCCTGCGCGCCAGAATCCGTCGCGCTGTCGGCCGCGAAGTCGTCCGGTCGGACGTCGACGAGCGGGATGTCGATGCTCTCGGCAGCGAGGGCCGCCAGATCGGTCGCGGGCACGTGGTACATGTAGGAGCCCCCTTCCGGGTGGACAGTCACGAGTCGCTCGACGGTCAGTCCGCGTTCCAGTGCCCGGTACAGTGCAAACGAGGAGTCCTTGCCGCCCGAGAAGAGGCTCACCCACGCGCCATCGGTCATAGGCGCAGTAGCGACCGGCCGGACAAACGTCTGTCTAT
>JAZKRS010000030.1:0-33173 GCA_036626435.1 Haloarculaceae archaeon | reverse complement strand
CGCGCCCAGCGAAGCGAGCACGTCTGGACGTGGTTCAAATCCCTTCCGGCCCGCTACTCTTGCGGCAGATTTGGATTCGACCTAATCGCCGGACTGAACCGCATTCCTTGTTCAAATCCTTTCATTCGCAGCTTAGTTAAGTCGGTGGCCAACCTCGTGTCGGGGGAACCTAGTTCTTTCGCCTCAAGTCAAACTCTGCTCTCAACCGGACACCCGAATCTTGTGAGGCGCTCACTTCAACAACCTATTGCAGGGAGTTGTCGTCACGATCCTCGCTCTCTTTCATCGTCGGAGTTCGATCCAGTCCTCATCCCCAAACGGGCGTTCGTAATCGATCTCGAGTCGTTCGTACACCGTTCGAGGGATACTGATATCCGCGAGATAGAGCGCCCCCGCGACCGCATCGAGTCCGGTTTTCGGTAGTGCGAGTGTGACCGTTCGATCCGGCGTTACTGCGACCCCGAGCGCCTCACCCGTCGTCGCGTCGACACCGGACGGGGCGTCGAGCGACACTACCGGCTCGGGTCGGCGGTTCATGCTGTCGATACGGTCACTCGCTGCCGGTCGCACTTCCCCGGTCAGTCCGTACCCGATGAGTGCGTCCACGATAACTCCCTGATCACCTGTGTGGGCCCGTTCCTCCACGTCAGTCGTAATCGGAGGACCCATCTCGTCGAGGATTCCGTGCTGATGGGCCGCCACGCCGGACAGCTCCCCGGGCGTCCTGTCCAGAAGAACTCGAACGGGAATGTCGCGGTTCGCGAGGTGGCGTGCACAGACCATTCCCCCGCCACCGTTCCCCCCGTTGCCAGCCACAACGGTGACAGTCCCGTCTTTGTCCCGGACATCCCGGACGTGCCACGCGAGTATCCGACCGGCATTCTCCATCATCTGGAGCAGTTGCAAGCCGACCTCCTCGACTGCGATACGATCGACCTCTCGCATCTCGTCGGCAGTTACCGCCCTGACACACTGACCGTCTGGCGTTCGAAACGAGTCCTTGTTCATGTCCCTGCGTGGGTTGGCCGTAATTATAGAGCTTCTCCGGGCAGTTCACTCGCGCTGACAGTGGCCACTCGCAGTAACGTTGGCGAAACCCGAAATATATAATCGGGCCACAGGTAGCCGATGGCCGGATGAAACCCCTCACCCGACGGATCGTTGTGACCGCCGCCGGCGGGCTGGTGTTGCTTTTGGCCTACTCCCTGATCTATCGGTGGGGCATGGCGACGTTCCAGGGGGAAGATATCGGGTACGTCCGGTCGCTACAGGTCGTGGTAGAAATTCTCACCACCGCCGGATTTGGCGGCGATTCCCCGTGGTCGAGCACGGGAATGAGCGTCATCGTCATCGGCATGAACGTGACGGGCGTGTTGCTGGTCTTCTTTGCGATCCCGTACTTCGTGATTCCACTTTTGAAACGAGCGCTACGGACGGAGGCGCCGACAGAAACGGACTTGTCCGGTCACGTTATCGTCTGTGCGGACTCGCCCCGAGAGCCCGCACTGGAGGCGGAAATCGGCGAGCAGGACGTCCCGGAACTGTTCGTCAAACAGGACGAGAGCCGCGTTATGGAACTCGTCCGCGATGGGGTCGACGCAATCCACGGGGACCCCGAGACTGCAGCGACGCTCACGGCAGCGAACGTCGAGCAGGCCCGGGCAATGATCGTCGACATCAACGACGAGGTGAACGCGAACGTCGTTCTCACAGGACGGCGACTCAACGAGCACCTCCAGATTGTAAGCGTCGTCGAGAACAGCGACACTGCGCAGTACCACAGCTACGCGGGTGCTGACGACGTCATCCAGCCGCGGGTAGCCGTGGGAAAACGGCTGGCAATGAAAGCCAAGGGAACGCAGTTCGGAGAGTATGCCGACGACAGAGAGCCATCGATTACGCTCTCCGAAGTGCTGATCGAGAGCGGGAGCGACCTGATCGGCCAGACGCTCGCTGAGTGTCGATTCAAGCAGCGGTTCGGTGTGACCGTCCTCGGCGGCTGGTTCCACGGCGAGTTCGTGGCACCGGTCGCGCCCGGTCGACGACTCGTCGAACACGCCGTCCTCCTCGTCGCCGGTGAGCCGGCGGACATCCCGACGATCCGACGCGGGTACGATCCACAGAACGGTTGCACACGGGCTGTCGTTGCCGGATACGGGGTGGTCGGTCGAACTGCTGCGGAAACACTTGCTGAGACAGGGGTCGACGTCACCGTCGTCGATACGGTCGAGAAGCCGGGAGTTGACGTCGTCGGTGACATCACCGAACCGGAGACGCTTCGGGAGGCAAAAGTATCCGAGGCCGATAGCCTCGTTCTCGGCCTCTCGCGGGACTCGCTCGTCGTGTACTCGGGGCTCGTCGTTGAAGACCACGCGCCGACGACCACGACGCTCGCTCGCGCAGACGACGTGAACTACGTTCAGAAATGCTACGACGCGGGCATCGAGTACACTCTCTCGCTTTCGGAGGTCACTGCACACATGGCGACGGCACGGCTGTTCGACTCGCCGGCTCAGGTCGAGACGATCGAACAGTTCCGGATCGTCCAGACCCGTGTACCCGCGTTCGCTGGCCAGTCCCTCGAAGACACCGAGATCCGAAGCACCGACAGCGTACAGGTCGTCGCCGTCGAACGAGACGGACAACTCCACTCCGATCTCGATCCGTCTTTCGCCTTCCGGGTTGAAGACACGCTGATACTCGCAGGCAAAGAGCGTGATCTCGCTGCGTTCGAGCGTCCGTGATGACGGCCGGGACCGACCCCGCTCTATCATCTCGGCCTCAAAATGTACGCCCGGAACACTAACGACCGGCGTCGTTCTCGGCGGTGTGCCGCGTCGGCCGGCTAACCCTCGTGCCGGGCGGGTTCTGTATCGCGAACCGATTGTGTCGTCCTGTCGCGTGCCCGGGTTCGCCGCGCTGTCATCGCACCCCTGTGGGTTCGCTCTGGCGGGGACTGGGACACGCATCTGTAAGTACTCCGCGAGAACGCATGAACCTGTCGCGGGGAACAGACTCTTTGGTGGTCTTCCCCAAGCCAGACCCATGACTGGCGAGGATGATCCGTTCGCCCCATTCAGGTCGCTGTTCGAGGCCGGCAGGGAGCAGGGTGGGCTGGCGGGGATGGGCGTGCCGGTCGTTCCAGCACCTGGCGGCGAGCCATCTCCAGAACAGAGCACGAGGGCTGCGGTCAGGAACCTCTATGCGATGATCGAGGGTGCGTCGACATCGGAGTCGCCTGGTTCACCGGCGGAGTTCTGGCAGCGATATCTCGACGCGGTCGGCGTCGATACCGGCGTCTCGCCCGCACAGTTCGGGTCGGCGGCGCTGGCGACCTACCGGGTCTGGCTTTTGACCCTCTCGCAGTTGCTCGTCGAGGGATACACAGTCCGACTCCTCACCGAGGAACTCGTTGCCGAGGATCACCGGTCGCGGACGGGGACACAGGAGTGGCTGTGGCGTCTCCCGCAGGCCGACCGGGAGCAACTGCTGTTGCGCTGTCTCGATCTCGACGAGGAGCTCGTCGCGGACATGCGGAATCTCCGGGAACGCCGCAACGAACTGCTCTACGACATGGGGGCCTGGACCGATACGGAGATCGGACAATCACTCGAGGAGGGCCGGGACGCGCTCCGGGTACTCGACCGCCTGGACGACCACGTGACCGGTGGATCCGGGTTCCAGTTTCTGTCTTCTGGAGGGGAAGACAGGGAAACTGACGAGTCTACTGACGGACGGAACGGTTGATAGAGTTCGCCGCAACCGGGTCCGGCGAACATCTATCAGGGCTTCCGTCCGCCAGTATACCACTCACAGTGCTCAGATGACGTACTCGTCCTCGCGGAACTGGACGTACGTGCCGTCGGCAAAGCGATCTTTGGTGCGGTTGTACGCCCACACGAGACGGATCCCCATCAGACCCGAGCGGAGAATGCTCAACCACGAGTACTCGCCGCGGTTGACGATAGCGTCGGTCGTGGCGAAGAGTCGATCCCAGTCGTCGGGGCCGTAGCCGCGGACGATGTCTGCCATCGCGATGTTGCGCAGGAATTCCGCGCCCAGCGCGTCCTGCCAGGCGTCGTTGTACCGGCCCAGGTCACCGGTCGCCGCGAGTTCGCCCGCAAGCTTCCCCGTGCGAACGGCGACGTGGTCGCCACCCTCGTGGAAGGCCGAGGTCCCGCCCATCGCGCCGCCCACGACGGCGACGCCGGCGCCGGTCGGTGACTCGATCGGCTGCGTCGAGGAGATGGAGTAGGTCTCGGTCCCCTCTCGCTTCCCGCGGTCCGGAACGAGCGGGAAGTCCTCGATTTCGTAGCCGGGATAGGCGTACTCGACGAGCCGTTCGAGGTAGACGCTCCCGCGGGGAATCGAGTCGTCGCTCTCGCGCAACAGCGCCCACTCGCTCGCGTCGTAGTCGGCGATGTCCAGCCCGATCGGCATCGTGAGGCCGATGCGTGCCGTGTGCCCATCGTTCGGGAACACCCATGGGTAGGCGGTGTGACCCGGCATCACCCCCCACCAGAACTGGATTCGCGACGGTTCGTACAGCTCCTCGGGTACCTCCCGGTGTTCCTGGTAGGCGATGTGGTTGGCCGCCGTCGGGTCGAGGTGGTCGGCCATGTTGCGGCCGTCGGGGACGAACTGGTCGAGCGTCTCCATCGTCACCGTCCGCTGCGGGCCGTCGGCGAGGACGAGGTACTCCGCCTCGATCGCCTCGCCGTTCGACAGCCCGACTGTGTGGCGGTGGCCGCCGTTCGCGTTGCCGGAGACCTCGGAGTCGACACCGGTGACGCTGTCGCCGACGTGGTAGTTCGCGCCGGCAGCCTCGGCTTCCTCGCGGAGCCAGTCGTCGAATCGTGCGCGGTGGAAGGCGAAGCCGAAGTTCTGATACGTTGCGTCGATGCCGGTATCGTCGATGGCCAGCGTCTCCTCCGGGCCGAAGAAATCTGCGCCGTCGAGCCTCCGCAGGATCACCTCCTCCGGAATCTCCTCGGGATCGAAGTCCATCAGGTCGATCCAGTAGTCGAGCATCCCGGCGGCATCGGTCGAATCGGGCCCCAAGCCTTCGCGGTCGGCCCGTGGGACACCCTTCTCGACGACCAGTACATCGGCGCCCGCCTCGGCAGCAGCCCACGCTGCAGACGTGCCCGCAGGCCCGCCACCGACGACGGCAACGTCGACGCGCTCCATACGCCTATTCCGGACCCGGCCCGGCATAAATACCACCCATCGGAACAGCCCAGCCATACGCCCGTGAGCAATTTCGACCCCCCCGCGGGGTCGACGATGCTCACGACGGTATAGCCGTCAGTATCAGGCGCGAACCTCGACTGTCCGGGTTCGCGGCCCGTCACACTCCACGAAGAGGACCGACTGCCAGGTCCCGAGATCGAGCGATCCGTTCTCGACGGGTACCGTGGCGCCGGGCCCCACGAGCATCGCCCGAAGGTGTGAGTCGGCGTTGTCGTCGATCTCGTCGTGTTGCCAACCGTCGTCCGGGATCAACTCACCGAGCGCCCGTTCGAAGTCCGAGAGAAGCCGCGGTTCGGCCTCGTTTACCGTCACGCCGGCGGTCGTGTGCCGGACGAAGACGGTCGCGGTTCCGCTGGCCTCGGCGGGCAGCACATCCTCTATCCGGTCAGTGACGTCGACGACCGACAGGCGGCCGTCCGTCTGGACTGTGAACTCCCCCATACGGGGGTATTCGGCTCCGCGCCCCCTCAACCTACCGGCGGTGAGATGCGGGATATCAGCGTTTCCCGGGAGTGACGGGCTAGGCCAGCCACTCCTCGGGTTTGGTGTCGTAGTCGACGTCGGTGGCCGCGAGGTGTTCGACCTCCGCCCAGTCGAGGCTTTCCTCGGTGAACTCCATCCCGTCGAAGCGGATGAGCCGACCCCGTTCGGTGGGTTCGGGCTCGCTGTCGCGCCGGCGCGCGACCTCGACGTCGTGTTCGTCGTACTCCGCGACGATGGTCCGGAGGTTGACGGGCCGCCCCCACAGCTCGAAGACCCGCTCGAGCGTGTCCTTCGCCTGCCCGATGTCGATCATGACGCCGTTGTACTGGTGGTCGAGCAGGAGTTCGTTGCGGTTCCCGTAGTTGCCGTCGGCGACGACGACCGTCGGCTTCCCGAAGTTGGTGAACTGCAACATCAGCTTCTTCTTGACGTCCTCGTAGTCGGTCGACGTGACCCGGTAGTCGTCGGAGGAGTGCATGTACTCGTAGGTGAAGTAGTCGTTGGCGTCGACGAACTCCTGGGTCAGGAACTCGTCCAGAAAGGTCACGTCGTTGTGGCTCTCCCGGATCTCGCGCATCCGGTCCCACCCGACGGTGTACTCGACGTCGGCCAGCGCGTCCTCGATCGACGCGTACCGCGCGTCGTCGAACATGTACCGCGAAATCCGCTCCAGTTCCTCCTTTGTGATGCGCGAGAGGAATCCGCGGTACTGGGGCTTGACCAGCGAGTAGTGGCGCTCGGCCATTCCTTCGTAGGAGAGCACCTTCCAGGGATAGCGATCGACGTCGAATTCGCCAGCCTGGGCCCGCTCGAGCGCGTCGGCGTCGATACGCTGGTCCGATTCCGGCAGGTCACCCAGCCGGTCGGAATCTATCGCGATGACGACGTCGTCCGGATCCAGGGCCTCTCTGACCGCTCCGAAGTCGACGGTGTCGTGGAAGTTCCGCCAGGTCAGCCCCTCGATACGGAGCAACTGTTCGGCGACGTGCCGGCGATTCTCGGTGTTCTCGATATACTCCCACAGCTCCATCCCGAGCTTGTAGGGGTTCAGCCCCGGCGAGCCCAGCACCTGTGCCATGTGGTCGGCGTAGGTGACGAACTCGTCCTCGCCGGCGAAGTTCTCGCCGGCCATCATCGTCGACTCCCAGTAGGCGGCGTGACCCTCGTTCATCACCTTTGACATTTTCTGTGGCGCGAAGTAGTAGGCCTCCCTGCGGAGAATCTCCAGTATGTCCTTCTGCCACTCGTCCATCTCGACGGCCTTCTCGGCCTCGGCGTCGTACCGTTTGCCGTGCTTGCACAGAAAGCCCAGCACGTCGGGGTCGGGCTCTTCGGGGAAGGAGGCCGCCTCGTCCTCTTCGCTCTGGGCCTCGAGCCACTCGTCGTCGAAGACCTGCCGTTTGACCTCCTCGGTGAGGGCCAGATCCGCCAGTTCCTCGTCGATGTCGCCCGTCTCCAGATCGGGCGAGTCCTGGCCGGGGTCGATGGGTTCGTAGGGGGCGTGCTGGTCGATGTTGTCCTCCAGACAGAGGATGTGGTCGATCCACTTCTCGACCTCCCCGCGGTCGATGTCGGGGTCGTGCATGTACCCCTCGATGGTGTCAGCGTGGCGGGCAAGTAGCGCCGCAGCGTCCGGGTTGTCAGAGAACAGGCCGAACCACTCGTTGTTGTTGAAGAAGTCGGCGTGGGCCTCGACGTGCGTGATCACTGCCTTCTGATCTGCGAGGCTGTTGGAGACCTGGAGGAAGGCATGGGAGGGGTTGTCGTTGTTGACGATCTCGAAGGCCTTGCCCCCGAGGAACTGTCCCTGCTTTTGCTGGCGGTCGTACTGCATCCCCCACCGCCAGTGGGGATACCGCTGCTGGAAGCCGCCGTAGGCAATGAGTTCGTTCATCTCGGCGTAGTCGACGACCCAGTAGTTGACCGGATACGGGTCCAGTCCGAGCTTGCGGGCCAGATTCGAGGCCTCCTCGGCGACCTCCTCCAGGCGCTGTGCCTCGCGTTGCATCTCGAAGTCGGTTCTGGTCATTCTTCGCCCTCCGTGCTGAGTATCTCGTAGATGGCCGTGGTCACGTCCTTCGGACCCGAGACGTAGGCGACCGCGACGTCGTCGCTGTCCCGGAAGTGTCGCTCGACCTCCTCGGCGTGGGTCGCGTTGATCGCGTTGCCCGAGGGCTGGGTCTCGACGTAGGCGTGGAGGTTCGCGTCGATGCGCTCCATCAGCGGAATGACACTGTCTTCGGTGTCGTTGCTGGAGTTCTCTGAGTCCCCTGCCGCGAAGACGTAGCGGTTCCACTCGGCCCAGGGGTAGGCCTCGTCGAGGCGCTCCATCGCGAGTTCGTAGGCGGCGGAGATGCGTGTCCCCCCACCCGAGCGGATGCCGAAGAAGTCCTCGCGTTCGACCTCCCAGGCGTCGGCGTCGTGGGCGATGTAGACGAACTCTGCGTTGTCGTACTTGCCCTGGAGGTACCAGTCGAGCGGTGTGAATGTCCGCTCGACGAGTTCGCGCTTCTTCTGGCGCATACTCCCCGAGACGTCACGGATGTTGACCACGACGACGTTCTTCTCGCGTTCCTCCTCGATTTCGGGGTAGCGGTAGCGCTCGTCCTCGCGGCGAAAGGGGATGTCCTGAACACCCTTCCTTCGGATGCGCTGGGCCGACGTCTCGCGGTCGACGTTCGCTTCCATCTCTTCGATGCTGTCCCACGTCGTCCGGTCGTCGGCTTCCAACTCGGCGTAGGCTTCGTCGATCCACGCCCGCGAGACCGGGATGTTCTCGTTGCGAGCCCACTCGAAGACACTGGCTGGGCCCCAGCCGTCGACCTTGAGCGCCTCGCGGATGTACTCGCCGTCGAAGTCCATCGCCAGCTTGCGCTTGAGCCCCTGCTTGAACAGCCGCTCGAAGTCGAGCGTGCTCGTCGGGCCCGTGCGGGTGATGTCCGTGAAGTCGCCCTCTATCTCCTCGATCACCTTCTTGCCCTTCGGTTCGAGGTCGAGCCCGAGTTCCTCGTCGAGTTCCTGGGCGAACTCCTCGGGGTCCATCTCGTAGTACTCGTGTTCGCCCCCTTCTTCGCCGGGTTCGCCGTCCTCGTCGCCGTCGCCGGGCTGGGGCTGACCGGCGTCGACGGGGTCGCCCTCCTCGGCGTCGCCCTGACCGACGCCGCCCATGTCGCGCTGGTCGTACTCGAAGGCGGGAAGGTCGACGATCTTGATCGGGATGCGCACCGAGTCGGGGCGGGACTGTCCCAGGTCGCCGTACTGGATGAACTCCGCGAGGTCCTGCCGGCGCTTCTCGCCGACCTCGCGGTACCGGTCGAGGTCCTCTCTCAGTCCCATCTGTAGCTCACCTGACTCATGACGTGGCGGCTGGTCAGCTCGGCCGAGGCGACGCTGTAGTCGTCCATCTCCTGCATGTTCTCGATCGTCTTCTCCTTGAGCGTCTCCGTCTCCGTCCCGGCGGGTGGGGTAGGCCACTGGCGCGGGTCGAAGTCCTCGTAGACTCGACGGACGTCGTCCCAGTCGTGACTGCCCAGGACCGAGCGGATGACAGGAATCTCCTTGGGGTTGACGTCTTCAACCCGGAACTGGTCGTCGCGTTCGTGCCACGCGTGGCGATTCAGCGCCGTGATTATCTTCTCGGTCCGGAACTCCCGGACCTGCTCGTGGGGCTTGTCGCCCTCGTAGTCGCCCTCGCCGAACCGCCCGAGGTGCTCGATCTCGAAGACCTTCATCTTCAGGAGGTCGGGTGCGACGTACTCGCCGCGCTCGTTCTCTATCTTCTCGCCCTCCGACCAGGCGTAGACGTGCTCGATATACTCCGCGACGGTCCCCTCGTCGACGCGCTTGTCCCGCATCATCGCATCGAGGACATCCTCTTCCTGTCTGGCGAAGACGTAGTTCTTGACCGGGACGACCCGCTCCTCGAATTCGGCGGCCTCGGCCTTCGAGAACACCGGCGCCCCCGAGAGCCCGTCGGCCATCGCGTCGAGGACGTCACGCGGCATGACGACCCGCTCGACGGGTAGCTCCTCGTGGAAGCGCTCCGAGTCGTCCTGCAGGAGGTCGGCAATGGCGTCACGGGTGTACGTCACCGGAATGCCGTGGTCGCCGTCACTCGCCCCGTCGTCGAAGTCGAACTCGTCGGCGTCGATCCGTTCGTCGCCCTCACGGAGGTACCCGCGGTCGAACAGCAGCGCCTTGTCCACGAGGTCGAGCCCACCTGGAACATCGCTCGTATCCAGCCGGGAGACCACCGCGTACAGTGCCGCCGCCTCGATGACGTGGGGCGAAAGCTCCCGCTCGGTCACGGCCGTCTCACTCTCCCGAATGTCGATGGAGATCGGCTCGCGGATCCGCTCCTCGATCTGATCCCAGGAGGTGGTCTCCCACACCTCCGTCCTGTTGGTCAGCTCCCGTCGCAGGAGCTGGACCTCCAGCGAGAGGTTCGTCAGGTAGCCGAACTCGCGCCTGTCCAGCCGGCGTTTCAGCGCCTTCAACGGGTCCTGTCCCTCCCGGTCCGCGTGCTGGTTCAGCTGCGCCTCGAGGTCGGGGTTCGAGATGATGATCAGCTGTGTGTCGATGTCCATCCCGATGCCCTTGTCCAGCTTGACCCGGCCCTCGTCGGGGACGTTCAGCAGCTTCTGGAGCAGGTCTGCGTGCTGGGCCGCGTCCTCAACGAGAGTCAACAGCCCGTTGCCCTGCGAGAGGACCCCGTCGTAGGAGAATGCCTGGGGGTTCTTCCGGCCCCGGGAATCGAGCTCCCGGAGCATCCCCGCCATCCACGACCCCACGAGGCGCTCCTTGGGCTGGCCGTCGTCCTCCGAGTGCAGGACGCCAATCCCCCGTCCCACGTCGACGACGAAGTTCTTCACGCGCAAATGCTCTGGCCCCGTCACCGCCGAGAACAGGTCTTCGACGCCCTGTCGCCGGTACTGCTCTTCCAGGTACTGGTAGGCCTCCCGGCAGAAGGGATCCAGATCGCCCTCCACCCGGATGGGGATGTGGTCGTCGAGGTGCTCGTTCAGTTCGTCGACGATGTCCGCGCGGACCTCGGGCGGGAACACCGTCAGCGGGTGGGACTGGACCGGGCTCTCGTACCAGTCGTCCTCGTCTGCGACCTCGCCCTCGCCGTAGGTCAGCCCGGGCGCCTCACCGGCGCCGGCGACGTTCCACTCGACGGTGTACCGGCGGCCGCGGTCGGTCTTCGAGTACTCCCGGAGGCCGTTGATCAGACACCGCTTGAGCTCCGATTTCCCCGTCGCTGTCGGGCCGTCGAGCCAGAGGATCTTCTCACCCTTGCCGCGACCCGCCGCGATGGACCGGAGGTCGTCGACGAAGTCGTTCAGGACCTCCGTGTTCCCGAGGATGGCGTGCTCGCCGTCGTTCCATGGGTCGTCGAAAAAGCGGTACCGCTCCGTCTCCTCGCCCTCCTCGATGACGGTCCGGGTGCTGGCGTCCTCGATGGCGTCGAGCAGGTACTTCGATGCGTGGGCCCCGCGGTACGGACGCTCGAGCAGCATCTCGACGTACTCCGCCAGACTCATCGGCTCCTGGTAGGTCTCCCGGAGGGCGCTGTCTGCGGCGTCGATGTACTCCTTGCCGCTCACGCTAGTCCCCCATCTCACTCTTTGCGACCTCGGCGCCCGCGAACTCCAGCACTTCCTTCGCGCCCTCCTCGGAGTAGTCTTGCTCTATGAGGGCGTCGATCCACTCGTTGCGCTCGTCGTCGTCCATCTCGCCACTCGAGACCAGCGCCGAGAAGTTGATGTTGTGTTTCTTGTCCTCCCAGAGCTTCCGTTCGAGGGCACGGCGCAAACGGTCGTTGTCCTGCGGTTCGAAGGTCTCACCCTCCCGGGCACGGCGAGAGACCCAGTTCGCCACTTCCTGTCGGAAGTCGTCCTTGCGGTCCTCGGGGAGGTCGAGTTTCTCCTCGACGGACCGGAGGAACTGCTCGTCGGGTTGCTGCTCGCGGCCAGTGATGTCGTCCTCGACCGTGTCGTCGTCAATGTAGGCCATCACGTGGTCCATGTACTTCTCACCCTGGCGCTGGATCTCGTCGACGTCGTAGGCCAGGGCGTGGCGGACATCCTCGATTGCGCGGTCCTTGTACTCCTCGCGGACCATCTCCAGATACCGGTAGTAGGTCTCGAAGTCCTCCTCGTCGATGGAGCCGTGGTTCTCCAGGTTCCACTCGAGGTGGTTGAACGTCGTCAGCGGCGAGAGGAACTGCCGGTCGCGGTGCATCGAGTCCATGATCGCCTCGGCGATCTCGTCGCCGATAAACCGCGGCGAGACGCCACTCATCCCCTCGCCGATGTCGGCCTTCTCCTCGGCCTCGTCCTGGAGTTTCTTGACGTCGATGTCCTCGGCTTCGTCGATCTCGCCGTTGTAGGCTTTCGCCTTCTGGACCAGGTCGACCTTCCCGGTGTCGGGTTCCTCGATGCGAGTCAACACCCCGAACAGCCCGGCCATCTCCAGGGTGTGGGGTTCGACCTGGATGTCGGGCAGGTCCGCGTTCCGGAGCATCTTCCGGTAGATCTGGGCCTCCTGCTCGTACTCGAGGACGTACGGGAAGTCGATGCGCTTGGTCCGGTCGTTGAACGCCTCCATCTTCTCGTCGCCCTTCTTGTCGCGGTACTCGGGCATGTTCGTCCGCCCGACGATCACCTGGTCGATGTCGATCCGGGGGTTGTTCTTGGGCTTGATCGTCTCCTCTTGAGTGGCGTGCAGGAAGTCATAGAGGAACTCCCGCTGGAGCTTCAACAGCTCCTCCCCGGAAAAGAGCCCGCGGTTGGCGTTACAGAAGGCCCCGGAGAAGTCGAACGCGCGCGGGTCGGACTCGCCGTAGACCGCGATCTTCGAGTAGTTGACGTCGCCGGTCAGTTCCGTCTCGTCCTGGTTTTTCTTGTCCTTGGGCTCGAACGTCTCGATGCCCTGCCGGCGGTTCTCGTCGGCGACGAAGCGGACGATCTCGACGTGGTTGTCCAGTACCGCCTCCAGGTCGTCGTCGTAGTGGGCGAGCAGGCGGTCGAGGTAGAACTCCGAGGCGGGATCAAGCGCCTGTTCGTTGCGGATGGTGTAGGGCGCATCCAGCCGTTCGTTTATGTCCTCGATGACACGGTCGCGCTGTTCCTGCGGGAGCAAGACCAGCGGATCCTGGTTCATCGGGGACTGGACGACGTCGTCGGCCGGGTCCTGGTCGTCGATGATGTCACACAGGTTCGTCCACCGGAAGGTGTACATCCGACCGGCGTCGCGGCGAGTGTAGTCCTCGTAGTAGCGACGGACCTGCCGGTCGAAGTCGGACTTTCCGGAGCCGACCGGGCCCAGAAGCAGCTTGATCCGCTTCTCGGGGCCGAGTCCTCGCGCGCCGGATTTGACCTTGTTGACGAACTCGTGCATCGCCTCGTGGACCACGCCCCCGTAGAAGGTATTCTCGCCGTCTTCGAGGGGGTCCTCCGAAGCGAGTTCGTACTCGACGACACCGGCTTCCTCGTCGTACTCGGTGCCGTAGTAGTCGAACATGTCCGCGACGCGCTGGTGGGCGTTGCGGGCGATTTTCGGCTCGTCGTAGAGTTCGTCGAGATACCAGCCGAACGTCCGCGACGCGCGGAGGTCGGACGGCAACGTATCCCGGTACTCCTGGCTCAACTCCTCTAGGGTTTCTCTGGCAGTCATGCTATCACAGGTGAGTATCGGTCGGAAAGCGGGGACGACACCGCATGCCGGCCGCGCCACAGCGACTCAGCCGGCCCGGCGAGGTCACTGCACGTGAAACCGCCGAAGGCACGCTCCGGGCGCGCCCGCACCGCGCGGCAGCGACCCACGTCGGGTCGAGTGAGGTCGTATCGTGACATGTGTCGGCATGTTTCCCTGGCAGCTGCCCAGTATCGGTCGGCAGGGGTCGGTGTGTGTCAGGTTGTCACCGATACTATTTATTATACGAGTACTTCATATACTAAAACCTTTTCCCATTCAGGTAAGTGCGGCGAGTTTGAGAGCGGAGCCATCGACAAAAACCCCTTACAGCGTTGGTGGGGAAACAACGGAGCAAAACTGCCCGAACGCCCATTTATAATAGATTGGATCGAGAATGACAACTCCGGCCGGCAGTCTCATGGTCTGGTGGACCGAAGGGGGGGTATGACCGACCAGCGTCTCCCGGAGGGATGGACGGTCTGGAGCGATCAGGCCACGAAGATCGTCCTGGCGTTCCGGCCGGATGTCTTCGACACATCCAGTTTTCCCGCCCCGTGCCTGCCGACACTCTACGTCACGAAAGGTCAGCGGAGCCGGCGCCCGGGGCGGGACGACCCCGATCCCCAGGACCCGTGGTACGTGACGCTCTTCCTGGAGCCGGAAATCGAGGGGCCGACACGTGAGTACGACAGCCGCACAGCCGCGACCGAGGGGGCCACGGACCTCGCCCGCCAGTTCGTCGAGGGCGAGATCGATTACCGCTCTCTCTACCAGGTCCCGCGCCCGGAGTATCTGGACGAACTCGACAAACTCACCGACCACGGCATCGAGTGAGAGCTGGCAGTACCAACACATTTATACGACGTATCACTTGAGTAATCGGTATGTCCCGCTTGAAACGCGCGTGGAGTCGAGCACGGTACGCAGCCCTCGGAGCGGCGGTCGGCGCCGGCGTGGGCGGCTTGTTCAGCCGGAACGCCGCAAGCACCGGCGCGGCCCTCGGTGCGCTCGTCGGAGCGACGGTCGGCGAAAAGCGCCTCGCACTCGACTCGCTGATCGACGACGTGACGGATCGCGGGGACACCGCTTCCGATAGCGGCTGATGCCGTCCGTCACGCTCATCGGAACCCGGCTGGCAACCGAGGGGGCCGAGTTCGTCTATCGGGGCGAATCGAGCGCCTGCGAGGGGTGCCCCTACCGCGACCAGTGTCTCAACCTCACCGAGGGGCGCAAGTATCGGGTCGTCAACGTCCGGGAGGGCGCGAGCACGCTCGACTGTGCGGTCCACGACACCGGGGTGACCGCAGTCGAGGTCGCCCCCGCGCCGGTCCAGGCGAACGTGGCCTCCGAAAGCGCCTACGCCGGCAGCAAGGCATCCCTCGAAGGCCCCTGTCCCCACACCGACTGCCCCAGCCACGAGTACTGCGAACCGCAGGGTCTGCCCTTCGACGAGGAGTACCGCATCGAGGACGTCGTCGGCGAGCCACCACACGACTACTGTATGCTGGACCGGGAGCTGTCACTCGTGGAGTTCGCCCCGCCCGAGGACGCCTGAACGTGTGGCCGGGCGCTCCGGTCACTGGCTGTCGTTTCTGACTGTCCCGACCCGCTCGGCGGCGTAGCCAAAGACCTCCTCGTACCCGTACGGCGACATCAACACCGGATAGAACCCCTCGTCGAGTGCGAACTCCTCGTCGTCCGCGGCCGCGAACGGCCTCCCGGCAGGGACGTGCTCGAAGTTCGAGGCGTACACCTCGTAGGACTTCGCCTGTCGCTTGGGAACCTGGCGCGTCAGCCGGTAGACTGGCATGTCACCCCGGCGCTCCCGTTTTGCCGACGGGATTGCGCCCAGCGCGCTCATGAAGTCCCGCGCGACGCGGGTCGCGTTCTCAGCTGCCGCATCCGATCCCTGGTACCCACACTCGATCTCGATCAGCCGGTCGACACTCGCGAACAGGCGCCCGCGGTCGAACGCGCCGGCGTTGACGACGGCGTCAACCGAGAGGCGCGGACAGACGTGCCGTTCGAAGTCCCCCATCCCATTGACGATAGCGAACATGTCCTCGTAGGACTGTGTGGAGTGCAACGAGACCGTCACACATCCCTCCAGAACGTCTGTCAGGCGTGCAGCCAGTCGCTTTTCGTGTGAGTCCGCGTCGGTCTCACCCGGAAACGACCGGTTGAGGTCGTCGTCCAGGTAGCGCTCGCCCGCTGCCAGCGCCTCCTCGTTTGCGACCACGAGCCTGACAGGACGTTCGACCGCCGGCCGCTCGGACAGCAGAGTCTCGATGGCCGTCACCCCACAGGGCTCGTCACCGTGAATGCCCCCGACGACCGCAATCTCCGGATCGCCGTCTCCAAGCTGTTCGACTCGCATCTGATTGCGAATATTCACTGCCAACTTAAGAGTCCACTGTGAAGTCATCGATCAGAGAGTGACTCTCCCCAGAGGTACCACCACTGCCCAGATGGGATGTCGAGCATACCCCACTGCCAGTCACGTTCCCGAGGGATCGTCACCGAGTGAGTCCTCGTATTTTTCCTGTTCGACCGCAGGGAGGTACTGATCTTCCCACTCGACGATATCCGGGAACCCAGCGAACTGGTGGAGGCTACCGACTGGTTGTTGCTCGAAGTCGTCGTCAACGCTCCGCATCGCTGTGGCTGGATCGTCAGCGAACGCGGTGAGATCGGCATGGACGCTTGCAATCGTCGAGAGCGTCGATATGATGGGGAAAAGGGCGATGTCGAAGCCCCAGGCCTGGAGCGAAGACAACTCGACGTAGGGCGACGATCCGAGGTCTCCGACGAAGTTGTACAGGAGTGGTCCGTTGACTTCGGTACCGATCTGTCGGAGTTCGGCCTCATCGGTCGGGCCTTCGACGAAGGCGACGTCGGCACCGGCGTCCAGAAATGCGTTTACCCGGCCGATAGCCTCCGGTAGCGAACCGCTCCCGGTTCCGCGAGCGTCAGTCCGGGCGATAAGGACAAAGTCCTCGCCTCGGTCGTCACGAACGTCTGCAGCAGCCGCAATCTTCCCGACTGCTTCCTCTTTCGGGATGACCTGTCGACCCTTCGTGTGCCCACACCGTTTTGGGAAGGTCTGGTCTTCGATGTGGAGTCCGCCGACGCCGGCTTTGATATACTCTCGAACGGTTCGGACGACGTTTGTCGCGTTTCCGTAGCCGTTGTCAGCGTCCGCGATGAGGGGGACCTCGATGCGTTCCTGGATGTTGGCTGCATTCTCAACCATCTCCGGCATCGTGATGAAGCCGGCGTCAGGATAGCCAATCTTCGACAGGGACGTGCCGTAACCAGTCATGTAGATAGCGTCGAATCCGACACGATCGGCGACGGCTGCCGTCAGGGGATCGTGGACGCCAGGGCAGACGAGGAGATCATCAGTCTCGAGTAGCGCTCGGAGGTCGGCTCCGGTGGTTGTCATAGTGATCTGTTTGGTTCGGCTGGACAAGCCGATGTTGATGTGATCTGTCGATATCTCTCCGCCCTGGGATGGCTCCCCAGAGACTGCATCCACGGCTTGTCCGCCCGTTCAGTCCGGATCGAACGGTCTGTGTATCGGGGACACAGGCAGTATGTTCGACCCATCAGTCGCGTGTCACTGTGGACCCGGGGTCAGTTGTGTCGTGATTCCGCTGTTGGGCCGGGCCATCCTCCAGGTGCGTGAGAATGTCGCTGGTCTCGACGACGTCGCCATACTTCGCCTGGATATCGAAGAGGTTAGCGCGGTGCGGGCCCTCGGCACGGTCACCCACGGCATCCGCTGGAACGATCGTCCGATACCCGTGTTGGAGACTGTCAACGGCCGTCGCTCGGATGCATCCACTCGTGGTGACACCAGTGAGAACGAGCGTGTCGACACTGTGAGTCGTCAACTCCGTCTCCAGGTCAGTTCCAAAGAACGCACTCGCATACTTTTTGAGTATGACCCGCTCGTCACCGACTGGAGCGAGTCGATCGTCGACTTCGACTGCCTCCGTGCCAAGTCGCAGCTCTTTCAGAGCCGGCACTTTCTCGATGAATCGACCGGCATCTCCGTACGATTCCTCGAAGGCCACAGTCGTGAAATACCGCGGAAGATCGTGCTCTCGGAACGCCTCGAGGAGCCGACCGGCCTCTTCGATGACGGCATCAACGTCGCTTCCGAGGTCTGTCTCGGGGTGGGTAAAGGCGTTGATCAAGTCGATGACGATCAACGCGGGTCGGGCACCGAGTCCGACGGTCTCGCCGAAGGCGCCCTCGCCGTAGAGTTCGTCGATGTCGTCGATCCAGTCCTGATCCATGAGTCAGTTGAACCGGTCGTCGAACTTTCGACGCTCGTCTGCGATCTGTCGCTCGAGCTCCTCGTCATCCGGCAAGGGACCGTAATCGAAGTCGTCCAGAGCATCGCGGGTTTCCCGGATGTCCTCGCGTCGAGTCTCAGTTGCAGCCCCGTCGACGGCTCCATCGTCGTCGATCACGACGCCGTAGTCAGTTCGCGCAGCCTCCGCTGTTATCAACCCGCGGCGCAGTTCAGTCGCTACGAGTTCGGGATCGCGGTCGAGGGGATCCCCCAGGCCACCCCCGCCAGCAGTCCGGAACAGGAGTTTATCGCCAGCTTCGACTGGGATATTCTCGACTTTCGATGGGAGTTCTTCCTCGGTTCCGTCGGCACGAATCAGTGCCTTCTCGCTCGTTTGGGCGTACGTGCCGCCGTCAACACCCCACGGATAGGTGTGGGCGCGGTCGTCCTGGAAGGTGATTGCACCGTCTTCCTCGAAGGTGTAGATTTTGGTGATGCCGTGGCCGCCACGGAACTTGCCGGGCCCGCCGGTATCTGGACGCGTACTGTACTCGTCGATCGTCAGCGGATAATACGCCTCCTGATACTCGGCAGGGACGGTCCGGAACAGCGGCCACCACGAGTGACCGTCCAGCCCGTCACCGCCGGGCCGAGCGGGGATACCGCCGTAGAGAATCTCCAGCATCTGGAAGTCGTTCCCCTCCGAATCCGTGCCCGCGTAGACAAGATTCGGCGATGTGCCGTAACTCCCGGCCACCGAGAAGCCATCGATGAGTTTCGAGAACGTCGCCTGCAGTACGTCGAACTGGCGGGCCATCATCGGGAGTCTGTTGCCCAGAGCCGCCGGGAACTCCGGCTGAACGACCGACCCTTCGGGGAGGGTTACGTCGAAGAGATCGTAGTACCCATCGTTGAAGGTCAACAGTGGATCGAACGCCATGATAAGGAACACTCCCGCGAACATCTTGAACATCTTCTCGTTCAACAGGAAATTGACTGTTCCGGGAACTTGCGCGTCGGTGCCAGTCCAGTCGAGATAGACCGTCTCGCCCTCGCGGTAGATTTCGAGATGGAGTTTGATCGGACCGTTACCCATCCCGTCATCGTCGACGTAATCCTCGAAGGTGTAGCGTTCCCCTTCGGGGACGAACTCGTGAATGAGATCAACCATCCCATCGCGCGTCCGGAAGAGGAGCGCGTCACAGCCCTCCATGTACGTCTCCTTGCCAAAGCGCTCACAGAGTTCCTGAACGCGCCTCTCGGCTGCCTTCGTTCCCGCCGCGAGTGCCTTGATGTCCGCCTCGGCGTGCTGTGGCAACCGGGTATTGTGTGCGAACGTCTGGAGGAGCTCATCGTCGAACTCGCCCTGTTTGTACAGCTTGACTGGGGGAAGGCGCATCCCCTCCTCGAAGATGGTCGTCGCTTCCACCGGCATACTGCCGGGTGTCTTGCCACCGACGTCCATGAGATTGCCCCACTGGCTGGAGAACCCGACGAGGTCACCGTCGTAGAAAATCGGGCGTAACAGCAACATGTCGGGGGTGTGTGAGACAGCGCCGTCGCACATGTAGGGATCGTTCGTCGCAATGACGTCCCCGTCCGCGAGGTCGTCGCGGTCGAATGGCGAGTTGTCGAGAATCGTGTCGATAGCCGACCCGAACTGCCCCATGACCATGCGGCCCTGGGCGTCGGCGATGAGGGGGAACTGGTCGGACTGTTCCCGGATCACAGGGCTGATAGCTGTCGTCTCGACAACCCGATCCATCTCCTCGCGCGTGTTAGCGAGCGTGCTCTCAATAATGTCGAGCGTCGTCGCATCGATATCGTGCTCCCGCACGAAATCAGGGGTTTCGGTACTCATCGGCCATCACCTCTGTTGATCTCGAGGTTCCCATAGCGGTCGATTGTCGCGGTGTGATCCGGCTGGACCACGATCGTGGCGTCGTCTTCGAGGACAATCGCTGGGCCAGCGAATTCATTGCCTGGTCGCAGTTCGGTACGGTCGTAAATCGGGGTTTCCCGGTAGGAGCCATCGAAGTATACGTCGTCGGTAGCGATCTTTGCCTCACTCGGGTCAGAGCCGTCCAGGTCGTATTCCTCGATCGTGACGCCCTGAATGGTCCCTTTGCCGATGACTCGCAGGTTGGCGATTTCGAGTGGGGCGTCGAGTGAGAACCCAAAGCGTCTGTCGTGACGTGATTCGAAGTCGGCTTTGATTTCGTCAAGACCGATGTCGCCTCTGAGTTTGCCGATGTCTACGGGGATGGACATCTGGATGTCCTGCCGGAAGTAGCGACACTCCGCGTAGTACTCGAAGGCGTGCTTGGACGCGGGGACCCCCTCCGATTCGAGCCACTCTGTTGCCTCCTCGCGGAGATCCTGCAGTTCAGCGTAAACGTCGTCCCCGTCAACGTCGAGGTCCGTCTCCAGATAGGTTCGGGAGAATTCGTTCTGGACGTCCGAGGTCAGGAACCCGAAGGCGGACATCACACCAGGCCCTGGCGGGATGACGATGGGATAGGTACCCATCACGTCTGCAAGCGCGTTTGCGTGCATCGGCCCAGCACCGCCGAAAGCCACGAAGCCGAATTCGCGGGGATCGTAGCCACGTTCGACGGAGACAACCCGTAGTGCGCCACGCATGTTTTCGTTGACAATATCCAGAATCGCCTGGGCGGCGTTCTCGATGGAGACGCCACGCTCGTCGGCAATTGTGGAAATGGCATCTCGGGCGGCATCCACATCGAGTTTGAGCGTGCCGCCGAGTTTGACCATCGACGGGATTCGGCCGAGAACGACGTTCGCGTCAGTGACCGTTGGATCCTCGCCGCCCTGATCGTAACAGGCTGGCCCGGGATCAGCTCCTGCGCTCTCCGGTCCGACCTGGAGGGAGCCGGAAAGCTGGACCCGAGCAATCGAACCGCCACCGGCTCCCACGGTATTCAGGTCGATAGACCGCGATGTGAACTCCCGGTACCCGACCTTAGTCTGGCGCGACGTCTCCGGTTTCCCGTTTTCGACCAACGACACGTCTGTCGACGTCCCGCCCATATCGAGTGTCAGCACGTCCGGGATGCCTTTCTTCGAGGCGATGGTGGCCGCGCCGACCACCCCGCCGCTTGGCCCCGAGAGTGCCAGTTCGACGGGTCGGTTCTTGGCAGCTTCAGAGCTCATCAACCCACCGTCCGAGCGGACGACGTTCATCGTCGCCGTTGATCCTGCCTCTGTCAGAGAGGCTTCGAGCTCATCCAGATACGCGATGAGGTGGGGTCGCGCGTAATCGTTGATGACTGTCGTCAGCGTGCGTTCGTACTCGCCGTACTCCGGGACGATCTCTGATGAGATTGACACCGGCAGATCCTCCGTCTCTTCCGCTACGATTTCTCGAACGCGCCGTTCGTGGATCGGGTTCAGATAGGAGTTCAGGAGCGCGACGGTCAACGATTCGACACCGGCGGCCTCGAGTTCACGCACAGCCTGTCTGACAGCAGCCTCGTCGAGTGGCTCGGTCTCCTCACCCTCGGGCGAGCTGATCTTGCCAGGAATACCGCGCGTGTCGACGAGATCCGCGAGCGGGTCGGGCTTTTCCATGCCTATCCAGCCGTATAGTGGACCTGGTGTCCAGGCGCGAGCCAGATGCAGGACGTCCTCGTGCCCCTCGGACGTGAGGAGTCCAACCCGGGAGCCACTCTCCTCTAACAACATATTCGTCACAACTGTCGTGCCATGAAACAGCAGATTCAATCCCGCAACCGATGTCCCGGCCTTCTCGGTAGCCTGTTCAATACCCCGCAAGACCCCCTCCGACGGATTTGATGGCGTCGTGAGGACCTTGTCGATCGTCAGATCGTGCGTGCTCTCGTCAAAGACGATGACGTCGGTGAATGTTCCCCCAACGTCCACGCCGAGATTGTGTGCCATGTGATAACGCTCCAATTACACTCGGCACCGTTAGGTAAGCCTTCTCCCAACACATGTTGGAGATTTTTATTCGTGGGTCCCGTCCACACGGGTAAAACCGTCGAAAATGTTCACAGCGACAATTCACTTCACCCAGGCCCGGGAGTGTATCCTCCGAGAACTCACTGCTGATGTCACCGAGCCTGTTCCGATTGAGATTGAGGAGGTGCGAAACGGCGACGTAACGTTCGTCATTCATGCTGGGAGTCATGTCGACCCGTTCCAGGAAGAACTTGAGACAGCGGATCACGTCAAACACGTCAACAGACTTGACGACGAACATATCCTCGTGACAAAACCCTCCTGTGGTGCGTACTCGGCAATCTATCGCAACCACGGGACACTCCGACGATCAAACACGATTTCCGGTCGCCAACGAGAGTACAATGTACTTGTTTTCCGTCGGGAAGACCTCAAAGATATCATCGACGACCTGGAGGAATTCGGGACAGTGACACTGGGCAAATTTACAGAATTCCGCGCGACCAACGAATTACCGTTGACCCCTCGCCAGCGAGAAGTCGTCACGGAAGCACTTGCCCAAGGGTACTACAACTGGCCCCGCGAGATTAACAATGGGGAACTGGCCGACACACTGGACATCAGCCGTGCAACACTCCATGAACATCTCCGGAAGGCCGAACGCAAACTGCTCCTGTTTGCCCTGTCCGATGAAACGATGGTTGAGAACAGTCCAGGCTATACCGGTCGACGTAAGCCCTGATACTTTCAGCCGGGAACGTCCGGCTGAGACGCATCAAAAGTTACGTCGACCAGTATATATCCCCTTGGCTCGGATTCTCACTGGACTGGAATTACCGGGGATCCTTTTTCTATAGAGCTTCAATACGAAGGTAGAGATGAGTTTGGCTACAGCGGTCCCCCAGTTCATGGGCGGTCGGAGTTCGTTCGACGCTGTCCACGAGGTGGATACATGACGAAGCAGATTCTCGTCCCCATCGACGGCTCGCCGCTGGCGCACAGAGCGTTGCGCCACGCCTTAGTGGAGTTTCCGGACGCGTCGATTACAGTGCTCCACGTGGTCGATATTTTCGAACCCGGCTACGGTGCCTACCCCGACTTCGAAACGTCCTACGAACCACTGATGGGTTCCGAAGAGTGGTACGAAAGAGCTGAAGAGATTTCGGAGCGGCTCTTTGAGGAGGCCCAGGAACTCGCCGATGACTACGACCGCGAGGTTTCGACCGCATCCGAGATCGGTGATCCGAAGCGAATCATCGTGGATTATGCCGACGAGGAGGATATCGATCATATCGTACTTGGAGCTCACGGACGACCAGAGGAAGGGCGTTCCGTGTTCGGGAGTACCGCCGAAATCGTGGCACGGAGAACGACAGTTCCCGTCACGCTCATCCGATGATGGCACCGTTCCAGCATGAGACAGATCGTTAGTCTCGGGAGTATCAACGTCGACAAGGTACGAACTGCGGCCACTGCGGAACTCGCAGAGTTCGAGGATGGCTATGATTGGTTTCCCAACCGCGGCCAAACGGTTGAGGTTGCAACTATTCCGGACACCTTCCCTGCCGAGGCGGATCATGTTTTTCACGGCGGGAAGGGCGCAAATCAGGCTGTAGCCGCAGCAAACGGTGGCGTAGAAACCGCAATGCTCGGAAAGGTGGGGCCGGATCATGAGGAGTTCGGTGTTCTACAGCGTCTGGCGGAATCCGGGGTCAGCGTTGCTCGGATTGAAACCGAATCGGAACCGACCGGAACAGCGTACGTGTTCGTCGATCCGGACGGGGAGAATCGGATTGTCCTCCGCCCCGGGGCCAACAGCACGATCGATCGGCCGTATATCCAAGAACACTATGACACGATCCTGAAAGCCGAGTGTCTTCTCCTGCAAAACGAGATCCCGATTGAACCGGTCGCAGCCTTGCTCTCCGAGCTCTCTCTCGAATCGGAGCGACCGACGGTTATCTTCGATCCGGCGCCTGCGGACGGGGCAAAAGAGCTTCTCGGCTACGACGCGGTTGACTACCTGACTCCAAACGAAAGCGAGTACGAGATGCTACAACCGTATCTGGATGCGTTTGAGGGGATACTTGTTCGCAAACGTGGCGACGAGGATGTCGTTGTCGATGCCGAGCGACAGTTCACCGTCTCGCCCCCGACCGTTCCGGTTACCGACACGACTGGCGCCGGCGATGTCCTGAACGGATTCCTGGCTGCACAGCTTGCAGTTGGAGCATCGGTGCCCGAGGCGGTCGAAATCGGGACGATCGCTGGGTCACTTGCCACGCGTGAACGCGGTGCTCGAAACGGAATCCCCACGCTTGAGGAGGTTCGGGAGTTCAGGTGAGAACGCCCGGTGGGATATTTGGATGTCGGAACTACACACTCGACCACGACGCACACGCTCGAAATCAGTGATTCCCCGCCCCGTGCCACACCAACCTCTGGACGGACTGTTACGAGGTCAACCGATACGTCAAGGGAATTCCTGAAGACAACCAGGTCGAGTTCTACGGACTCGACGTCTACAGTCTGTTCGAGTCGATGGAAGCCGCGAGGACGAGGTGGTCGACATCCTGACCCGGCTTCGGGAAGACGTCCAGGAGTACGACCACAGCCGGGACGATTACTTCAACGCCGAACAGAAGCACTCGTCGCCAAAAACGCCGAGCAGTACTACCGCGAGATGGTCCGGAATGATGTCGATTCGTGGAATATCAGGGACCGACACATGGTCGAGACGCTCGATCGCCTCCAGGACCATCACGGATCGGATGCGAAAGGGATCGTCTGGGCACACAACACTGTCTCTTACCCATAAGTTCTAACGCCGTAGCTGACGAACTGACGCCGAAAGATGGGAGGGTGTCCACGGAGTTGGCGGCCGGAAATCGATGACGAGGGACAGCTGTGTGACATGGATGTGTCGGGCTGGATTCGGACTGATACTAACGGCTATACGCCCGTGAGCGATGTCGACCCCCCGCGGGGTCGACTCTGCTCACGAAGTTATAGCCGTCAGTATGAGTTTCGAGCAGCCGAGTTTGGCGATAAGCGTCTCACTGATCGACTGGTACAGCTTGGGGATGAACTCGGCAGTTGACGCTCATTCAGCGAAACTCATCGTGAATTGAGACGTATCTCCCGGTTCACGGACTGACTCCTCTTCGTAAGGCGTGATAGTGATTGCTGTAACAGTTTACCGGAGCGACCGCCTGCTGTCCGGCGGTCGCATCGGTAATGGCTTACAGCAGTCACTATGAGTCATCGTGAACCGACTCGGATAATGAAAGTATCCTGATCAATTCTTTCTTTTCAAACTCTATTTGGTTGATTTTACCCTCTGATACTGAGTTATGGGTAAGAGACAGGCGTTCACGCGGAGGAGGATATCAAACCACTGACTATTTATCAGACAGCAGCCACTCCACCCGTCTGGCGTCAGAGGATCTGTTGACGTTTGCCGCAAACCGGAGGTCGCGGGTGAGGAGTGTGCCCTCCCCCTCGCCGACGACGTTGACGCCCGCAGGCGTCACCAGACAGCTCCCGTGACGAAACGCGGTGTCGACGCTCAGCCCGAGCGCTCGCTTGCGCCCGACGGGGAGTGCGACCGTCAGCGCGCCGTCGGCGGCATCGAGGACGATGTCGACCGCATCACCGTCGAGCAGCGGCAGGTCGGCTGCGACTGTCAGAGCGGGCATCGAGACGCGCTCGTCGGCCAGCGCGCGGTCGAGGTCGGCGACGTACCCGTCGCCGGACGTCTCGATGCAGGGGCATCCCAGGGTCGCCGCCGTCTCGGGCGTCGCCGGGGAGGTGACGGCGAAGGTCCGGTCCGTGCGACTCGCCGCCAGCGCGTCGAGGACGCGCTCTATCATCGGCGCCCCGGCCACTGGACAGAGTGGCTTCTCGACTGTGGCGCCGAGGCGACTGCCGGCCCCGCCAGCCATCACGAGAGCGTCCACGCGACCACCCCCGCGTGGAGGCCCGCGACGCGGGCGAGTTCGTTGCTCGCCCCGAAGACGTCGCCGCTGACGCCGCCGAGCCTCGACCGTGCCCACAGCCAGCAGCCGACCGCCACGATCGGCCCCGCGACAACCGCTCCGCCGGCCGCCGCCGACGGCCACGCGAGGAGGGCCGCAGGGGTGGCGATCAGAGGCGCGAGGACGGCGTGAGACGGGGGGGCGCCGAGCAGCTGTGAGCCGAGCCCCTCGTGGCCGGGCTCCCCGAGGCCAGCGAGCGTCGCCATCGAGAGCTTCGCGCCGACCTCGGCCGCGATCGCTATTCCCAGCGCCCGGCGCGGGGGGAGGGAGGCGAGCAGGAACGCACCCAGCGCCAGCCCGAGGAGGGCGACGCCGACCGCGACGACGGCGCCGACCCCGACCGCGGTGTCCTTCATCGCGGATCGACTCCCGTCCCCTCCGCCGTGGACGGCCATCGCGTCACCAACGTCGGCCAGCCCGTCGACGTGGTTGATGCCGGTGACGAGAACCACCGCGAGGAGATAGAGGAGCGCGACCGTCGGCCCGGGGGCGGGGAGGACGAACGGCAGGCCGACGAGCAGGCCGATCGGGTACCCCACGAGCGGGAAGACGTACACCCGTCGACGGAAGGCGTCCCAGGCCCGTTCGTCGTGGCCGACCGGCAGGCGAGTCAGGAAGCCGACCGCGCCACGCAGCGCCGTCAGGACCACGCCATCACCCCCGCGGCGAGTGCGTACGCCAGCAACCCCGCGACGGCGATCCACCGGACTGCAACCCGACCCGCCCCGGCGTCGGGCAGCGGCCGGCCGGGGTTCAGGACGTAGCCCCCCGGCTTCTCGAGGCGGACGTCCAGCGCAGCCGCCAGGGCACCCATCGGCCAGCCGGAGTTCGGCGAGGGGACGTCGCCGGTCCAGGCACCCGCCCTCCGGAGCGTGCCGGGCGACAGCCCGACGAGCGCGAGCAGGAGCGCACTCGCGCGTGCGGGGAGCCACATGACGGCGTCGTCCAGCCGCGCAGGCGCCCAGCCGACGGGCCGATGGCGGTATCCGAGCATGGAATCGAGCGTGTTGACGGCCTTGATCCAGGCCGCCCCGCCGGCACCTGCAGCGAGGGCGACGACGGAGCCGCCCCCTGCGAGCGTGGCCACAGCCGCGAGAACGACGAAGCCGAAAAGCGGCGCGACCAGCCCGTCGGCCAGATTCTCGGCGAGGCTCTCGAGGGCGGCGCTGCGGACCTGCCCCGGCGACAGATCGGCAGCGTCCCGGCCCGCAAGCGCGATCAGACGCTCACGCGCGCTCTCTGGGTCCGCTTCACTCAGCGCGATCACCTCGCGGACGCGCGAGAGCAGACGCCGGAGGCTCGTCGAGACGAACAGCCCGAGGGCGGCGACTGCCGTCGCAGCCAGCGGGTCTGCGTGCCCGGCCGCGCGAACGGCCCCTGCGACGGCGAGTGCGGCCAGCGCCGGGAGCGCGGCCGCGATGCACGCACCCGCCAGCCGGGGGCGGTTCCACTCGGCGTCGACGGCGCCGACCGCACGGCCGAACCACGCGACCGGGTGGAGCCGTTCGGGCGGTTCGCCGACAGTCACGTCGAGCGCGAACGCGCCGGCGACCGCGAGACTGGCCAGCGTCATCCGTGGGCCTCCAGCCAGTCGGGAACGTCTGACAGGGGCACCTCGTCGGTCAGGACGACCGTCACGCCCGCCGTGCGCCCGCCGCCGTCGGCGCGGGGGTCGTCGCCGACGTGGACCAGCCCGGACGGGGTAACGCCGAGGCGGTCCGCGGCTGCTTCGAAGGCGCGGTCGTGGGGCTTTCGCCATCCGCAGCCGACACTGGTCACGACCGCGTCGAAGCTCACCGGCAGGGTCGCACGGGCGATCGTTCGCTCGACCAGCCCGGGGAGGCTGCAGTTCGAGAGGACTCCGACCGGCCCCGCGTCGGCTGCCGCCCGGAGTGCGCCCTCGGCCCCCATCCGGACCTCGACCGGCCCGTCGAAGGCCGCGAGCGTCGCCTCCTGTACCGTCTCGCTGTCGGCGTCGACTCCGCGGCTGTCGAGGGCTGCCCGGGTATGTGCGACGAGCGACAGCTCCGCGCCGCGGTCGACGGGGTGGTGTGACGACCGGTAGGCCTCCTCCCAGTCCCGTGGAACCGTCACGCCGCGCGCGTCGAGTGCGTCGGCGACCGCCGCCCAGGGTTCGTCGGGTCGGTCCGCCGTCACGAGGGTATCGAAGAGGTCGAACGAGACTGCCACTACCGGTGGATAACCGCAAGCGCACTTGAATTGCGCGACCAGAAGCGCACCCGCGACCGTGGCCGACCCGTGCGGGTACGGTGGCCAGGCTGGGCGTCCGCTACTCTACCCACTTCGACCGGCGGACGTCGAAGCTTCCACACACAGGACAGGCGTGGTGTTGCACCTCCAAGGGCGTATCGCAGGCGAGACACACGTACGGCTGTCGTTCCGCCGTATCTCCCACACCTGAGACTTTCTTCGCCCTGTCCAGGACACCCATCGCGACCACGCATCTCCCAATGTTCCGGCCCGATAAAAAAGAGGGAGATAGTTCACGTCGTTTTTTCCCGCTTCCGTCTTGCGTTTCTCCGGTATCGCCGCTGGCACCGCCCCTGGGTACCCCGCCGGGCCCGTCCGGGCTGGATTCGGATGTGATATCTTGGGTGACGTCAGTCGTGCCGACCGCGTCCACGAACCCCATCCAGCCACCGTCCGGGTCCGGAAATGTCAAGAACTTGTTATTGTTATCTCTGGAACAGCGCCGCGAGTCAGTTACAAACGCAGCATATATTATTTTCATTATATATTAGAAATAATATATATTTTGAGATATTTGTATTGAATATGAGGGGTAATGATTATCAGATGAGACAGGGGTACGTCAACAGTCGCGCTGACGGCCGAGAGGACACAGCGGCCACCGCCTCGAATACTGGCGGGCGAAACACCCGATTTTCGCCCGTCAGTATCAGGACGGCGTGAGCCGGACGAGCACGTCGTCAGTTTCCCGGGGGAACTCACCCTGCGCGCGGCCGTCACGGTTGGAGGTGATCGCGTACAGCTCCCCGGAGGGGCTCTGTGCGACGTGTCGGACGCGGCCGAGTTCGTCGTGGAGCATCCGGTGGGCCGTCGCGGTGTAGTCGGGGTGCAGCCAGTTCGCGTCGTATCGCTGGGCGTCGTCGTCCAGCGGTGGCAACTCCGCACCCGGCGGCGAGAGCGTGACGACCCAGATCGACTGGCTGATGAGGCCGCCGACGACGAGCCGGTTGCGCCACGCCGGGAGGTCCGATCCCGTGTAGAAGGTGGTGCCGGTCGGCGCCCAGCCGGTGCCCGGGCCGGTGTTGACGATCGGCGGGACGAACTCGTCGTGTGCGGCGTAGGACTCCCACTGGCCGTCGTCGGGGCCGCCGCGTGCGACGTCCCACCCGTAGTTGCCACCCGGAACGAGGACGTTCACCTCGTCGCGGTTCGTCGGGCCGTGCTCGCTCGCTATCGGGACGCCGCCGGGCAGCCAGTCGACACCCTGGGGGTTACGGTGGCCGTAGGTGAACACGCGCGGGTCACCGCCGAGGTCGGGGTTGTCCGACGGGGCCTCGCCCTCGGGCGCCACGCGGAGCACCTTCCCGCCGAGAAACGAGGGATCCTGTGCGCGCTCGGGGACGCCCGCGTCCCCGGTGGTCACCCAGAGGTTGTCGTCGGGTCCAAAGCGGAGGCGTCCCCCGTTGTGGTACTTGTTTGCCGGAATCCCCTCGATCAGGGTCTCCTCGGTACCAGAGGGATCGCTTGCGCTCACGTCGTACCGCACCACGCGGTTTTCCTGCCCGCCGGTCGTCGTGTAGTAGACGTAGACGTACTCCTCGTCGGGGTACTCGGGATGGACGGCGATGCCGAGCGTTCCGCCCTCGCCGCCGTCGACCCACCACGGTTTCTGGTCGCTCCCGGGCGCGATTGCTCCGGCGTCGATTGCGTCCTGCGGGCGGACGGCCTCCGAAACCTCCCCGGAGTCGAACGTGACGACACGCCCGGTTCGCTCGGTCAGGTACAACTCGCCGTCGCCGGTGAAGGAGATGTCCCAGGGGATTTCGAGATTCTCGACGAGTGTCTCCACCTGGACGTCCACGCGCGGGGAGTTGGCGGGCACGTCCCAGTCCGGATCCCCGTCGGGCGTCGGATGGTCGTACTCCTCGCCTGCCGGAGGGGTCTCGACGTCCGGGGTGGTGTCAGCCCCATCAGCCCCGTCGATACCACTGTTGCCATCGCCATCGCCGTCACTGCCACAGCCCGCAATCGCTGTGATTGCGGCCGCTGCGAGAAGCCGACGCCGGGACCAGCCAGGGCGACGCGACGCGTCGCGTTCCATGCCTCTACCACGGGACAGTCCCGGGTAAAATATGTCGGTCCAGTACTGAGGTCCACTACTGGATGGGCTGGCAGTCCCTCGGATTCGACAGCTGCGTCGTCGTTTCCCCGAAATCAGCCGTGCTCGTTCTCGTCCACAGCAACGTCTTCATCGCGCTGTCAGCGACGAGCGTCGCCGTGACGACGACACTCCTGGCCGGCTTCCCGCTCGCAGTCGGACCCCTGTTCATCGTCTTCGCCGCGACGCTTTTCGTCTACAACCTGAACCGGATCACCGACATGAGCGAGGACGCGACGAACGTCCCGGGCCGGGTCGAGTTCGTCCGGGCGTACGGCCGGATCTGGCTCGCAGTCGGGATGTTACTCTACCTCCTGGCGACCGGACTGGCCGTCACACGGGACCTGCCGCGGGCCGAGTTCATCGTGGTCCCCCTTCTCGTTGGGCTCCTGTACTCCCTCAGGGTGAAGCGGATCCTCCTTCTGAAGAACCTCCTCGTCGGCGCCTCCTGGGGGTTGATTCCGCTCGGCATCGGCACCTACTTCGGCCGCGTCTGGACGGCCGATGTCCTGTTTCTTGCCGTGTACGTCTGCATCATGATCACCCTCGCTGCGATCGTCTTCGACATCAAGGACATCGAGGGGGACCGTGCCGCCGGCATCCGGACGGTACCGGTCGTGTCCGACCCCCGAACGACACGCGTTCTGACACAGGCGGGGAACGTACTTGTCGGGGCTGGCGTGATCGGGCTCGTTGCGGCGGGCGTTCTCGGTGTGGAGTATCTCGTCTTGCTCGCCTTCCACCTCTACGTGGGCGCGTACATCCCCTTCGCCGTTCCGGAGCGGACACTTCTCTTCTACGGATTCGTCGTCGACGGCGAACACGTCTTCCTCGCGGCTCTCATCACCCTGATGGAGGCGTTTCCCTGTCCGCTCTGACGCCCTCTCTTCTCATCCGCTGAGAATGTTTCCCGGTCTTTATCTCCTGACAAATGATAGTTATATATGTAATGTACCGAGCTCTGATCCCGGTAGACAGGAACGGCAATCGCGCGTACCACCAGGCACGATACGTGTCGCACCTTCCGAACGCCAGCGAGGAGGTTGAGGCGACAGTCCTCTACGTGGTGCCCACAAGCGAATTCTCGGAGGACGAGCGAGTCGAGTTCGAGGAGATCGACGCCGCCGTCCGGGCAGCCGAGCACCTCGAAGACGAGGGGATCACCGTGACCCGGAGCGTCGACGACGGCGGCGTCGCGGAGCAGATCGTCCGGACCGCAACCGAATTCGGCGCCGACGAGATCGTCGTCGGGGGGCGCAAGCGGTCGGGCATCGCCAAGGTGGTGCTGGGGAGTATCGCACAGGACGTGATGCTCTCTGCGGAACAGCCAGTCACGCTCACGGGGGAAAACGTCGGCCACAGCGATGGGCTTCGACAGGTGCTCGTTCCCGTCGACACGGATCCGGAACGTGCGCGCCACCAGGCGGAGTACGTGGCCCAGCTGCCTGCCGCCAGCGAGGCCGTCGAGACGACCGTGTTCTACGTGTTCCCCCACCAGGACTACGCGGGTGCCCCGTCACACGAGTTCGAGGAGATCGACGCCGCCGTCGAGGCTGCCGAGTATCTCGAAGACGAGGGTATCCCGGTCGAACGCGTCGCCACCGGCGGCGAGGTCGCGAGAACGATCATCGACGCCGCCGAAGACGTCGACGCCGACAGCATCGTCATGGGCGGGCGCAAGCGGTCGGGCGTCTCGAAGGTGGTGCTGGGGAGTGTCGCACAGGACATCTCACTCTCCGCCGAGTACCCGGTCACGCTGACCGGGTGATCCGCCCTCCCCGATTGGAACACGCGGAGCCATTCCGGGCGTGCGGCGCTTCGCGCCGTTCCGGGCTGTAACTCCTCTCTTCAAACCGGGTCGGGATGGACTTTTCACTGCTCACGTCGTTCGCAGCAAAAGTCCGCCCTCCCCGATTTGAACGGGGGACAAGTCGATCTACAGTCGACTGCTCTACCAGTCTGAGCTAAGGGCGGGCACGTGGACGTAGGACGGCTGTCGGACTTAACGATTATCATTCGCCGTCGGACGCGAACGCCGTCTGCCGGTCGTGACGCGTCCGACTGACAGGCGTCAGACGCCTGCGAAGATTGATATACCGTGGGTGACAACCTGTATGACGACCTGAATGAGCAAGATAACGTTCCGTGCCGACGACGACCTCATCAGGCAACTCGAGGAGTTCGATGCCTCGAAGAGCGAGGTCATGCGCGAGGCACTCCGCGAGTTCCTCGACGAGACGTCGGCCTCGTCGGGTTCGTCTGCGCCCGGTTCGAGGAGCGACGAGGGCAGCCTCGACGACCTCGTTGCCGAGCGCGTGGACGCGATCATTGCCGAGCGACTCGACGGGATGTTTACACCCCGTCAGCCACAGGACGTTAACGTAAACATCTCGCTTGATGGCAATTCTGCGGCCTCGTCCGACAGAGATGCCGGCGGAGTAAACGCTCCGTCCGACGCGTCACACGCGGCGTCGAACGAGACGTCTAACACGAGTGAGGAACGTATGACAGACGAGGGGAGCGATGAAAACGCGCCCGCAAACGAGCGTAAAACGTGCTCGCAGTGTGGCGAGGACCTGTCGCCGTCCCACGTTTACTGCCCGAACTGTGGCGAGAAGTCATCCCACCGGGTGTTCTGTGACTGCGGTGACGAACTGCGTTCGGACTGGGCATTCTGCCCGAGCTGTGGCCGCCGAACCCCGGCTGCGGACGTTCTCGACCAGCCATGAAGCGTCGTAAACGGGCAATAGCGGGAGTTTACGTCGGTAAACGCCCTGTTGTCTTACACCTGCCGTAACTTTTATTATCCCGTAGTCTGTGGTAAACCGTGCGTAAGACGGTCGTCTTACACAACGTGGCGCGCGAAATGCACACCCGTGCTTTCGTGCGGTTTCGCGGTGTAAGACGAGCGGGCGGATGCGATCCCGCCGCCGTCTTACCCAACACAGGGGAACAAAACATGGAGCGTGTGACACTACGGATTCCGAAGCAGCAGATCGAAGAGGTCGAACAGATGGTCGAGACGGGCGAGTACCCGAACCGGAGCGAGGCGATCCGGTCGGCCGTCCGCGAGATGCTCGCCGAGCAG
>JAZKRS010000029.1:0-33716 GCA_036626435.1 Haloarculaceae archaeon | reverse complement strand
GCGAGGTCCGTGTACATGTAGCCGGGATAGCCACGGCGACCCGGGACCTCCTCGCGTGCGGCCCCGATTTCACGGAGGGCCTCACAGTAGTTGGTCATGTCCGTCAGGATGACCAGCACGTGATACCCCTTGTCGAAGGCCAGATACTCTGCGGTCGTCAGCGTGAGCCGCGGCGTGACTGTCCGCTCGACTGCGGGGTCGTCCGCGAGGTTCATGAACACCACGGAGCGCTCCAGCGCGCCGGTGCGCTCGAAGTCGTCCATGAACTCGTTTGCCTCCTCGGCGGTGATGCCCATCGCGCCGAAAATGACGGCAAACTCGGACCCTTCCTCGCCTGCTTCCTCGGGGACGGTCGCCTGCCGTGCAATCTGGAGCGCGAGGTCGTTGTGGGGCAGACCCGACCCCGAGAAGATTGGCAGCTTCTGGCCCCGGACGAGCGTGTTCATGCCGTCGATGGCGGAGACGCCCGTCTGGATGAACTCCTCGGGGTACTCGCGGGAGACTGGGTTGATCGCCGCGCCGACGATGTCTCGTCGCTCGTCGGGCACGATCTCCGGGCCACCGTCGATGGGGTTGCCCGATCCGTCCAGCACCCGCCCGAGAAGGTCCTCGGTGACGGGCATCTTCATTGTCTCGCCGAGGAACCGGACCGACGATTCTCTGTCGATCCCGGAGGTTCCCTCGAAGGTCTGGATAGCAACGTGGTCGCTCGTGGTGTCCAGCACCTGGCCGCGGCGTACCTCGCCGTCGGCAGTCTCGATCTCGACGATCTCGTCGTAGCCGATGGGTTCGTCTGTCTCGACGAAGACCAGCGGTCCGCTGATTTCCGTGATAGTTTGATACTCTTTCATTGTCAGTAGAGCGCGCGGAGCTGTTCGGTGATGTCGTCTTCGAGGTCGTCGACGAACGCGTCCGTCTCGTCGTCCGGCGTCGTCCCGATGCGGTTCAGGCGTGGGAGCGCGTCGATGTCCGTGATCTCGTCGACCGGCACGCCCGCATCCAGCGCGTCGAAGGCCTCGTCGTTGAACGTCTTGATCGCATCGAGGATGCGGTAGGTCTTTTCGGGCGGGCAGTAGCGGTCGACGTCGTGGAGTGCGTTCTGTTGCAGCCACGCCTCCTTGAGATAGCGGGCGACGTCGAGGGTGAGCTGCTGGTCTTCGGGCAGGGCGTCCTTGCCGACGAGCTGAACGATCTCCTGGAGTTCCCCCTCCTCGTCCAGCGTGTCGATGGCCCACTGGCGCTTCTCGGGCCAGTCGCTGGTGACGTTGTCCCGGAACCACGGGTCGAGCTGGTCCCGGTACAGCGAGTACGACTCGTTCCAGTTGATCGCCGGGAAGTGCCGGCGCTCGGCGAGATCGGCGTCCAGCGCCCAGAACGTCTTGACGATTCGCAGCGTGTTCTGGGTGACTGGCTCGGAGAAGTCGCCACCGGGCGGGGAGACGGCCCCGATGACCGAAATCGAGCCCTCGGTGCCGTTTATGTTCTCGAAGTAGCCGGCCCGTTCGTAGAACTCGGAGAGACGAGCCGCCAGGTAGGCGGGGTAGCCCTCCTCGCCGGGCATCTCCTCGAGGCGGCTAGAGATTTCGCGCATGGCCTCGGCCCACCGCGAGGTGGAGTCGGCCATCAGCGCCACGTCGTAGCCCATGTCGCGGTAATACTCCGCGACCGTGATTCCGGTGTACACGCAGGATTCCCGCGCCGCGACGGGCATGTTCGACGTGTTGGCGATGAGGCAGGTCCGGGCCATCAGCGCGTTACCCGTCTGTGGATCCGGGAGTTCCGGGAAGTCGTCGATGACCTCGGTCATCTCGTTGCCCCGCTCGCCACAGCCGATGTAGACGACGATGTCGGCGTCAGCGAACTTCGCCAGGGACTGCTGGGTGACCGTCTTGCCCGATCCGAACGGGCCGGGAATTGCGGCGGTCCCGCCTTTCGCGAGCGGGAACAGGCCGTCGAGGATGCGCTGGCCCGACGTCAGCGGCTCGGTCGGTGTCTGCTTGTCGACGGTGGGCCGAGCCTCGCGGACCGGCCACTCCTGGTGCATCTGGATCTCCTCGCCGCTGTCGAGTTCGACAACCGTCTCGTCGACGGTGAAGTTGCCCGACTCGATGGCGACGACCTCGCCGCCCTCGGAGTCGGGCGGGACCATCACCTTGTGGTCGATGCTCGGCGTCTCCGGCACTGTGCCGACGATGTCGCCGGGCTCGACCTCGTCATCCTCCTCGACTTCCGGGGTGAACTCCCAGGTCCGGTCCAGATCGATCCCCGGGGCGTCGACACCGCGGTCGAGAAAGGCCGACCCCATCTTCTCTTCGAGGACGTCCAGAGGGCGCTGGACGCCGTCGTAGATGCTGTCCAGCATCCCCGGGCCGAGGTCGACCGATAGCGGCGCGCCCGTCGACTCGACGGGTTCGCCCGGCGAGACGCCGGAGGTCTCCTCGTAGACCTGAATCGTGGTCAGGTTCCCTTCGATCTCGATCACTTCGCCCATCAGCCCCTCGTGACCGACGTACACCACGTCGTTCATCCTGGCGTCCAGGTCAACTGCGGTCACGACGGGGCCGGATACGCTCTCGATGACGCCGTCTTCGCGGACGTCAGATTCTGTTGCTTGACTCATGTTAGTCTTCCTCCATCAGATCGATGCCGATGGCTCGCTTGATCTGTGCGCGCAGCCCGCTGCTCCCGGCGCCGCCGCCCAGTGTCACCAGTACGGGCTCGACGCTCGTCTGGACATCCTGGCGGACGCCCCGCGAGAGGTGCTCCAGGTCGTCGTCGTGCATCACGACGATGCCCACCTCCTCGTCGTTCAAAAGATCGGCCACAGCGTCGTCGAGTTCCTCCGGCTTCTCGTCTTCGAGTACCTCTGCAAACTTCCGGACGCCAGCCAGCCGAAAGCCCGTGGTGAAGTCGGGGCTCCCGATGACAGCTATCTCCTGGCTCATATCATCACCAGCTCCTGTTCGATTTCCTCCGGACCGAGCCCTGCCTCGCGGCCGCGGGCGATGGCCCGGATGTTGTCGACTTCCCTCTCCTTGGCGAGGATGTACGACAGCACGGGACAGACCGACAGCGGATATCTGTTCGACAGTCTGTCTGAGTACTCCAGCAGCGCCGCATCGAGCGCGTGCTCGAACTCGATGAGGTTCTCGGCCTCTTCCAGGGCCTCGAGTGCGCTTTCCAGATCCTCGCCGTAGACGCTGTCCCGGATGTGTTCGACCAGCTGATCCATGTTGCCCACGAGCTGTCTGAGCTCGGAGCTGTCGAACAGCCGGCCCCCGTCGATGTAGTACTCGTCGGGGTCGAGGTCTGCGCCGCTGCGTGCAATGCGCAGTGCGTTCCGGAGGTTCCGGAAGTCAATCTCCGCGCGGAGAAACTCCAGGTACAGCCCGACCGGCGAGTCACCTTCGACCATGTCCGGCAGGCCGGCGAGCAGGGTCTGGAAGAACGCGCGGTCGGCGGCGTTCTCCAGCGCGACGAGCGTGCCGGTGTCCTCGTAGTCGGCGAAGGCAGTCTCGAGTTCGTCTGCAAACATGGTGTTCGAGAGCGCCTCGACGGCCTCCTCGATGGAACCGGCCGAGAGCAGCTGGTCGAGCTGTTGCTCGGAGAACTCGCCGGCGCGGATGAGGTCGTCCTCGATGTCCTCGCGAGCGGCCCCGGAGTACAGCCCGCGAATGACCGTCTTGACGTTCCAGGCGTCGAACTTCCGGAGGTAGCGGGCGACGAGGTCGTACAGCCGCCCCTCCGAGAAGCGAAGCAGGTCCTCGAAGTGCTTTGCGAGGTTGCGGTTCAGCGCGTACTCGACGAGGTCGACGCCGGAGTGTCGCGACCCCAGCGCGTTCATCTCTGTCTCGTACTCGGTTTCCTCCATGAACCGGGCAATCTCGCTCGTGCCCATGCGGACCAGCTTCCGGTAGTCGTCGTCGTCGAACAGCGCGGCTCGTCGCGACCTGACGCGGGCGGTCACGTACTCGTAGTTGCCGCTTCGCTCGCGTTGCTGTTCCTGGCGGACTGTCATTGGTCCTCGAACAGCTGCTGGCTGATCTCGCGGAGGTTGTCCTCCCAGACCTCTTCGAGCACCGAATCGAAGGTGTTCTTCACGCGGACCCGCGAGGCCTCGCTTTCGGCGACCACGCCGCCGAGGCAGTCGTACTCCCCGGCGTACTCGAAGCCTTCGTAGTTGGCCAGGACCGCCTCCAGCAACTCCTGGTCGTCGGCGCGACCGTACACTGCGACCTCGTCGCCCTCGTCGAACTCCGCTGCTGCGTCCTCGAGCAGCGCGCGGGTCAGCTCCTCGCGGCCCTCGTCCAGCCCTGCGATTGCCGCTTCGACCTCCTCCCGGACGTCCTCGAGGACGTCACGGCGGGCCTCGAGGCGCTGCTGTTTGGATTCGAGCTTCGCGCTCGATATCTTCTGCTCTCGTTCCTGGCCGATCTGGCGTTCGACCTCCTGCTCGCGCTCCTCGCGGATCTCTTCGGCGTCGTCCCGGGCCTGGCTGAGGAGTGCCTCGGTCTCCTCGTCGGCCTCGGCGCGGATCTCGTCTGCACGCGCGCGCGCTTCGTCTCGAATGTCCTCTACGACCGTTTCGAGGCTCATTGTTGAGAAGTGGGGTGGTTTATACGACGAAGACGACGACCAGCGCGAGGATGACCAGCGTCTCCGGCAGGACTGTCATGATGAGCCCACGACCGAACATGTCGGGATCCTCGGCCATAGCTCCGACTGCAGCGGCACCGATACCACGCTCGGCCAGACCGGCACCGAGTGCAGCGAGGCCAACCGCCAGCGCTGCGCCGGTGCTCGGTCCGAACGGGACGCCTTGCTGCAGTACGAACGTCGTGAACGCGATGAGTGTCTCGATCATGGTTGTGCTTTGGACAGCCGTATGTCCCTCCACCATATTCATAAAACTTCCCAAACCACTTGGGTGATAGGCTATCCCGGCAGTTTACGGCCGCTGGACGGGGTCCGTGTCGTGTGATGCCAAGGCTCGCTGTGCCGAAGTATCGAAAAGTTCCGAGCCTGAACGAACGAAACGACGATGTCACTGGCAGCTGGTGGTGGATAGCTCAAAAATCCAAACAGCTCTGCAGTCCCCAGCCCTGTCGGCGGCGATCAGTCGCTCGTATACTCGCGCTCGTGGCCGAATGGGTTGTAGGGGTTGCCGCCGCCCTCGTAGAACTTCCCGAAGAACTCGACGTACTCGAGGCGAACCCCCTGCAGGCCGGCGCTCGTGATGCCGAGCGCGAGCACCAGCAGGTGGCCGACGACAAGGATGAGCAGGCCGACGAGGACGCCCGCGATGCCGGCGTGCCAGACACCTGGGAACATGATCTCGGCGACAGCGTGGCCGTGGAACTCGACGCCAGCCTCGGCCGGCATCCCGCCGATACCGAAGTGCCAGGCTGCGCCGTGACCGGTCTCCTCGGTCCAGACGCCAAACACGAGCAGGTTCACCACGAATGCCATCCCGGCCTTCGCCAGCAGGACTGCGGCGATCCGGGTGTAGGAGAGGACGTTCACGAGGACGTTCAGGAACTCGACGACCTCAACGAAGTCACCCATCGCCAGCAGAACCAGGCCGACGAAAAACAGCGCGAGGCCGACGAGACCGACGATCTCGGGGAACCCGTTGAACCCGAGGTCGTACGCGACCTGGTGGCTCTCGATGGCCGCTCTGGTCGCGGGGTTCGTCAGGCCCTCGCCCGCGAAGACGCTGAAGAGGAACCCCGGCTTCATCGCTGCCGCGAGGTCGCTGAAGATGAACGCCCAGATGCCGCCCATCATCAGCACCCACGACCCTTGCTCCAGGACCGCTGGCTTGAGGCCGTGGCCGAGTTCCTCGACGAACCCGAGCACGTACCCGATCGTCAGGTGAGCGAGCCCGGCGAGCAGGCTCACGACCAGCCAGGTCTGTGCGAACTCGACAGTTGCTGGCGAGAGCCCCTTCTCCATGGGCGGGTGGCCGCCGAAGAGGACGTCACCGACGACGTGGAAGCCGAACATCTCGCCGTAGAGGACGCCAAAGAGCAGCGTGAAGATGCCGGCCCAGATTGCGACGCCGCCGAGGCTGCGCAGTCCCTCGCTGTCCACGCCGCGCATCAGCCCAGCGCCGATGAGAATGTAGAGAATCCCGTATCCGACGTCGCCGATCATAAACCCGAAGAAGGCGGGGAAGGTCAGGAAGAACACGACCGTCGGGTCGAACTCGGAGTACTTCGGCCGGTTGATGATCTCGACGAGCGCCTCGAACGGCTTGACCGCCTCGGGATTGTCCTGGATGACGGGTGGATCAGCAGCACCAGTCGTGACTGTCCCTCCATCGGCCCGCGCTCGCTCGTCGCCGTCGGTATCCGCCGTCGCTCCGTCTCCAGCCCCGGTCGCGGCTGCCGTCTGCTCGCTGCCGGAGTCGTCGTGGACCTCCTCGTGGTCGACGACGTGGCCGTCCTCGTCGTAGTCGGCGCGTTCGAGTTCGCCGAACTCGACGTGGTCGCCGACCGCGTCCCGGAGTGCCCCCTCCATCTCGTCGACGCGGGCTGTCGGGATCCAGCCCTCGGCGACGAAGGCGTTGTCCGTGGTCGCAAATGTCAGCGGTGCCTCGCGCTTTTGGACCTCGATGGTCAGCTCCTCCTCCGCGGCGAGCAGGAAGCCGCCGACCTCGAGTTTCAGATCTTCGATGTCCTCTTCGACAGTCGAGAGCTTCGAATCGAGTTGCTGTTTCCGGTGGCGCAGCTCGGAGAGGTACTCATCCGGATCGCCCTCGCCGTCGGGCACCTCGATGGCGGTGAAGGTCGCATTGACCAGCGTGTCCTGTACCGTCCCCTCATCGGTGTACGCGAAGACTGCGACGGTACCGTCGCCGGTGAAGACCTCGTAGGCATCGACATCGCTGTCGGCAAGCGCCGACGTCACGGAGTCGGTGTCACCTTCGCCGACCTGGACCGCGAGCGAATCGTAGCCACGAAGGAGATCCAGATCGATCCCGAGTTCCACGAACGGCTCCATCGTGTCAATGTCCTCCTCTACCTCGCGCAGCTCGGAGCGGAGGTCGTCGCGCCGGTCGTCGAGTTCGTTCACCTCCTGGCGAATTTCCTCGAGTTCCTCGTCGAGAGCCTCGTCGGTGATGATCTGGTTACTCGGGCCGACGTCCTCGCCGGTGACCCCGAGTGTCGTCTTCAGTGCGCGGACGGTGACCAGCTTCTGTGAGGCCTCGTCCGCGCCCTCGACGGGGTCGCCGGGTTCGAACCCGTCCCAGGAGCCGTCGTATTCGGTGACGTGCAACAGCTGGAGATCGTGGACTGTCTCGATGACGTCGTCCATCACGCGCTTTGCGCCCGTCACCGAGATGCGGCTCATGCGCTCAGGTCTGAGCATGCACCGCCTCCTCGAACAGGTCCACAACGTGCTCGGTTACGTCGTCTGTGCGCTCCTCGGCCGCCGAGACGAGCGCTTCGCGCTCCTCGTGGCCCTCCTCGAGTATCTCCTCGCAGGTCTCCTCGATCTCCCCGCGAGCCTCCTCGAGGCGGGCGCTTGCCTCCGACTCGGCCTCCTCGCGGGCTCGCGCACGGATCTCGTCGGCCTCCTCGCGGGCCTCTTCGATTCGCGCGTCGGCGTCCTCTCTCGCTTCTGCGACGATCTCGTCGGCCTCGCGCTCGGCGTCCTTGATGCGCTCGAGTACCTGTGTCTCTGGCATTCGTCAATCACGCGAATGTACCACCAATGCCTATTTGGTAGTTGCGAAAACGAACTCGGGATTCGGCCGCCGAATCCGGGGAGTTATGGGATCGAGAGCCCAAGTCGCGGTAATGGGCGTCCTCGAAGACAAGTCTCGCGCGCGAGTCTTCTACAAGTACCTCTCGCGGGTCTACGACCGCATCAACCCGTTCATCTGGAACGAGGCGATGCGCGACGAAGCCGTCGAGATGCTCGACATCGGCCCCGGCGACCGCGTGCTCGACGTCGGCTGTGGCACCGGCTTCGCGACCGAGCGGCTCCTCGAAGAGACCGAACGCGTCCACGGCCTCGACCAGAGCCCCCACCAGCTCGACCGCGCGTTCGGCAAGCTCGGCAAGCGCGGCCCCGTCAGCTTCTATCTGGGCGACGCAGAGCGGCTCCCGTTTGCGGACGACGCCTTCGACGTGGTGTGGTCCTCGGGGTCGATCGAGTACTGGCCCAATCCCGTCACCGCCCTCGAGGAACTCCGGCGCGTCGCCAGACCCGGCGGGCAGGTTCTCGTCGTCGGCCCGGACTATCCCAACCGGACGGTCTTCCAGAAGCTCGCCGACGCGATCATGCTCTTCTACGACGAGGAGGAGGCAGACCGGATGTTCACGGCGGCCGGCTTCGAGCGCTTCGCCCACCACATCCAGCAGGCTCGTCCGGGGAGTCCACGCGCCATCACCACAATCGCCGAGGTTCCGGAGTAGCGGTTCACTTCGCGACTGTCTCGACGCTCGTGATGACGCCCGCCTCGGTCGCGACGGTCACCTCGATTCGCGATCCAGGTGAGAGCGTCGGATCGTTCGTCGAGGCCAGCCGAACTGCGGCTGTCTCGCCCGCAGACCAGGTCCTGTCGGCGGTTGCGACGTTGAACGGGCCGGTCGGGCCGCTCTCGAACCCCCGCGCCGCGAAAAACGGGACCGGGGGCTGGCGGTCGAGTTCCTCGCCGTCGACGGCGACGGTGAGCGACAGGTCGGAGACTGCAAGCGTATCGCCGGTCTCGTGGGTCAGCGCGATCCGGTCCGTGCCCGCGTCGGCCGATGCCGAGAGCCGGGCCGTGGGGGTGACCGGCGGGGGTTCGACCGTGGCGACGACGCCGACGGTCGTCGCCGCCAGCACAGCGATGGCCGCAAGCAAGAGCGTTCCGACGACAGAGGAGACGGCGCGGGACACGGTCGGGGCTGGCCGCGGCTTCCCACTTGAAATCTCGGCCCCTACGAGACGGAGACTGCGGCACTGTTCGCGCCAGTGGTCGCGTTGACCCGGAACTGGCCGGCGGGCTGGACGGTGTAGAGTTCCCCGTCGTCACCGGTTCGGCCGACCTCCTCGCCGTTCACGCGGACAGCGCCGTCCAGGGGCGCGCCGGTCGACGGCTGGACGAGCGACACACGCATCGGGCCCGTCGGCGAGGTCGTCTCGACGGTTACGTTGAGCGAGTCGGTCGGGGCGCTGGTCGTGGCAGTTACCGGAACCTCCCCCGCGCGCAGGATTTGCGTTTCGTGGAACGCATCGCGCGTTCCCCCGGAGAGGTACGTTTCGAGGCTGCCCTGCGGGTGTTCGACCCGGACCAGGTAGACAGCAGTGTTCCCGAACCCGCGAACCTGGGGGGTGCCGATCGCGTTGTCGTACGCCCACGGGTACAGGTCGCCACCCCGCCGGAGCGCGAGGACGACGCTGCGGCCCTCGGCTTCCTCGAACTCGTCGGGCTGGTCGGGGGCGTACGCGTCACGGACGGTCGCAGTGCGGGTGAACTCCTCGCCATCGACTGTTGCCAGTACGAGGCTGTCGCCGGTTGCTCCGACGTAGACGATGGGGGAACCGTCCCGTCCGGCGAGCCCGGCCTGGACACGCTGCCTGACCGGATCTGGGAGCGTGATCTGCTCCGTCTGGAGGTCGGAGATGCGGGTACTGAGCGTGACCGACAGCGACGTCCCGGGCGACTCGTCGACGCGCGTCGCCACGTGCTGGAGGTGCCCCTCGACGGACGTCGTCTCGGCCGACAGCTGCGCGACCCGGCGCAGGAACGTTTCCCGGGAGAGGCTGCCGTTGCTGTACGCGTCCAGTAGCGTATCGTACCGGGCGTCGAGACGGTCGAGACGGTCTTCCGCGCTGCCGACCCGGTCGCGAACGAGGGAGAGCCGGTCCCCATCTGCGGACTGGAACTCCCTGTCGAAGACGCGGTCGGCGTGGCTCCGCTTGAGGCGTTCGGCGCTCATCCCGGCGGCGGCCGTCACGTCCACGTCGCTGTGGGCGTACGTCTGTCGATCCGGTGTCCCGACGGCGAGGTAGTTGGTTGCGTTCGATATCACGGTCACGTCCGCAGGGGAGCCGTCAACTGTCGGGGATTCGCTGTCGGAATGGGGGCTGTCCGCGGCGAGTGCGCTCGCGGCCCCCGCTGTCATCGCCATGACCGCCAGGAGGAGGGCGAGGGCGGAAAGCGCTGGTGTCCGCGACATGTACTGACTCATACCGCCCCCAGTACAAAAAGCATGTCACTTCCGCGAACCGTCTTAGATTGGCTGAACGCCGCCGAGACAGTTTATGCGCCCGCGTAACGTTTTATCCAGGGATGGAAAGGGTTTTGCCGCCGGCGATAGCAGAGGCAGGTATGTCCCTGGGGGCTCGCGGCGCCCTGCTTGCCACCCTGCTCGTCGCCCTCCTCGGCTTCGGTGCCGCAGGCCACGCAGCCGCGGGGCTCGATAGGCCCGTCGCGCAGACGGATGGCCCCGGCGGTAGCACGAACGTGACGATGGTTGCCGACCTGCAGCCGGACGGCGACGCCACGTGGACGGTATCCGCGAGCTTTGCCCTCTCGACGGACGCCGAGCGGGACGCGTTCCGGTCGCTCGCACAATCCTTCGAACGGGGCGAGACGTCGGATCTCGGGCTGTCAGCGTTCCGTCGAGCGAGCGAGCAGGCCAGCCGCTCTACCGGGCGGAACATGTCGATCACCACCGTGGAGCGCCGGACGTCGCCGGAGTCGGAGATCGAGAACGGGACCGGACGCCTGGCTGTCGAGTTCACGTGGACGAACTTCGGCCGGCCCAACGGTGATCGCCTCCACGTCGACGACGTGCTGGTGGCGGGGCCCGACGGAGAAACCTGGCTGCCGGGCCTGGAGCGTGGCGACACGCTGGTCATTCGCGCGCCACCTGGATACGGGGTGATCGACTCCAATGTCGCACCCAAGGTTCGTGACAACCGGTCCACTCTCCAGTGGACTGGCCCGGCGGAGTTTACCGCGGAGACTCTCGCCGCGGAGTTCACCGGCCAGGCCGATCCTGGTTCGACGCCGCCAGGGAATCCACAGGGTGCGATCCCGTGGCTGCTGGTGTTCGCCGTCGGCCTGGGTGGCGGCGTCGTGGCCGTGTACCTGCTCGCGCGGCGCGAGAGGTACGATCTGCCCTCGCCGCCGGCGGGCGGGGGCGAGGAGGTCGCGACGTCTACCGCGGACGAATCGCCCACAAAGGACGCGACCGCCGAACCGGAGACAGACGAGTCCGTCGAGGAAGAGGGGCCGGACATCGACGAGGAGTTACTCAGCGACGAGGAGCGGGTCGAACACCTTCTGGAGCGAAACGGCGGTCGGATGAAACAGGCGAACATCGTCAATGAAACCGGCTGGTCGAACGCCAAGGTCTCACAGCTGCTCTCCTCGATGGAAGAGGAGGGCCGCATCGACAAACTCCGGATCGGCCGGGAGAACCTGATCTCCTTCCCCGACGAGGACGTGACCGACATCGAGGAGTAAAGTGACGGCCGGCTCCCAACTCGGGGCGAGGATCGCGGTTTCGCAGACAGCAGTGGTCGGCCGACAGAGCGAAGCAGAAAACGTTTTGGGGTTGCGTCCGCAGGTTCGCCCGTATGAAAATTCTGGTCACGGTAGCGGAGGAAGCTGCCGTCGACGACGAGTTCGACATCGAGGGGAACCGCATCGACGAGCGCTATCTCACCTACGACCTCAACGAGTGGGACGACTACGCCGTCGAGGAGGCCGTCCAGATCGGGGAGGAGAACGACGACGTCGAGGTCGTGACCGTCACCATCGGCCCCGAGCGCGTCGAGGAGACGGTCCGGCAGGCCCTCGCCAAGGGGACAGACCGCGCCGTCAGGGTGTGGGACGACTCGCTTGCCGAGGCCGACGTGCTCGACCCCGCAACGAAGGCACGGCTCATCGGCGCCGTCGCCCGGAAGGAAGAGCCAGACCTGGTCCTCTCGGGCGTCCAGACGGGTGACGACTCCTTCGGCGCGACCGGCGTGGCGCTCGCAGCGGAACTCGACGTCGCGTGGGCCGCCGTCGTGAACACGCTGGATCTGGACACCGAGGCCGGGGTCGCACACGTCCATCGCGAACTTGAGGGCGGCCTCGAGGAGCTGACCGAGGTCGAACTCCCCGCCGTGTTGACCATCCAGACCGGGATCAACGAACCACGGTACGCCAGCCTGCGGGGTATCCGCCAGGCACAGAGCAAGCCGCTAGAGGCGAAGTCGCTCGACGACATCGGCCTCGACGCCGACGATCTGGACCTGTCGCTGACGCTCGACTCGCTGTACGAGCCCGAGACAGAGGGCGAGGCGACGCTGTTCGAGGGGGGCGCCGAGGAGACCGCAGGCGAACTGGCTGACCTGCTCCACGAGAAGGGGGTGGAGGCATGACGGTCCTCGCCGTCGCCGAACACCGCCGCGGGGAACTGCGGGACGCGAGCTTCGAAGTCGTGTCCGCCAGCCGAGAGCTGGCCGACGCGACTGGCGGTGACCTCCACGTCGCCGTCGTCAGCGGCGACGTCGACGGGTACGCCGACCAGCTCAACCGCGAGGGCGTCGACGCGGTCCACACCGTCGATCACGGCGAGGAGTTCAACCACGACGTCTACACGCAGGTCGTCACCCAGCTGGTCGACGATATTGACCCGACCTACCTGCTCGCGCCCAACTCGGTCAACGGACTCGACTACCTGCCGGCGGTCGCACACCAGCTCGACTGGCCGCTCGTGACCGACGCCGTGGCGCTGGACGGCGAAGACGGGCTGACGGTCACGCGCGAACTCTACTCCGGCAAGGTGGAGGGCGAAGTCGACGTCTCGGGCGAGAACGCCGTCGTCACCATCCGAGGGGGCGAGTGGCCCGCCGCCGGGGGGACCGGCGACGCCACGATCGGGGCCTTCGACGCCGAGATCGACGAGAGCGCGATCCGCTCGACGGTCTCCGGCTTCGAGGAGGTCGGCGCCGGCGACGTCGACATCACCGAGGCCGACGTCCTCGTCTCCGTGGGGCGGGGAATCGACGAGGAGGAGAACATCGATATCGTCTTCGATCTGGCGGACGCGCTCGACGCCATCGTCTCCGCCTCACGGCCAATCGTCGACAACGGCTGGCTCCCCCAGGATCGCCAGGTCGGCCAGTCGGGGAAGGTCGTCACCCCCGACGTCTACATCGCAATCGGCATCTCCGGTGCCGTCCAGCACGTCGCTGGCATGAAGGGATCTGAGACGATCGTCGCAATCAACGACGACCCCTCCGCCCCGATCTTCGACATCGCCGACTACGGCATCGTCGACGACCTCTTCGACGTCGTGCCCGCGCTGACCGAGGCCTTTGACGGGTAGGCTCTTTTTACCCTGGCTCCCGAGGGAAGCGTATGGACACCACCGGAGGCGACACCTTCGAGGAGACCGAAGTCGAGCCCGGCGTCCACCTGGCACAGCTGGTCGCCGGCGACGAAATGAGCATCCAGCACGTCCGCATGGAGCCGGGTGCGCGCGTCCCGACACACAGCCACCACCACGAACAGGTCGGGTACGTCTATGCGGGTGAGATCACCTTCCTCTTAGAATCCGGTAAGGTCACTGTCGGAGACGGCGACTCCTACCGGCTGGAGAGTCACGAGACCCACGGCGCGGAGAATTGCGGCGACGGGACGATACTGGCCATCGACGTCTTCAGCCCGCCGCGGCCGGACCCCGACTGGCTGGAGTATACTGACGGACGGAACGGTTGAGAGAGTTCGCCGCAATCGTGTCCGGCGAACATCTATCAGGGCTTCCGTCCGCCAGTATAACTGTCCCGGTCCGCTCTATTCGTCGAGCGTCCGCCGCGTCGCCGTCAGGCCGGCGTCGGGATCGACGTCGGCACCCTCGTCGGCGAGGATCGTCCCGAGAGCCGAGACGACCTGCAGGGCGTTTGCCGGCCGCGCCGAGTGACCCATACAGCCGACGCGGAAGATCTCCCCGCCGAGAGCGCCGAGGCCGCCGACGATCTCGATGCCGTGTTCGTCCATCATCCGCTCGATGACGCGCTCGTCGTCGACGCCCTCGGGGACCTGCACGGGGTTGAGGGTCGGCAGCCAGTGCTCCTCGGCGACGTGAAGCGGCGCGCCCATCGCCTCGACGCCGGCCTTGATCGCGCCGGCGACGCGGCGGTGGCGCTCCCAGACGCTCTCGATGCCCTCCTCGGCGACCAGCCGGCAGGCCTCCCGCAGCGCGTAGTTCGTCGAGACCGGGCCAGTGTGGTGGTAGCTGCGCTCCTCGCCCCAGTACTCCCAGACGCCGTCCAGGTCGAGGTACCACGACCGGACTGGGTCCTCCCGGCTTCGTGCCTTCTCGACGGCACGGTCGTTGAAGCTGATGGGCGCGACACCCGGCGGCGCGGAGAGGCACTTCTGGGAGCCGGTGTAGACGACGTCGACACCCCACTCGTCGGTGTGGAATTCGGCCCCGCCCAGAGAGGCGACAGTGTCGGCGACGACGAGGGTGTCGTGTTCGTGGGCGATGTCAGCGAGTTCGGAGACGTCGGGCTGTCGGACGCCCGTGCTCGTCTCGCCGTGGACGAACCCGAAGACGTCGGGCTGGTGGCGTTCGATGGCCGCCTCGACGTCCGCGGGGTCGAGTGGCTCCCCCCAGGAGGCGTCGACGGTGACCACCTCGGCGCCGGCACGGGTGGCGACCCGTCCCATCCGGTCGCCGAAGTAGCCGTTCGACGGGACGAGAGCGGTCTCGCCGGGCTCCAGCAGGTTCGAGAGTGCCGTCTCCATCGCGGCCGATCCCGTCCCGCTGACGGAGAAGGTGTACTCGTTGTCGGTCCTGAAAACGTAGCGCAACAGCTCCTGGACGTCGTCCATCACTTCGACGTAGGAGTCGTCGAGGTAGCCGACGAGCGGTGCGGAGGCCGCGCGTCGGACGCGGTCGTGGACGTTGCTCGGACCGGGGCCCAGAAGCGTCCGATCCGGCGGCGTGAGTTCGCCGACCTCTGGCGCGTCGGTCATACCCCTGCTTCGGCGGAACAGTATAAAACAGCCCGGGATTTCATCGGATGTGGACTGCGGGCTTCCCGGGACGGGCTTTCCGGGCCGTCTCGCCCTCCTCGGCACGGCGGACCGTCACCTCGGCGTCGAACTCGTCGCGGAGCAGCCACGACGCCCGGTCGAGCAGATTGTACTCCTCTGTCGGGGGGAGGATCCGCTCGAGTGCCTGCCCTCGCTGTGCCAGGTCTTCGGCGTAGGACTGGGCGGCGTCCCCGTGGGACCGAATATCGGCCTCGCCCATGATCTCGCCCACGAGAGCCTCGTCCTCGTCGGCGGAGCGGGCAATCTCGTGGGCGCGGTACTTCCAGTCGGGGGCGACCGCGATGTCGATCTCCTCGGCGTCAGTGATGTTCGCCACGTCGAAGATGTCGCGGACGTCCTCCCGGAGCGTCCGGACCAGCCGGCGCTCTATGTCGTCCGCTTCGACGTCGCCGGCGGGTTCGGGCCAGTCGGCGTGGGCGACGATACCGTCGCCACGGAGCAGGTTCCACATCTCCTCGCCGAGATAGGGGGTCAGCGGCGCGATCAGCCTGGTCAGCACGCGCAGACCGCGCCGGTAGACATCGCCGTGTGGGGCCTCGAAGTCGCGGTACTGCCGGAGCAGCCCTGCGAGGTTGCGTATCTCCGTGACAACGCGGTGGAACCGGAACCGCTCGTAGTCGGCCGTCGCGGCGGCGACGGTCCGATCGATCTCGCGGTCGACGTACTCGTCGTGTGGCTGGCGCTCGTCGCGAACCGCGGCGCGCTCGACGAAGGACTCGACCATCCCGTACAGCGTCTGCTGGAGGTCGTAGGAGCTGCTGACCTCGCGGGCCGTCCACTCGAAGTCCCGTTCGGGGTGGGCCGCAGAGAGGACGAACAGGCGTGTCGTCTCGGCGCCGTACTCGTGTGGGTTGACGACGTTGCCCTTCGATTTGGACATCTTCGTGCCGTCATAGAGGACCGTCCCCTGGTTGACCAGCCGCTCGACGGGTTCCTCGAAGTCGACCAACCCGAGATCAGCGAGCGCGCGCGTGAAAAACCGGATGTACAGCAGATGGAGCACGGCGTGTTCCTCGCCGCCGACGTAGACGTCGACCGGCAGCCACTCCTCGGCGCGGTCGGTATCGAACGGTGCATCCCCCCGGCCTGGCGAGAGATACCGCAGGAAGTACCACGAGGAGTCGACGAAGGTGTCCATCGTGTCCGTCTCCCGCTCTGCGGGGCGACCGCACTCCGGACACTCCGTCTCGACGAAGGAGTCAATATCCTCGAGCGGGTTGCCCGTGGTCTGGACGAACTCCGGCAGTTCGACGGGCAACTCCGCCTCGGGGACCAGAACCGGACCGCACTCCTCGCAGTGGACGACCGGGATGGGCGTTCCCCAGTAGCGCTGGCGGGAGATGAGCCAGTCCCGCAGGCGATAGGTCGTGTCGGGTTCTGCGGCTTCGAGGTCCGAAAGGAGACGCTCGCGGGCCGCAGAGGAGGCGAGACCGTCGTACTCGCCGCTGTTCGTGACCATTCCCTCGTCGGTGAAGGGGTCTGCCGGCAACCCATCGTCGGAGCCGTCGACCGGCTCGACGACCCCCTCGACGGGCAGGTCGTGTTCCATCGCGAAGGAGTGGTCGCGCTCGTTGTGCGCGGGTACACCCATGACCGCACCCGTTCCCACGTCGTCGAGGACGTATGCGGCGACGTAGACCGGGAGTTCCTCGCCCGTCACAGGGTGGACGGCGGTCGCGTCTGTCTCGACGCCGGAGATGCCGTCGTGGTCGGCTCCGCCCCGGGTCATGTCGACGTACCGGGCCACCTCGTCGTTCCCCGCAGCCAGTTCCCCGGCGAGGTCGTGGCCCGGCGAGACGGCGAGGTAGGTCGCACCACAGATGGTGTCGAGTCGCGTCGTGAAGACGTCGATGTCGCCGTGGCCCTCGACCTCGAAGGAGACGCGCGCGCCATCACGCTTGCCGATCCAGTTGCGCTGGATCTCCCTGACGCTCTCGGGCCAGCCGTCGAGGTCGGCAAGCCCCGCGAGCAACTCCTCGGCGTAGTCGGTGATCGTGAAGAACCACTGGTCGAGTTCGCGCCGGCCCACGGGCGTCTCGCAGCGCCAGCAGACCTCCGTTCCCTCACGGTTTTGGACCTGCGCGTCCGCCAGCACCGTCTCACAGTCCGGACACCAGTTGACCGTCGCGGCCTCGTACTCGACTAACCCCTCCTCGTAGAACTCCCGGAAAAAGTGCTGGTTCCACCGGTAGTACTCGGGCCGGCAGGTGGTGATCTCCCGGGACCAGTCGTAGCCAAAGCCCATATCGGCCATGTCCTCGCGCATCTGTTCGATGCAGGCCTCGGTCCACGACTGGGGGTCGGTGTAGCGCTCGTAGGCGGCGTTCTCGGCGGGGAGGCCGAAGGCGTCCCAGCCCATAGGGTGGAGGACGTCGTCGCCACGCATCCGGCGGTAGCGGGCGTAGGCGTCCGTGATGGCGTAGTTGCGGACGTGGCCCATGTGGAGCGTCCCGGAGGTGTACGGGAACATCCCGAGGACGTAGGTCGGATCCGCCGCGTCGCCGAGTTCGTAGGCGTTCTCCCGCTCCCAGACGTGCTGCCAGTACTCCTGTACACGCGCGTGGTTGTACGTCATCGTTCCGGGCGTTGTTTCCCGTCCGATGCGGGGGCATATCATTGTTCTGTCCGTCGGCCGCCGGGGTGATCGGCCCCGGGTGCTGCGGAACAGCCAAAGGGCAAACGCCTTTCAGGCGCGACCACGACCTCGGGATATGCGAATCACGTTTCTGGGAACAGGCAGTGCGATGCCGACTGGCGAGCGGTTCCAGACCGGGCTGTTGTTGCAGTCCGGCGACGACAGGCTGCTTGTCGACTGCGGGAGCGGCGTCATCCACGGCCTCGCCCAGACGAACGTCGGCTACGAGCACGTCGAGGCGCTCCTTCTGACTCACCATCATCTCGATCACGTCTCCGATATCCTGCCGCTCCTGAAGGCGCGCTGGCTCGACGGCCAGGAAGCGATGACGATTGTCGGCCCCGAGGGGACGCCGGAGCTGATCCGGGACCTCCTCGACGTCCACGAGTACATGCAGGGCCGTCTCGATCTGACCCTCCGGACGGTGGGACCGACGACCGGGGACGAGCGCCACGCGATTGCGGGCTTTGACGTCGCGGCGATGGAGACGCGCCACTCCATGTACTGTCAGGCCTACCGGTTCGAACCCCACGGAGAGAGTGGGCCGGCGTTCGTCTACAGCGGCGACAGCGAAGCCTTCTCCGGGCTGATCGAGTTCGCGGACGGCGCCGCGGTGCTCGCACACGACTGTTCGTTCCCCGACGGGATCGACGTCTCGAATCACCCGACTCCGTCCGAACTCGGCGAGACGCTGGCAGAGGCCGACGCCGAGGTCGGGCGGGTCTACCTGACGCATCTCTATCCGCACACGCAGGGCAACCAGGAGGAGATGCTCCAGTCGGTCGGTCACCACTACGACGGCGACGTGCGCTTTGCCCGCGACGGGCTCTCGGTCGACGTCAACTAGGTCATACTGACAGCTATCACTTCGTGAGCATAGTCGACCCCCCGGGGGTCGAAATCGCTCACGGGCTTATAGCCGTTAGTATCAGGCCCGCTCGAGCGTGATCTGGAAGTCGGCCCCGCCGCGGTCACTCTCGATGACGCGGACGCCGCCGCCGTAGGACTCGGTGAGCGCGCGGACGAACCCGAGACCGAACCCAGAGCCATCGCTGTCGGGGCCCTTCTCGCCCATCTCGAAGATTTCGTCGCGGACCTCCGCGGGGACACCGGAGCCGTCGTCCGCGAACCCGACGACGACGGTGTCAGGGTTTGGCTCCTCGGTGTAGACCCGGACGGTCACGGTCTCGTCGTTGTGGACGGCCGCATTCGAGAGGACGTTCGTGAACACCGAGTCGAGAAGGTCGCCGGCGTAGACCTGGCAGTCCACCGTGTCGGGGTCGAACTCGACCGAGATAGACCCGTACTTCGCCTCGACGTCCTCGACGACCTCCGCCAGCACCGACCGGAGGTCGGTGGGGGTGGGCTCTCGCTCGCGTTCGAGGGTCTTGACGAGATCGCCCACGCGGTCGATGAGGTCGGCCGCGCCGTGGGCGGTCTGGCGGATCGTCTCGGCGTACTCGGCTGTCTGATCGTCCTCGAGGCTCTGGACGAGGACGTCCGAGTACCCCGTGATGACCTGGAGGTCGTTGCCCAGGTCGTGTCTGAGCAGGCTGTCGTACATCTCGATCATCTCCTTGCGCGTTTCGAGGTCGTTGTGCGCCCGCTCCAGGCGCTCCCGGGAGCGGATGTTGTTGATTGCCGTCGCCACGTGATCTGCCAGGTACTCCAGCGGACGAACGTGGTGTTCCTCGACGGCCGGAAGCGACGACCACTCCGCGGAGACGACGACGCCGGTGTCACCCATCCCGTCGCCGTAGACGCTGGACGCGGCAATCGTCAGCGCAGCCTCCGGCGGATCGACGCCCAGGCCCGTGGCCGTCACGACGTCCGTGTCCTCGCTTTCGTACCCGATCGGTGTCTCGCCGTCGGGGAGGACGACTGTCTGCCCGGTTCGGTACGAGCGCCGCTCCACAGCGGTCGGCTCGGCACCACCATCGCGCCCCGGAGACATACTCTCGAGTACCCGCAGGCTCCCGCTGTGGACTTCGACGACAGTGGGAGACGGATGGCCGTCCATGACGTGAACCACAGCCTCGAGTGCGTAGGCTCCTACCTCCTCGACCGTCTCGCTCTGGTTCAGCTCCCGGCTGTACTTCACGAGCTGTCCGACCGTTCTGACCGTTTCGGCGTCGTGTACAGCCCCGGAATACTCACGTTCGGGTGACATTTGTACCTGCGAGATGCATTACCCGGCGTAAGTGGTATCCCTACAAAAAACCACATCAATCGTTCCGGTAGCTCAAAAGATCCCCCACGCCGTGCCCAGTCACGACGTACATCTCATAACAGAAGACCAGGAAGACACCGAGCAGCGCACCCCAGAGGAGAACCGAAAACAGGGTCGAACTGATGGCCATTACCCCTCACCCTCTCGGCCGCCGTCGGTCCGTGCCTCGAGTCGGCTGACCTCCCGGGAGAGTTCGTCGAGATCGAACTCGCTGGTCGAGAGGCGGCCGGCAACCAGTGTCAGCCCCGTGGAGACGAGGAAGGCCCCGCCGAAGGAGGTGAGATACAGTGGATCCGCCGCCGGCAGCGCCGATCCGACAATCGGGATCGCCGTGATGTATCCACGCAGGTCGGGGAAGTACACCAGCCCGACAGCGAGGCCGGCGAGGCTGCTCGCGAGTGCGCCCGGGCCCGACAGCCCCCTGGAGTAGAGGCCGTACACGAGCGGGAAGGCAACTGCGGCACCGAGGAGGTCGGCGAGGAAAAAGAGCCTGAGGACACTGCGTGCGCGGAGACTCACGTAGATAGCGGCGACGGCGACAACTACTGTCAGCCCCCTGGCGCCGAGTCTGAGGGCGCGGTCGCCGGGCTCAGACAGGAGCCGCGGGAGGTCGGCGGTGACGAGACTGGCCAGGGCGTTGAACAGCGTGTCGACGGAACTCATCACGAGCAGGAGTGCGAGGAGGACGACCGCGAGCACGATCCACTCGGGGAAGGCCGACTCGAGCAGGAGGAAGAAGGCGACGTCGGCGTTGTACTCCGCACTCGCGACGTCGGTGACGACGTCGGCGTGGCCGACGGCGACGACGCCGAAGAGGGCGGCGAGGAAGACGATGAGGCCATTGGCGAGAGAGGCCGTCCGGAAACTCCGCGCGACGGTCCCGCCGTCCGCGCCGGCGTAGATGCGCTGCCACCACGTCTGGTTTACGAGTTCTGCCCCGAGGATGGCGAAGGCGAGCGCGAGGCCGAACTGCAGGCCGGCGACGAACCCGGGGTCGAGCAGCGTCGGGTTCGCGGCCACGACACCGTCGTAGACCGCGCCGGCACCGCCCAGCGCGAGGACTGCGCCGGCCAGGGCGACCACCAGGAGCGGGAGGACGAGCAGCGCCTGGATCGTGTCGGTGAAGATGCTCGCCCGCAGGCCGCCGTAGCCGGTGTAGAGCAGGACGAACCCGCCGACGAGGACGGCGGTCTGCCACTGCGGGACGCCGGCAACCAGCGAGAGGGCGGCCGCAATGCCGGTCAGTTCGGCCGCGACAAAGATGAACATGTACAGCGCGGAGACGAGGAGGACGAATCCGTACATCGCCGTCCCGTAGCGGGCGTGGGCGTACTCTGTCAGCGAGTGGCCATCCGGGATCAGTTCGCGGACCCGCGGGCCGATCTTCGCGTACGCGAGCATCGGGACCGCCTCGCCGATCGCGTACCCGACGACGGCGGCGATACCGAAACTCGCGCCCGCTTCCGGGGCCGAAAGGAGAATCCAGACGCCCATCACCGAGGCGACCAGCGTCGCTGTCATCCGCCCGTCGCCCGCGGAGTTGCGGGCCGTGATGAGATCCTCCGTCGATCCCACGCGGCCCCGCGAGTACCAGAGGCCGACACCAGTGAAGGCGAGCAGCGTCGCGACGGTGAGTCCGAGCGCGACGGCTGTGCTCACCATCTCAGGAGCCCCCAGTCTCGGTGTCTGACGATACCGTGAGGGTGCCTCCGTCGGAACCGTATGCCGCTTCGAAGAAGTCCAACTCGAGTTCGACCGTCCGCTGAAACAATCTGTCGAGCCGGCGCTGTCGACGGGTGGATGCGGCGGCTCCCTCGCGGTCAAGTTCCGTTCGCAGCCATCCGACGAACTCGCGGAACTCGGGGTTCGCGTGGAGATCGACCCACTCCACGAGGTAGAACCGGTCGGGCTCCCCGTCGTCCACCGCGCTGGCCCACTCCAGATAGATCCACTCCGCGGGGACGAGGACCGCCAGCGTCTCCGCGTACCCGCCCTCTCGGGCAGCGCGTCCGAGCAAGTCCCTGAGGGCTCGCGTCGTCACTGCAGGCTCGGGATTCGCGTACTCGCGTTCCGGAACCCCGAGTGCCTCGAAGGACCGCTCGAAGTAGTCGTTCTCGTCGGCGGTCAGCGTCCGGAGAAAGTCGACCAGCCGCGATTTCGCCTCCATGGTTGGGGCCTCGCCGACGGCGTGTCCGAAGACGCCAACCAGGTCCCCGACGAACGCGTAGTCCTGAACGAGATACCGTCGGAAGACCGTACTGTCGAGGTCGTCTGCGCCAAGTTCGCGGGTGAAACGGTGTTCGATGGCCCGGGTCCAGTCGGGTTCGGCACGCTCACGGAGCCAGTCGGTGAACCGGGTGCTCTTCCGATCTCGGGTGTACTCGTCGTAGTTGGCCGAGGCTTGCGCGGACTCGTCGATCACACGGACCACTCCTCTTCCCGCCAGGCGGCGTCCCAGAAGCGGTACTCAAGCCGTGCACTTGTCAGGAACGCCTCGCGCATGGCATCGTGCTCACCTGGATACTGGTGACCACACTGATCGACGAAACCCCGCATCAAGCCGACGACGTCCCGGAATTCCTCGCTGGTGTACATCTCGATCCATGGGGTGTATCGATGGGCTTCCGTAGCGAGTTCGGCTGTGTGCTCGCCGATGTCCAGAAAGCCCTGTCCGCATGGAAACAACGCTGCACTGATTTCGGCAATAGAACCCTCGTATGCTGTCCGGATCAGGAAACTGGTGTACGCCTCGCAGGTCGGTGACTTCTGGACGCTCTCCAGTTCCTCACGGGAGATGCCGTAATCGCTGGCGAACTCGCGGTGCAGGTCCATTTCGTGGCTGAGAGTGCTGTGGGCTATCTGCAACAGGTCCGCCATCGTCTCCTCGCTTTGCGCCTTTGCGCCCGCAATAGCGAACAGCCGAGCATAGTCGAGAAGATACCGATAGTCCTGTTTGAGCCAGTACTGGAAAGCCGATTCATCCAGATCCCCTTCGGCAAGTTCCACGACAAACGGATGCTCCTTCTGAGCCTCCCAGATGTGGGCCCCTTCTTCGAGGAGTTGATCGCTGAATGCCATTGTCCAGGTCAACTTACTGAGGCAGCCGTGATATATGTTGGTGATATAATTGGGTTATACAAAACATTCTACGGGGAGTATATCGAACGGCCAGCCTGAAGTTATACCGGTCGACGTAAGCCCTGATACTTTCAGCCGGGAACGTCCGGCTGAGACGTATCAAAAGTTACGTCGACCGGTATATTCGGCACCCCGGAGTGGTGAGAGACTTCATGCGGGATGAACAGTCCTGCCAGCAATCGCTCGCGCCGTGGCTTTATTAACGCAGAACGCAAAACGGTTTTAGTATCGCTGTCGTGTTGCAAGGATATGAACGGTGGTTGCGGGCGAAACGCTCAGGCCGGTTCGGTTTGGGTCGGCCAGAGTACAGCCGTTTATCCAATCAATCGCATGACAGAGAATACGAAGATCGGCTTTGACCACCCAGCATCGCAACGGCAGTGGATGCCCGACGACAACAGAATAGTAATTGTACTGAAAAAACAACACCAATGACCTCCGAACCTGAACAGATTTCTGACCGTGCCATACTGGCAAACCTTCGGGAGCCACTCTTCGTCGTTGATTCTGCTGGTACTATCGTCTTTACTACCGAACGATTGGAGAGGGTTACAACAGGGTCTGAGGGAACTCTCGAAAGTAAATCACTCACACAGATTGAGGAGTACATTACCGACGGGTTCGAATCACTCACGAGGGGTATTGAAGACATTCTCGAAGACGACACAGAGGAGTGCAGAGTTGAATTAGAGACGTCTCACCCCAAGACAGCACCAGTGGCACAGTCACTGTCCGCTGAAGCACGAATCAGTCGCTTTACCGATAACGAGGAGCTGGTCGGCGCACTCGTCGTCCTGCGGGATATCACCACGCGGAAACAGACTGAAGGTCGCTTCCGGAAGATGTTTGAGTTTCATAGTGCCCCGATGCTGCTGATAGCCCCGGACTCCGGAGACATCATCGAAGCGAATGCCGCTGCCGCTGATTTCTATGGGTACGCTACGGAGGAGTTGACAGATATGACGCACCAGCAAATTAATTCTCTCCCCCCAGCAGAGGTGGCCCGCGAGCGTGAACGTGCCAGGCGAGAGGACCGAAATCAGTTCATATTCAAACATCAACTCGCCTCCGGGGAGATGCGAACCGTTGAAGTCCACTCCTCCCCGCTGGAACTTGACGGCGAGATATTCCTCTTTTCGATCATTCATGACATCACAGAGCGTGTTGAGTCCAGACACGAAAGCCAATTGTTCAAGGAAGCTGTCAGCCAGACGGGTCACGCGATACTTATCACTGATAAAGAAGGGATTGTTGAGTATGTGAATCCAGCGTTCGAAGCCGATACTGGGTACGAAAGTGAGGAGGCAGTCGGGGAGACGCCGGCAATTCTCAAGTCGGGGAAACAAGACGAGGCGTTCTACGAGGAACTCTGGGACACAATCCTCTCAAACGAGGTGTGGGAAGCTGAACTTGTCAACCGCCGCAAATCAGGCGAACTCTTCTATGCTGAACAGACCATCGCTCCAATTACTGATGACGACGGTGAAATCACGAACTTTGTCGCCGTACAACTGGACATCACGGACCGAAAGTTACGCGAGAAGCAGCTCTCGGATCTCCATCGCATCTTGCGTCACAATCTTCGGAACTCGCTGACTGTAATCACGGGATACGCCAGGTCACTTTTCGAGGAGGTGCACCCGGAGCACCGGGGAAAACTCGAGCGAATTCTCACCCAGGCCGAGACACTTGCCGAGACGAGTGAGAAGATCACGCGTATGCGTCAGTCAATTGGTCGGGAGTATGAGGATGATAAGGCGTGTGACTTGCGAACTGTTCTATCAGAACTCGACGCCGAGATCTGTGAGACGTATCCCGAGGCGTCGGTAGAAATCGATCCCGAACCGGTAGCTGTCAATCTTGACCCTGAAACGTGTCAGATACTTCTTACCGAGGTAATTGAGAATGCAATCATTCACAACGATCAGGAAACACCGCGTGTGGCCGTCACCGTTGACGCCCCTGACGAATCATCACAACACGTCGCCGTGCAAATTAAAGACAACGGTCCAGGAATTCCACAGCAAGAACAGAAAGCAGTTAGCGTGGAGTCAGACGGCCCACTGACACACAGTACGGGAGTTGGACTCGCGTACGTCCACTGGCACATCATCAACTCCGGTGGAGAGGTGACGATTACGGACAACGATCCCCGAGGAAGTATAATAACACTATCGTTGACGCCTGCAAGCGAACAGTCACGCCTCTAGACAGGCCGCGACGATCCTGAGGAGGTCCTCGCCGCGAACTTCCTCGGGAAAGAGCGGGACGCGACGGACGTCGTGGCCCATGAACAGTTCCTGTGAGCGTTGCAGGGCGCGCTGCTGAACCTCCCAGCGGCGCGCGCAGAACTCGCAGTCGGTGTGGTTCGGCGCGACGAAGTCGGCGTCGACGTCGGCGACTTCCGCGGGGTCCTGCATGACCCGGTTGACGACGACAGTCCCCACGGGAACGCCGAACTCGGCGAGGCGGTCGAGCAACCGCTCCGACTCCATCACGCTCAGTTCCTCGGGGACGAGCACGACCCGGAAGTCCGTCCGCTCGGGGTCGCGCAACACCGCGCGAAACCGCTCGATGCGCCGGGAGAACTCCCGGAGGCTGTCGATCCCCTCGTCGTCGTCGTCGCCGAGCAGCCCCTCCATCATCCCGCCCAGTTGCTCGCGCATCGTGAGAATCTTTCCGACGAGCGAGTCGAGCATCTCCGGGAGTTCGAGCAGTCGGAGCGTGTGACCGGTCGGCGCAGTGTCGACGACGACCCGCTCGAAGCGGGGGTCGTCCATGTACTCGAGCAGGAGGCGGATGGCGGCGGCCTCGTCGGATCCCGGCATCGATCCGGACAGGGGGTTGGCTGCGTCGCCACCGAGCAGCCCCGAGAGGGGGTTCTCGCCGCCGCCCTGGCCGGCGAATGGCCCGTCGGTCAGCGCGTCCTCGGGATCGATTTCGGCCGCAAAGAGAGGGATGTCTTCGCGGATGCGGGCCGGCTCCGGGGGGACATTCACGTCGAGCGTGTCCGAAAGGGAGTGTGCGGGGTCCGTCGAGACGACCAGCGTCGCCGTCCCGTCGCGGGCGCTGGCGAGTGCTGTCGCGGCTGCCATCGTCGTCTTGCCAACGCCACCCTTCCCCCCGTAGAGGACGTACTCCGGGGCGTCGATACCCGCCGGAACGGCCGACTCGTCCACGTCCTCGACGGCCTCGACTTCCAGTTCCATACAGCAGGTAGCGGCTGAGGGATTGTGTACCCGTCGAAAGGCGGCCTACGACCGCGAGGAACGCGCCTCCCGCACGTCGGCCCCGTCGCGCAGCTTGTCCTCGCAGTTCGGGCAGACGCGGGGACCCTCGTGCCCCTCCGGTGTGAACACCCGAACGTAGCGTTCCGTAACGAAGCCACCACAGTTCTGACAGACCGGCATCGCTTGCAACGCTCTTGGGCGCGTGTAAATATTTTGTGATGGCTGCCTCGGTTGCCGCAGTTCCATCACTCGCTGCCCTCCGCGTGACCTTTCCAGAAACGGTCTATCTTACCCGACAGGAACTCCGGAGTCAGACGGACGAACTCCTCGCGTTCGCCTGGCGAGAGGTAGGTGTGGACGCTGTGGCGCGCACCCGGGGTGTATCGCCGTCCGACCAGCGCGCGCACACCAACCTCGTCGACACCCCGGACCACACGGCCGATGGCCTGCCGGGCGCGCCTGACCGCGGGGACTGTCAGCGCGTACTCGAATGCGCAGTCCTCGCCGAAGGTGTCGGCGTAGGCACGACGGACCGCCCGGACTCGCGGCGATCCGATATTGACCAGCGGGACGCCCACGACGCCACAGCAGGTGAGCTTGTCGCCGTCGTAATCGACGCCCTCAGTGAGCGTCCCGCGGGTGCTCGTCACCAGCACCTTCCCCTCGCCGTCGAAAAAGCGCTGTTTCAGCCGTTCAGTCTCCTCGTTCGAGGAGGACTCGTCGACCAGCACCGGCTTCTCGACGACGTCCGCGAGATACGCGCCGGCCCACCGCGCCTCCCGGTAGTTCGGCATGGCCAGCAGGACGTTGCCCGGCGAGCGCGCGAGCGTCCGCAGGACGTGGGCGTACTCGTCGCGGGTGCGGTTCCAGGTCGCGGGGTCACCGTTCTCGGTCGGGTCGCCGCGGTTGTGGGCGGTGAAGGGTGTCGCGTCGACGAGCCAGCTCGCGCGGTTCGCCTCCGGAAACGGGAGCTGGTAGGTCCGCTCGACGACCGGCCGACCACCGTTCCGGAGTGCTTCGAGCCCCGAAACTTCGGCGAAGACATCGAGTGGTTCGAGCGTCGCGCTCATCAAGGCGCCGCCACCCAGCTCCTCGAAGACCGCCCGGAGGGTCTCGCCTGGCATGCACTCGAAGAGGACCAGCCCCGCGGTGTACTGTGCCTGCCATGGCTCCTCGACGCTTCGTGGGTCGGCCGGCGAGTGCTCGAGTTCGATCTCCCGGAGGTAGCTGGCGTGGTCGCGTTCCCACCACCGGCCCATGATCGCCCCGACGGCCGCACAGACCGGCGTCCGGGCCAGCCCGAGGTCGTCGATGGCGTCCTCGACTGCCGCGCCGACTCCCGACAGCGACCGCCAGAGATTGCCCGTGTACCCCTCCGACTCCGCCCACGCCGTCAGGTCGTCGGTCTCGACCGTCTCGGGGTCGCGAAGCGGTACCTCGACGTTCCTGTCGGGGAGTGCGTCCGCCCCGGTAGCGCGCCACTCGCGTCCGAACTCCTCGTCGAGATGGGCCCCCACGTGGTCGTCGAGCCATCCGAGGAGGTCGTCGTAGAAACCGCGCGCCCGCTCGACGGCCGAAAGCGGGACATCACGACTCGCCAGCCGGTCCTCGACCTGCGTCCTGTGGTCTGTGCTCTGGCGGGCGCGGGTCACAAGCGTCGCGCAGTCGTTGCGCGCCCGCTTGAGCGTCGACCGGCCCACCCGATCCGACAGCAGGTCCCGGACGCGCTCTTCGAGGCGGTGGGCCTCGTCGACGACAACGAACGTCTCCTCGTCGAGAACCGCCTCCAGTAGCGGCCGCGAATCGGGGTCGAACAGGTGGTTGTAGTTGCCGACGACGACCTCTGCGGCCTCCAGCAGGACGCCCATCACCCGGTGGGGACAGGTTCCGCGTTCGACAGAGAGGGGCAGGTACTCCTCGGGGGTGAGCACGTGACGGTCGCCAGCGGCGAAGTCGACGGGCGAGCCCCTGTTGCGGGCGTACCAGTCCGCCTCGAATGGGCAGTAAAGCGGCGGGTCGTCCCCTTCGACCATCGATTCCGGCCCAGCAGGCTGACTCCGCCGGTAGGGGCTGGTCGCGCCCGCCGTCGAAAGTGCGTCCTCGCTCAATGTCCCCTGTCCCGGCGCGTCGGACCGGGCGCCTTTCGCGAGGTCACTCGCCAGCTGGGGGTCCCACCACACATCCTCGGCTCCGCCCACCGCAGCTTCGGCGACCGGCCGCTCGTCGGCGCGGCCGTCGCTCTCGACGAGGCCAGCCGTGGCTTCGCGGAGGTCCTCGCACCTGTCGTGAGTGCCGGCGTCGTCCGGGAAGACGCCCTCGCGGCCGTACGGACAGAGGTCGCGCTTGCCCACGAGAGAGATGCCCGCGAGCGGCTCGTCGAGGCCGGCGTTCATCGCTCGGAGATCCGCGACGAACTGCCGGAGTTGCTGTTTGACGGGTGTGACGACGACGATCCGCTCGTACGCGCCGTGACGGACGAGCGTCGCGCCCGCGGTCAGCGCCGCCATCGTCTTGCCGGTCCCGCAGGGGCCCTCCATGGCGAGGTAGCCGTTCGCCTGTCCCACCTGGATCGCCGACTCGATTGCATCGGCCTGGTTGTCGTAGGGCTGGTCGAACCCGAAATAGTCCGGCCAGTTGTCGGCGATTGTGTCGGCGTCGGCCATTCAGAGGTACTGGGACGCCCTCGGGTTTGAACCCATGGATACCGCCTTCCTGTGGCCACCGGGAACTATCCGAAAAACTCCACAAGCCGCCCGGCAGCCTCGTCGATCCGGTCAGACGTCAGCGAGAAGCGTATCCACGCCTCACGCGACTCGCCGAAGGTCTCGCCGGGCATCCCGGCGACTCCGCCCTCGTCGATCAGTCGCTCGACGTTCTCGAAGGTACCCGGATAGTCGGGGAAGCGAGCCATCACGTAGAACGCGCCCTCCGGTTCGGTGTACTCCGCGCCGGCGGCGTCGAGCGCGTCGGTGAACGTCGCGATGCGCTCCCGAAGGCGATCGCGGATGCCCTCGTAGTAGGCGGGGCTGGTGTTCCTGAGCGCGTGGAGGACGGCTGCCTGCGCTGGGCGGGAGCCAGTCACGTTCGTCAGCATGTGTCGGGTCCGGGCATTGTCGAGTAACTCGCCGGTCGGCCCGTCGGGATCCGGAAAGACCGCATAGCCCACCCGCCAGCCCGTGATCGCCATCGACTTCGAGAAGGCGTTCGTGACTATCCGGTTCGGGGACTCGACCGACAGCGCCGACTCGAACCGGCCCGAATAGTCGAAGTGGTCGTACACCTCGTCGCTGACCAGCAGTGCGTCGTACTCCTCGGCGACGCCGATCACCCCCTCCACAGTGCCGCCGTCGTAGGTTACCCCTAGCGGGTTATTCGGGCTGTTGACCACGATCACCGCGGTGTTCTCGCTCGCGGTTGCACGGACGTCCGTGGGGTCGACGTGACCGTCCTTGGCGACGGGGACCAAAGAAGTGTCGGCGCCGAAGAAGTTCGCGCGGCCGGCGTAGTAGGGGTAGACAGGGTCGACGAGCAAAATCTCGTCGCCGGGCATCGTCTCGAGGCCGCCGACCATCGCGAGGTGGTTCGCCTCGCCGGCCCCGTTCGTCACAACGACCTGTTCGACGTCAACGCCACGTCGCTCGGCAATCTCCTCTCTGAGGTCACGAATGCCGACACTCGCGGGATACTGGAAGTCGGCTGGGTCGGCCTCGGCGTAGGTCGCCAGCCCCGCTCGGAGCGCATCCGGGGGATCCCAGTCGGGGCTGCCGCTGACCATGTCGACGACGTCCCGGTCCGCGTCTGCCGCGTACTTGATGACACGGAAGAACTGCGGGGTCTCGTAGTCCATACCATCCGGTGACGGCCGGGGGTACCTGTCTCTTTCCGTCTGGGACAACCCGGGGCGGCGTTCGATGAGCGAACAGGTGGCACGGATGGAAAGGCATGTACCGACACCCTGGGACCGTTGACTCGATGAACAAGCGTGGCGAGATTGCCGGATGCTTTCTCCTGCTCCAGTACGGGCTGCCAGCCGCCCTCAAGGCCCAGCAGATGTGGGGGTCTAGTAGACCCGAACGTCGTCGAACCGGCCGTCGTAGGCGACGTGGGTCGGGTGTGTCGGCTCGGTTCCCGAGAGGTAGAGGCGGTCGATTTTCTCCCAGGAGTTCTCCCAGCCGAGATGGGCGAACTCCAGGCCACAGCGGACGTGGTGGTCCAGCCCCTCCCGGCGTCCGACGTCCCGACGGTCGCCCGCTCTGAGCGCCGCGTGCAGGTCTGCTGCGCTGTCGATAGACGTTTCGAACGTCGTCCAGGCCTCCCCGACGGTCTGGCGGAGGTGAGCGTACGACGAGGCGAACTTCGGCAGATCGAGTTCCGCCGCGAACTGCCTGGCACGCCGGTTATCCCGGGGCAGGTGTTTGGGGTTGTAGACTTCGACCCCGTCGATCTGGTCGCGGTACCGCTCAATGTCCTCGCGGTGGAGGCTGACGGTCAGAAAGCCGGGGTGGGGAACCAGAACGACAGCGTCCTGGCGGGCGAGTTCGGCCATCGTCCCCTCCAGCGTGAGAAAGTCGGGTATCGATGCCTCCAGATCGAGCGCGAGGACGTGCCGGCGGTTGCGCCAGTCGCTGGTGAAGAGTTCGCGCCCGGGGACGACGAGTAGTTCGTCGTCGGAGAAGGCCCCAGCACGCTCGCAGATGTCCGGCCACCGTGTGAAGTGGGGTGCGTAGACGAGACCGTCCAGACCGAGCTCCTTGGCCCGGCCGACGACACGCTCGTCCAGCACCTTCACGTGGAGATCGACACGCGTTTCGGTCACGGTCAGCCGTTTTCACGGTCGGATGTTTAGAGGTTTCTATCGCTGGTGTCCACATCGACGGCTGTCACCCACTGGCAAAAAGCGGGCGTGAGGAACGTTTTTACACTCCGGCCGCCTCGATTCGGCTACTATGGCTGTCTGGGAGTGTGCCATCGAGGGTGACGACGCGACGTTCGACCAGGTGGAGGATCTCATCGTCCACCAGGCCACAGACCACCCTCGCATCGAGTGCGAGATCTGTGGCACGGTCGTTCCGGACGGGTACTTCGCAATTCGCCACGCCTTCGACGAACATTCGCGTGCTGAGTACGTCCGCGCGTACGACGCCGCCGCCGCCGACGTGCGCCGTCGCGAGAAGATCAAGGAGACCATCGAGGAGGCCGCAGACATCCGCGAAGCCGTCAACCGGATCGACGGCAACGGGCGCTGACACTGGCGTTATCAGACGTTATAATTCCGGACACAGATTTATTATCGCACCAGTATTTGCCTCTTTAATGCGGAACAACAGTACAGCCAGGCGGAATCACGGCCACTCACAACAACCGACAGAGACGACTGATGGAGGGGTACAGCACAGCCGGGGAACTGGAAGGGAAGTTCCGTTCGACTTCCACAGCATCCTCAATCACATCAACACGTCCCTGTTCGTCGTCGACGCCGATGGATACCCCGTCCACTGGAACAGGGCCGTCGAACGCCTCACCGGCGACTCCTTCGAAGACGCAAAGGCGAAAGTAGAGGAATACGGCGTGCTCGGGCCGGCCTTCTACCACGACGGCCGGCGGTCGATGACACTCGCCGAGAAGGTGGTCGAGGCGCCCGAGAGCGCCGATCAAGAGTACGGCGTCCCCCGCGTCGAGGACGTCGACTACACGCTGTATGCCGATCAGAGCGTCATGAAGGACGCACACGGGGATGACCGGCACATCGAATTCAGTGCGGCGCCGATCTACGAGAACGGCGAACTCGCGGGCGTCGTCGAGATGGTCTGGGACCGAACCGAGGATGCACTCCAGCAACGACAGCTCCAGGAGATGGTCACGGAGCTACAGGAAACGATGGCGGAGGTCGAGGCGGGCAACCTGCAGGCCCGGGCATCGATCGAGAACACCGAGTACGTCGACGACGAACTCGTCGGGATAGTCGGCTCGCTCAACGCGATGATTAGCCCCCTCGATGACATCGTCTCCGACGTGGCCAGCCAGACCGGCGACCTGCATGAGTCCGTTCAGTCGGTCGCCGACACCAGCCAGCGCATCTCCGATCTCGCTGGCGAACAATCCGAAACCCTGACCAACGTGAGCAACGAGGTCGGTCAACTCAGCGCGACCATCGAGGAGATCGCCTCGACGAGCGACGCGGTGGCAGAGACCGCCCACGATGCCGACGAAGTCGCAAGCGAGGTCCAGCAAAGCGCCGAGGAGACACAGGAGGTCATGGGGGAGGTTGCCACGTCCGCCAGTGAAGTCACCGAGGACGTAAACGCACTCAGGGATCGCATCGACGAGGTCGACGAAATCGTCGAGGTCATTCACGACATCGCAGAGCAGACGAACATGCTGGCACTGAATGCCTCCATCGAGGCCGCCCGCGCCGGCGAGGAGGGCGAGGGCTTCGCGGTCGTCGCCGACGAGGTCAAGGCGCTGGCCGAGGAGTCACAGGAGCGTGCCACCGAAATAGAGGACATGGTCGCCCGCATCAAGGCGGACACCCGCGAGACCGTCGAGAGCCTTCAGGAGACCAACGACCGGGTCGAGCAGGGCATCGAACAGGTCACAAGCGCCACCGAAGACCTCACCGGCGTCGTCACGGCGGTCGAGGAGGCAGCCGACGGCATCGAGCAGGTCTCGGAGGCGACCGACGACCAGGCCGCCAGCACCGAGGAGATCGCGAGCATGCTCGACGAGCTGGTCGAACGCTCCGAATCCGTCACCAGGGAGGTAGACGACGCTGCCGCGACTGCCGAGGAACAGGCCGATCAGGTCGACGACATCCACGATACTGTCCTCACCCTCGCCAGCGAAGAGCACCTCGAACAGTCCACCCAATTTTAGCAGGCGGGAAGAGAATCCCCCGTCCTCAAAGAGCGAACCGAAGGTGAGCGAGTAGGGCGGGGATGAATCGCTCGACACTTCAACCACACCTTTAAATACTATACTCGCCAGAATACAGGTACGGCGCATGGATTACGTACTCAAATACCGGTTGTTCCCTGACAGCTGCCAACGGGAGCAACTTGACTGGGTACGTGACACCGTGCGACAACTCTACAACCACAGTCTACACCGATTCAACCGCATTCCCGAATCGGCAGGCACGGTCAAACAACGTGTCACACAAGTCCGTGACGAGATTCCAGACCTGAAAAACTGGTGGACAGACCTCACTAAAGTGTATTCAACAGTTCTCCAACAAGCTGTTGAGCAGATCGCAATCAACATCGAAAACCTTGGCAAACTCAAGCAGAAGGGGTTCGATGTTGGGTCGTTGAACTGGAAAGCGCCACATGAGTATCGGAGTTTCACGTATCGCCAACGGGGTTTCGAACTTGATGAGAAGAGTGGCCCCAACGGACGTGGAACGCTGACACTCAAGAAGGTCAA
>JAZKRS010000028.1:0-34521 GCA_036626435.1 Haloarculaceae archaeon | reverse complement strand
CCGGTTCAAATCCGGTCCCGCGCATTTTACGGCGAACAACCCGTGAGCCGTAAATGCGCACAAGGATTCGAACCCTGCGAGTCGCAGCGCGAACGACCGTGAGCGACCGTCTCGCTCCGGTTCAAATCCGGTCCCGCGCACTCATAGTGACTGCTGTAAGCCATTACCGATGCGACCGCCGGACAGCAGGCGGTCGCTCCGGTAAACTGTTACAGCAATCACTATCAGAGTTCGATCCACTGCGACGGATTTGGCTGGAGGCCCATGATGCGGGCCTCGCGGGTTCCGTCAGATTCGCGAATCTCCACGACGCCATCGAAGGCCTGTTTGATGACCTGCAGCGTCTGCTCGTCGTGGGCGCTGGCGTCGATAGTGAACACCCCGAGGAACTCGGCTGAGTCGATCCGCGAGGAGAGAACGTGACAGAACTTGAACACAGTCTGCTGGTCAGAGTAGGTGAGCATCGTCGACAGAGACGCGAGTGCGAGACGGCCCCCGTCGATGCCGACGTCGTGGAGCCGGTCGAAGCACTTGGTGATACCAATCCCGATACCGGTCATGTCGCCGGGCGACGAGACCCGGTGGATGTACGCCCCCGAGTCGAGTTCCACCTCCTCGCGGCCGCTCTCGGAGCGACAGTCGATCACCCCGAACTGGTGTCCGTCCGCATCGGGCGCCCGGGATTCGATGTCGTCGACCACGACTTCCGCACGGTCGCCTGTCGTAACCGCCACGACCCCCTCGCCGTCACGTGCCCCGTCCGCGAGTACTTCGAACAGCAGATCCTTCTTGCCAGTCATCGCGGGTCCGGTGACGAGGATGCTCGACCCCGGCCGGATCGACGACGCCTCCTCAACGTCGATGACGTCAGCGATATCGTACATAGTCAGTTGTCTTCGGTCTCGCCGAATCCACGGATTGTTGCGATGAAGTCCTCGTCGTCCTCGATGCCCCCGAGCGTGTCGGTGAGATCGCCCCGGAGCGACTCGATTTGCTCTTTCAGCCGGTCGTACTTGTCGCTGTGTTCGAGTTCAGCTCGACTCTTCGTCGCCTCCAGTGTCGCCTGCTTCTCGACGAGCGAGTAGTACTTTTGGAGGAGTGAGTCGTACTCCGAGCGTCCGAGCAGGTTCTCGACAGTCTCGCGCAACTTGTCGGTCCCGACGGGCTTCGAGAGGTACGCGTCGAAGCCCATCTCCAGAATATCGAAGTCGGGCTCGACGGCAGTCACCATCGCGACACGACACCCGAGATTCTCATCCCGGATGTGTTCGAGCACCTCGTCGCCGGACAGCCCGGGCATCATGCGGTCGAGCAACACCACTTCGACCGACTCGTCGAGGAGGTCGAGCCCCTCGTCCCCATCCTGTGCGACCCGTACGTCATAGTCCTCCTCGAGCCAAAGCCGATAGGTCTCGGCTACGTCAGGTTCGTCCTCGACGATGAGGACAACTGGATCCAAGTTTGCCATTTCCTTCCCCAATTTTATTTGTCATCGTACAAAGCCTTGTGGGTAACCCAATCACGTCGCCGGTGGACCGACATCCACTAACCCGGGGCCGGTCTACAACTCGACATGATTCAGAACCTCGCGGCGGCCCAGCAGGGGTTTACGAGCAACGTCTTCCTCGTCGACGGCGACCGCACCGTCCTCGTCGACACCGGCAACGGCTTTGACGTGGTCGGACAGACCCGCCAGCACGTCGGTGATCTCGACGCCGTCGTCCTGACGCACACCCATCCGGATCACGTCGGAACGCTCGACGACGTCGTCGCGGCCTTCGACGTCGACGTGTGGGGATTCGACGACAGCTTCGAGGGCGTCAACCACACCATCGCCGACGGCGAGGAGGTCCAACTCGGGGACCACGGCTACGAGGCGCTGCACACCCCCGGCCACAAGAACGATCACCTCTGCTTCTACTCGCCCGCATCGAAGGTCCTGTTCGCGGGTGATCTCGTCTTCGCCAACGGCGGGTTCGGCCGGACCGACCTGGAGGAAGGCGACAGGGAACTTCTGATCGACAGCATCCAGGGCGTCCTCGATACGGTCGACGAATCTCTCGACGCGATGCACACCGGCCACGGTCCGAGCGTCACGGCTGACCCCTACCAGGACGTCGAACTCGCGCTCCAGGCTGCGCGAATGCGGGCCTAGGCCCATCCCTCGGCGACGGCCAGAAGGTGCTCGTAGGCGGCTTCGTACGCGTCTGCGACCGCCGAAGGGTCTGCACGTGTCCCACCATCGAGAGGCGGAAGGTCGACTCTCTCGACCGGGTCGACCAGATTCTCCACGGACCCGACACGCTCCTCCAGTTGCCCCTCGTAGGGGCTGCGTGTCGCGACTTCGCAGGCGCGCACGAACCGGGAGCCGCGGTAGATACGGAGCGCGAGCGGTTCGACGACGGCCACGGCGTCCGGATCGATGTCCTGCAGCGGCCGCGCGATGTCCCCGTAGGACTCCACGACTGCGCGGTCGGCTCTCGCCACGGTATCCGCGAGTGCATCCAGCGCAGGCAGGTGATAGCGCTCGGTGACGGCGTTCAGTTCCTCTGTCGAGGAGATGGCGACGGCGTCTGAAAGTGGGAGGCTGTCGAGGATGGCGTTGGGGAGATCGACAGTCCCGTTGACGACGAAGCGCTCGCCGGCCCGGTCGACGAGAAACTTCCGGTCGTCCTGTCCGAGCAGCCCCTGGTCGGGGCCAGGCGAAGGGCGCCAGAGGCGGTGGACCGGGTTGATATCCTCCGGGTCGAGCGTCCCGGGGCTCGCGGCTGCCAGCGTCCTCGCGTCGCCGCCGAACAGGCTCTCGCGCTCGATTGCCGCCCGGACGTCGTCGTGGTGGAACCAGTAGTCGTTCCCGGCGCGGGGCTTGAACCCGACTGCGCCGGTGTGTGCCACCAGCCCCGCCGCGAAGGTCGTCTTCCCCGCGTCGACCTGATCCGCGCCAGCCACCAGCAGCGTCATCGCTTGAGGCCGTAATATCCGGGCTCGTCGTCGCGTCTCGGCTCCGCGAAGACGAACTCCTCGGCGTGGGCCATCATCCAGGGAATCGCCCAGTCGAGCAGAACGTTCTCTGTCTCGACGTCGAGTTCTTCGTCGGGGTCGACTCCCTGTAACAGCCGGGCGACCTCGTAGATGGTGTACAGTTCGTCCTCGTCAAGCACCTCCGCAGGCTCGCGAAAGGACAGCGGGCGGAGTTCCTCGAATTCGGTTCGCGGGACGGGCATACCCGCAGGTAGCGCGGTCCGGCCGGTAAACACTCCGGTTCCCGAGCCGGCCCGTTTAAGACCGGGCCGGGCCATCACCGGGACATGGACGCCATCCACATGTGTCTGAACGTCTCGGACGCCGACCGCGCCGCCGAGTGGTACATGGACAACCTCGGATTCGAGGAGTCCTGGGAGTTCACGACCGGCGACGGCGGAACGCGCAACCTCTACGTCGCCGACTCCAGCGGCTTCGAACTCCAGCTCTCGGACACCGACGGCGAGGACAGCTTCGATGACGGCACGGTCTGGGACCACATCGCGGTCAAGGTCGAGGACGTCGACGCGGCCTTCGCGGAGATTGACCACCACGGCGTCGTCGAGGAGCCCGGCGACCAGCCCGAAGCCGGCGCACGGACGGCCTTCGTCGAGGATCCCGACGGCCACGTCGTGGAACTGGTCCAGCCACTCGAATAACGCGAGTAGCACGACGGCCGCTCACAAGCTGCTGTGAGTCAGACGAGCGCCTCGCGGAGTTTCTCGACGGGGTGGGGTGGGTGCTCGCCCTCGAAGTCGTCGTCGCTGAGCTGTGACCGGCAGGACGCGCCGGGCGCGACCACCGTGTCGCCGGGGCTGGCCGTCACCTTGTCGTAGAGGATTTCGCCGATGGCCTTCGAGAGTTCGTAGTGTTCTGCCTCGTATCCAAATGAGCCCGCCATCCCACAGCAGGAGGAGTCGAGGTGGTCGACCCCGTACCCGGCCGCACGGAGCGTCGCCGCGGCGTGGAAGTCCCGATTCAGCGCCTTCTGGTTGCAGTGGCCGTGGTATGTCAGGCTCTCGTCCGGCGAGTCGAACTCTATCTCCTCGTAGACGGCGTGTGTGTTGAGATACTCACAGACGCCGTAGGATGCGGCTGCAAGGTCGTGGACCCGGTCACCGTCTGCCCCCGAGGCGGTGCCCGCCTCGCTCAGCAGGTCGACGTACTCGTCCTGAAACATCACGGCGTCGGAGGGTTCGACGAACAGCACCGACCAGTCGTCCTCGATGTCGGGGGCGAGTGTCTCCAGATTCGTCCGTGCCCGGTCGTATGCCTCGTCGAGCAGCCCCATCGAGAAGGCAGCGCGCCCGCTCGGAGCGATCTCGTCACTGTCGAGTACCCGGACGTGGATGTCGGCGGCTTCGAGCACTTCGACCGCGGCTTTCCCCGGTTCGGGGTAGCTGTAGTTCGTGTACGTGTCCGGGAACAGGAGCACCGACGCCTCGGCTTCGTGGGGGGGGACCCCCGCGCCGCCGCGGGCCTCGAACCAGTCCTCAAGGGTTGTGCTGGTAAACTCCGGCAGGTCGCGCTCCGGCGCGATGCCCAGCACCTCCTCGGCGACGAGATCGGCCCCGGGGAGCTTCTGTGCGGCGTTAGCCAGTGGCGCAAGCGCGCTGCCGATGGCGCTGACGCGGTCGATGTTGCCAAAGAGCCTCGACCGGAGGCTCGTCCCCTTCTCCTGATGGTACTCGTGTTTGACCTCCGCCTTGAGTTTTGCCAGGTCGACGCCCGTCGGGCAGTCGGATTTGCAGCCCTTGCAGCCGACACAGAGGTCGAGAACCTCCGACTGGAAGCGCTCGGTGTACAGCTCCTCTTCGGGGAGTTCGCCGCTGATTGCGGCCCGGAGCATGTTCGCCCGTCCCCGGGTGGCCTGGATTTCCTCGCGGGAGGCCCGGTAGGTGGGACACATCGTCTCCGAGTCGGTCTGCCGGCAGGTCCCACAGCCGTTACAGAGCTCGACGAGATGCGAGAATCCGCCCTCGTCGGAGAAGTCGAGTGCGGTCTGGGGTTCCAGGCTCTGGTAGTCGGCGCCGTACCGGAGGTGGTCGCGGTTGTCCGCACCGACCCCGCGGTCGCTGTCAGGGCCGGGATCGTCGGGCCCCTCGCGGTAGACGACGTTGCCCGGGTGCATGAACCACTCCGGATCGAAGGCGGTCTTGACCTCCTTGAACGCCGTCCAGAGGGCCTCCCCGTACATCTTGGGGTTGAACTCCGTCCGCGCCATCCCGTCGCCGTGCTCGCCCGAGAACGCGCCGTGGTGTTTCAGGACGAGGTCTGTCACGTCGTCCGTGATCGAGTGCAGCTTCTCGATATCCCTCTCGGCCTTGAGGTTGAGGATTGGCCGGATGTGCAACGTTCCGCTGCCCGCGTGAGCGAAGTACGCGGCGGAGGTGTCGTGATCCTCCAGCACCTCCTCGAACTCGGTGACGTACTCCGCCAGTTCCTCGGGCGGGACCGTCGCGTCCTCGATGAAGGGGTAGGGCTTGGGGTCGCCCTCCAGACTCATCAAAAGCGGGATCGCGGCCTTCCGGAGCTTCCAGATGTCGGCCTGGGCCCCCTCCGAGTAGGCCTCGATGACGTCGAAGGCGTCGCCCTCGGCGACGAAGTGGTCGTTCGTCGCCGCGATGGCCGCCTCGAAGTCGTCGTGTAACTCGGAGTCGTACTCCAGCATGAGCGCCGCGGCAGTGCCTTCGGGGATGGCTTCGACGTACTCGCTGTACCCGTCGGACTCGGCAGCCAGCCGGAACACCTCGTCGTCCATCAGCTCCACCGCCGAGATGTCGAACTCGAGCGCCTCCGGGACGGCCTCCATCGCGTCCACGAGATCGTCGAAACAGTACAGCGCGAGTGCCGTCGCCTCCGGGACCGTGACGAGCCCGACCGTCGCCTCGACGATGGTGCCAAGCGTCCCTTCCGAGCCCACGTAGAGCTTGGCGAGGTTGATGACCTGCTGGCCGTCGTCGTTCTCGTAGATGACCCGATCCAGGTTGTAGCCGCTGACGCGGCGCTTGAGGTCGGGGTACCGGTCCTCGATTTCGGCCTGATTGTCCTCGATCAGCGAACGAACCGTCTCGTATATGTGGGCCTCGCGGTCGTCCTTCGAGACGATCTCGTCGTACTCCTGGCTGTCCAGGGCGACGGGCCGCGCGTGCAGGAGGGAGCCGTCCGGGAGGACCGCCCTGACCGCTTCGGTGTAGGCGTCCGTGATGCCGTACCGGACCGAGTGTGCGCCCGTGGAGTTGTTGCCGATGCCGCCGCCGACCGTCGACCGGTTCGAGGATGCGGGGTCGGGGGCGAACTTCAGCCCGTACTCCGCGAGGTGATCGTCGAGGTCGTCCTGGACGATGCCGGGCTGGACTGTCGCGGTCTGAGACTCGGGGTCGACCGAGAGCAGGCCGTCCATGTGCCGGGACATGTCGAGGACGACACAGCCGGGGCCGACGGTCTGGCCGGCGAGCGAGGAGCCAGCACCGCGGGGCAGGACCGGCACCTCGTGGTCGGTCGCCACCTCGACAGCGGCCTGAACGTCGGCGACGGTTCGGGGATAGACGACGCCGGCCGGGCGGGCCTGGTAGATCGACCCGTCGGTGGCATAGAGGATCTGTGCGTACTCGTCGAACCGGACGTCACCCTCGACGCGGGCGCGGAGGTCCTCTGCGAGGTCGACGTACTCGTCGACTGTCGCGCCCGGCTCGCGGGCGAGCGTCGAGGGGTCTCCTGGCGGGTCGGCGGGTCGTGCGATCGGGTTTGTGTCGTCGACGCCCATGGCGCCACCCAACCACCGCGTGGGCATAAATTACGGTAACCGTTGAGTGACATCTCCCGTCCCCGTGCACGTGGCGGGTGGACGAGTAGCGCGCGTGACTGCTGTGGCTCGGCGGCCAGCCTCGATAAAAAAAGCGGTGGTCGCGACCTTCCGACGCGTCGCCTACTCGAAGTGGTCGAGGGACTTCTCGTACTCTTCGGCGGCCTTCTCCCAGTTGACGACCTCGAAGAAGGCGTCGATGAAGCTCCCGCGGTCGGGGCCGTAGTCGTAGTAGTAGGAGTGCTCCCAGACGTCCAGTGCCAGGACCGGGTGGGAACCCCACAGCGCGCCGTCGTCGTGCTTGTCGACGGCGACGTTGCGCAGTTGCTTGGCGACGGGATCGTACACCAACAGCGCCCAGCCGCCCGCGGCGCCGGCCGCGGCCTCGAACTCGGCCTTCCAGCCCTCGTAGGAGCCGAAATCGGCCTCGATGCGGTCGCGAAGGTCGCCCTCGGGCTCTCCACCGCCGTCGGGGTGCATGTTCTCCCAGAACAGCGTGTGGAGGTAGTGTCCACAGCCGTTGTGGGTGACGTTCCGCAGGGCACCACCGGTCGAGGAGTGGTCGCCGCTCTCGCGGTTCTCGGCGAGCGTCTCCTCGGCGCTGGCGAGTCCGTTTACGTACCCCTGGTGGTGGGTGTCGTGGTGCCAGGTGAGGACCTGCTCGGAGATGTGTGGCTCCAGTGCGTCGTAGTCGTACGGCAGTGGCGGCAGTTCGGGGTCTGAATGTTCAGCCATATGAAATCCCTCCGTTACACTGTATCGACCGGAGACCAATTAAAGCTTGAGGAACCGAACGGGACGGTTTCACACGGGTCGGTGGCCCGGAGCCACCCTCACCCATCGCCACGAGCCCGCTCGAAGGTCTCGAGAGCCCGCTCGCGGCGCTCGCTGTGGTCGACGATCGGGGCCGGATACTCGGGCGCGTGCATCTCCCGCGTCCCGGGGTCGAGTTCGCCCCAGGAGTGGATCGTCGCCGCAGGAACGCCTTCCAGTTCGGGGACGTACCGTTTGACGTACGCCGCGTCGGGGTCGTAGCGCTCGCCCTGTGTCATCGGGTTGAAAATCCGGAAGTACGGCTGTGCGTCGGTGCCCGTGGAGGCAGCCCACTGCCAGCCGCCGTTGTCGTTTGCGGTGTCGTGGTCGACCAGCTTCCGGCAGAACCAGTCGTACCCCTCCCGCCAGTCGACGAGCAGGTCCTTCGTCAGGAAGGAGGCGACGATCATCCGCACGCGGTTGTGGACGTACGCCTCCGCGCGGAGCTGGCGCATCCCGGCGTCGACGATTGGATACCCCGTCTCGCCGTCCTTCCAGGCCTGCAGGCCCTCGGGGTCCTCGCGCCACTCGATGTCGTTCTCGTATTGCTTGTAGTTTGCCGTCACCACGTCGGGCCGGTCCCACAGCACCTGCGTGTAGAACTCCCGCCAGGCCAGCTGGTCCTGGAACTCGAAGACGGACTCCCGTTGGTCCTCGCTGGAGGCCTCCGCGCGTGCCCGCTCCGTGGCTTCGTACACCTCGCGGACACCGATCGTCCCGTACTTGAGATGCGGGGACAGGTGGCTGGTGCATCTTTCGGCCGGATAGTCCCGGCGGTCGTCGTAGCGGTAGACGTCTTCAGCACAGAAATCCGCGAGCAGATCCCGGGCAACCTCGGTCCCCGCGGGCGGAATCTCGGCTTCGGGCTCGTCGAATCCGAGATCGCCGAGCGAAGGGAGAGAATCGCCCGATACACCGGCGAGACTGCGGGCTTTTGGCGGATCCGCCGGAGCTTCCTTCTCGCGGTCGTGCCACTTCTTCGAGAAGTAGGTGAAGACCTTGTAGGGATCGCCGGCGTTCGTGGTGATCGCCCCCGGCTCGTGGTGGACGGCATCGTGGACCGCCCGGCGTTCGATGCCGGCCTCTGCGAGCGCCCGCCGGACCGCCGCGTCGCGCTCGCGGGCCAGCCCCGAGTAGCCCTCACACCAGGTCACGAGATCGGCGCCGTACTCCTCGGCCAGTTCGGGGAGTACATCGCGGGGATTGCCCCTGATCACGAGAAGGTCGCTTCCGCGTTCGCGGTACGCCGCCCGGAGTGACCGGAGGGCGTCGAGCAGAAAGGAGACCCGTGGTGGCGCGCCGTGTTCGAGAACGGCAGGATCGAAAACGAACACCGGGATCGTCTCGTCGTCGACGGTGGCGATCCCGCGGTTGTCTGCCACCCGGAGGTCACGGCGGTGCCAGTGGAGGCGCATGGGCGTAGAAAGGCGAGGAGCTACTTCAACCGCCGGAATGAGTCAGTGGAAGGTCCGACCGACACGGTCCTCTTCGACCTCGGCGTCGCGCCTGTCGAAGCGCTGTTCGATCTCCTCGTAACGGTCCCTGGTCTCCTCGTCGACGCTCGGCTGGACCTCCTCTAGGGCCTGCTCGAAGTGATCGGCGGTCACGCGGACGTTCCCGACGCTCTCGCCGACATCGTCGGGGTCGACGCTGTTGATGAACTCCCGCGTGGCCGCCATCGAGGCCTCGCGACAGACTGCCTCGATGTCGGCGCCGACGTAGCCCTCGGTGCGCCGCGCGAGGCGCTCGATGTCGACGTCGCCGGCCAGGGGCTTCTCGCGGGTGTGGACCTCGAATATCTTCCGGCGGCCCTCCTCGTCGGGGACGGGCACGTGGACGTGCCTGTCGAGGCGACCTGGCCGCAACAGTGCGGGATCGATCAGATCGGGGCGGTTGGTCGTGGCGATGACCACGACGTCCTCCAGGTCTTCGAGGCCGTCCAGTTCGGTCAGGAGCTGGGAGACGACGCGCTCGCCGACGCCGGAGTCACCCGAGTGGCGGCCCCGCTCGCCCGCGATGGAGTCGATCTCGTCGAAGAAGACGACCGTGGGCGCGTTCGCCCGGGCCTTCTCGAAGATCTCGCGGACCCCTTTCTCGCTCTCGCCGACGTACTTGTTGAGCAGCTCCGGCCCCTTGATGGAGATGAAGTTGCTCTCTGCCTCGTTGGCGATTGCCTTCGCCAGCAGTGTCTTCCCGGTGCCCGGCGGGCCGTACATCAGCACGCCCTTGGCGGCCTGCATGTCCATCTGTGCGAAGACGTCGGGGTACTCCAGGGGCCACTGGATGGCCTCGCGGAGCCGCTCCTTCGTGTCTCCGAGGCCGCCGACGTCCTCCCAGGTGACGTCGGGTACCTCGACGAAGACCTCCCGTAGCGCCGAGGGCTCGATGCCCTTCAGCGCGTGCTTGAAGTCCGTCTCGGTGACCTCGAGGCGTTCCAGGGTCTCGGCGTCGATCTCGTCCTCCTCGAGGTCGAGTTCCGGCCGGATGCGCCGCAAGGCGTTCATCGCGGCCTCCTTTGCCAGCTGTGCGATGTCCGCCCCGACGAAGCCGTGAGTGTTCTCGGCGTACTGGTCGAGGTCGACGGACTCCGAGAGGGGCATCCCGCGGGTGTGAACCTGCAGGATCTCCTTGCGGCCGCCCTTGTCCGGGACGCCGACCTCGATCTCGCGGTCGAAGCGGCCGCCACGGCGCAGTGCGGGATCGAGAGCGTCGACGCGGTTGGTCGCGCCGATGACAATAACCTCGCCGCGCTCCTCGAGGCCGTCCATCAGCGAGAGCAACTGAGCGACGACGCGGCGTTCGACGTCGCCGCTCGTCTCGCCACGCTCGGGTGCGATGGAGTCGATCTCGTCGATGAACACGACGGCGGGGGCGTTCTCCTCGGCCTCCTCGAAGACCTCCCGCAGCTGCTCTTCGCTTTCGCCGTAGTATTTCGACATGATCTCCGGCCCGGAGATGTCCGTGAAGTACGCGTCGATCTCGTTGGCGACGGCGCGGGCCATCAGCGTCTTCCCCGTCCCGGGCGGGCCGTGCAGGAGGACGCCCTTGGGCGGTTCGATGCCCAGCTGCTGGAACAGCTCGGGGTGGCGCATCGGCAACTCGATCATCTCGCGGACCTGCTCGAGCTCGTCGTCGAGCCCGCCGATGTCCTCGTAGGTGACGTCCGGCGTCTCCCGCTGTTCCGGGCCCCCGCTTATCTGTTCGGCCGGCTGCTCGGCGACGTCGACGTCCGTGGAGTCCGTCACAACGACCGTCCCGCCGGGGTCGGTGTCGGCAATCTTGACTGGTATCTTCTGACCGGACATCGAGGACAGTGGCCCGAGGCCAAAGGAGACCGGAACGGTCTGACCCTGGGTGACGGCCTGCCCGCTGATGTTCTGGCGAATCATCGGGCCGACGTTGCCCCGGACCCGGAGATTCTGGGGGAGCGCGACTGTGACGTGCTTTGCCGGCTTCACGTCGGCCGGCTCGACCGCGACAGTGTCGTCGATGCCCGTCCCGGTCTCCTGGCGGAGCTGGCCGTCGATGCGGACGACCCCCCGTCCCTCGTCCTCGGGGTAGCCGGGCCAGACGCGGGCGACCGATCGACCCTCCTCTCCCTTGAGAAGAATGTAGTCACCGTTCTCGACGCCCATCTCGGCCATCGACTGGCGGTCGATCGCGGCGAGTCCACGCCCTGCGTCCTTCTGCTTGAGAGGCTTGACAGTAAGTCTCATGCACTCACCTCGATAGTGAGGACCCCATTTTTGATAAACGCTTGCGCGCCACCGTCGACCTCGACCTCGAACTGGTCGCCGTCGACGACGACGATTACGGTCTCTCCGACGACGTCGACCGACGCCGACGGGACGTATCCGAAGTCGGCTGCAAGCACCACGCTGTCGTCGTACTCGTACTGGCACACGTCGACGTCTGCCTCCGAAAACTGCTCTCTGATTCTCATCCTAACAAGAGGTAAGGAGTAATAGTATATAAATATTTCTCGAACAGATGCGTGACGTGACCGGGGTAAGATGAACTTCTGTAAAAGCGGTTCACAGTACCGACCGGACGACGTGTCTTCCCGTACCTCGAAGTGACCGGGGGACGAACGCGGGCACATGGAGACAGTCACCCACGACGGCCGGGAGACCGCCTACCGGCTGACGCGACCGGACGCGGACGGCCTGACGGCACTGTACGTCCACGGCAGCGGTGGCATACACCGGGTCTGGGCGGCACAGTACGGCGCCGAGGGGCCGACACACCCGGCGGCCGCAGTGGATCTGAGCGGACACGGTGACTCCGGGAACGTCGATGCCCAACCCGGTCCGGAGACGCTTCGCGCGTACGCTGCGGACGTCCAGGCCGTGGCCGAGGCAGTGGGGGCGAACGTGCTGGTCGGCAACTCGCTTGGTGGGGCGGTCATCCAGCGGCTCCTCCTCGACGGCGAGTACGACCCGTCTGCGGCGGTGCTGGCCGGTTCCGGCGCGAGGCTGGCCGTGCTGGACGATCTGCGGTCGTGGCTGGCAGAGGACTTCGAGCGCGCAGTCGAGTTCCTCCACGGCGAGGACCGCCTCTTTCACGACGCCGACGAGAGGGCGGTCGAACGGTCCCGGGAGACGATGCTGTCGGTCGGTCGCACAGTCACCGAACGGGACTTCCTGACTTGCCACACCTTCGACGTTCGCGACCGGATCGCGGAACTCGACGTTCCGCTGCTCGCGCTCGTCGGCGAGTACGATCGCCTCACGCCACGCGCGTATCACGAGTACTACGCCGACCACGCACCCGAGGCGACGCTCGCGGTGATCGAGGAGGCAGCCCACCTGGCGATGGTCGAACAGCCCGACGCGTTCAACAGTGCGCTCTCGACGTTTCTCGACCGGTGATAAACCGGCAGCGGCTTATCCGTCGGCCCGGAAGCCACGACCGTGACACCGGAGGTAGAGCGGACCGATCCGGAGGGGGTCGACTACGGGTGGGTCATGCAGGTCACGTTCGTCGTGACGATCGTCGTCGGCGCGCCCCTCGTCGCCGCGCTCTCGCTGTCGAGGTCACTGCCGACGTGGGGCGAGCGCGCGGTCTTCGCGGTCCGGGTCGGCGCGCTCGTCTGGCTGCTGACTGGCGTCTGTGTCTACCTCTACGCGCGTCGCATGCAGACGTAGATCAGATTGTCTGCCGATCCGCAACGTACTGGAAGGCGACGCCAGCCCGCTGTGCCGTTTCGGCGTCTCGCTCCGTGTCACCGACGAACAGTGTCCGGCTCGGATCAGCGGAGAGACCCCGGATCGCTGTCAGCAGCGGCTCGGGGTGGGGCTTGTGGGTTCCGACGGTGTCACGGCCGACGATGGCGTCGACGTACGCGTCGAGGCCGTGCATCTCCAGGGCGATGCGGCAGGCCGCCTCGCAGTTGAGCGAGCAGACGCCGGCAGGGGCGTCGGTCGGCAGTTCGTCGGCGATCCGGAGGCGACTCGCCGTGCGCGCGCCCTCGCGTTCGTGGTCGGCGATAACCGCCTCTATCTTCGGACGGAATCCACCCTCCTCTGCGCGCGCGAGGACGTCCCAGAGGTTCATCCCCGCGGTGTCGATGCCGCGGGCTGAGAGGACCGCCGCGGCGTCCTCGGTCACGGCGTCCCAGTCGACATCGAGACGGACGAGGGTACCGTCGAGGTCGTACACGACCGCGTCGTGGTCGGCTATCACGGCCGGTACTACGCCGGCGGCCCGCAAATGCGTGTCGCCATCGGGCCCGTCGCCCGATCATCCCCCACGGAGGAACGCCACCACGGCCCCGGGATCGGCGTCGAGGCCGCCACCCTGAGCGACTGTCGGTCCGCCGCCGCCGCCGCCGCCGAACTCGGCGGTCACGTCGTCGACGATCTCGCCGGCGTCGGCCGACCCGTCGGTGGCAACCGCGACGTAGGTCCCGTTCTCGCCGACGAGCGCAGCGACGTTCGCCGCCCCGCCGGAGAGGCGCTGTGCGAACTCCGCGAGCGCGTTGGCGTCGTCGCTGGGGACGCTGCCGGCCAGCCACTCCGAACCGTCCCGAGTGACCGTCTCCTCTTCGAGGTCCGACAGGCGGGCCTCGACGACCTGCTCGCGGAGGTCCTCGACCTGTTCGGCCAGTTGCTCGCGGTCCTCGGCGACGCGGGCCACGGCGTCGTCCAGGTCGGTCGGCCCGACATCGAGTTCGGACGCGGCCGTCCGGGCGGCTCTGGCCTCGGTTGCACGGCGGTCGATGCCGGACGGCCCGACGGCGAACTCGACGCGCGTCAGCCCCTCGCCGGGGTTCGACCGGTCGAGGACAGTCACCGGGCCGATCTCGCGCGTGTTCCGGACGTGCGTGCCGCCACAGGCCGCGAGATCCCAGTCCTCGATTTCGACGACCCGGATCTGCTCCTGGCCGGTGACGCCCTCCTCAGTCTTGGTGTTGAACGCGACCTCGTCGCGTGCCAGGGCCTCCTCGCGGGGCAGTTCCTCCCAGGTCACCTCGCGTGACTCCCAGACGACGCGGTTGACCAGCCGCTCCATCTCGACGAGGGCGTCGTCGTCGATGTCGGTCGATGTGGCGAAGTCGACCCGCACCTTCTCGTCGTCGATGTCGAACCCGCCGTACCCGAGATCCTCGAGCAGTCGTCGCCCGGCGCCGTAGAGGGCATGGCTCGCGGTGTGGGCCCGCATGCAGTAGGTCCGGTACTCGGGATCGACGGCGGCACGGACAGTCTCGCCGGCCTCGAGCCCCGGATTCGCGTCGAGGGTGTGGACGACGGCGCCGTCGACGCGCTGGACGTCAAGGACCTCGTGGCCGCCGACGACGCCCCGGTCGGCCGGCTGGCCGCCGCTCTCGGGGTAGAAGTACGTCTCCGTGAGGACGACGCCGTCGCCGTCGACGCGGTCGACCGTCGCTTCGAACTCCGTGACGGAGGGCTCTCTCGCAGCAGCAGAAGTCATTGCGCCTCGGCCAGCTCGACGTCCAGGAATTTCTCGACGGCAGCCACGACGGACCCGCCGACGCCGGCCTGGGCCGCACGGCCCTGTTCGATCGCGAGGAGGTCCGACTCGTCGACACCCAGCTCCGCGGCGAGTTCACCGAGCTGGAGGCCGGCGTCCTGTCGTGCGTCGGTGAACCGCCCCCCGTAGTCGTCGACCAGGTAGGGCAGCCGGTCGTCCTCGTAGTCCGCGCCGTCCTCCCAGTGGGAGGGGTCGGGCTTGCTCGCGTCGTAAACCTGTGCGGTGTTCTGTGCGGCCCGCTTTTGTCGGTCATTCCCCCGCTCGTCGCCCGCGCCCGAGGCTGTCTTTGCCGTGTCGTCGTGTTCGGCACAGTCGGGACAGACCTCGAGTTTCGCGCCCGCGACGTTGACAGTCCGGAGGGACACGTCGGAGTCCCCACACAGTTCACAGCTCTCGCCGGCATTGCTTTCCCCACCGCCGGTCGAGTATTTGGCCATGCGTCCGGTAGCGGATTCTCCGTCTTGAATTGACCGCTTTCCGCGGCCGCAAACGAAAGTGCTTTTAGCCAACCGTCGGATAGGGGGAGATGCACACGGTGCGTGGGTAGCCAAGCCAGGCCAACGGCGCAGCGTTGAGGGCGCTGTCCCGTAGGGGTCCGCCGGTTCAAATCCGGTCCCACGCATTTTTGCTGTGAGCAATCCGCGAGCAGCAAAATCGCCGGCGGATACGTCGCCCACGCCAGAACTACTATTATCGAATATAATATTTTGACCATTAAATTTAATACCCTTGCTGGTTAAATCGGTAGTAGGGCACCATCAAGGTGCCTGTGCCACCCCACCACCCACCCTTTCCACTTTTGACAACCCTGACCAGAACCTGGAGCGACGGCCGTACAATTCGATCGATATGTTTGGCTGAACCGTTTCAGCCTTCGCCGGTCAGGTCCCCGCGGACGACCTCGAGGAACTGTTCGGGGTGTTCGGCGTGTGGGAGCAGGAACGTCTCGTCGAAGACAACGAGTCGTGCGTCGGCCCGCCTGGCGAGCCGTCGCCCTTCCGAGAGTGGGGTGATGTCGGCCTCGCGGCCCCACACGAGGGTCGTGGGGGCGTCGAGTCCGGCGAGAACGTCGTCCAGGTCCTCCTCCGGATCGAGGAAGCCGCTGACGAAGGAGGCTGGCGCGAAGCGGGCGCCGGGCTGGTGGGCCGAAGTCCACTCGTAGTCGACCACCGCTTCGGTGAGATTGTCCGTGTCGTAGTAGCCGTGATCGGCGTGGAAGTGCCGGATCGCCGGCTTGCTCACAATCAGGTTGTACAGCCCCCGGCCGACGACCGGCAGGCGGAAAAGCGAGCGCAGCCAGGTCCGCCGGCCGCCCATCGAGCTGTCGGTCGGACAGGCGAGGATCAGCTCCGCGACCTCGGATTCGTGGGCGCCCATGGCGGCGTAGGCCCCGGACAGCGACGATGCGACGACGACCGGCGGCTCGTCGGTCAGCTCCTCGATGGCGTCGCCGGCGAAGGTCGCGTACAGCGACGCCGAGTACAGCAGCGGCGGGCGGTCGGAGTGTCCGAATCCCGGCAGATCCGGCGCAACGACGTGGTAGTCCTCGCTCAACTCGTCGAAGACTCGCCAGAACTCGTGGCTCGATCCCGCCGCGTTGATCCCGTGGAGCAAGAGGAGGTCCTGGTCGGCGGGGTCGCCGGCCTCGGTGTAGGCGACGTCGAACCCGCGCCAGCGGTAGGTTCCCTGCTCACCATCGAGAAACGGATCGAACTCCCCGGCTCGGGCTGAAAGTAGCTTGTTCGTGGCGACCGTCATCCCGACGGCTCCCGCTGCGACGCCCAGGGCGTTCCGGAGTTTCATGTGGGATAGGAGGTCCGTGACGAATTTATAGATGGTGTTCGCCGCCGATCAGGTCCGCCAGACTGTGACGATCGATACCCCCAGGGCGAGCAGCCACCACCCGACGAGGCCGACGAGAGCGACAGCTGTTCCAGGCCCCGCCGGAACCGACGCCCCCGTCGGTGCGACGCTCAGGCCGAAGACGAGACTTCTGAACGCGCTGTTTGGGCTGAGCGCCAGCAACGCCGTCAGGCTGTCACCCGACAGGAGGCCGCCCGTCAGGGCCGTGGCGAACGCGCTGTCGAGGCCGATGACGAGAGCGATCACGGCACCGACTGCGAGCGCGAGGCCGCCACGGCTCGACCGCGCCGCGGCAGAGACGAGGACCGCCACAGCCAGCGCGACGAGCGCGAAGACAGCCGCGAGCAAGACGAAGCGGAGGTACAGCGCCGGCGAGTCGACCGTCGCGTGCGAGGCGGTAAACGACAGCTCTCGTCCGCTGCTCAGCGGGACCAGCGCTGCCGACGCGGCCAGCCCCGAGAGCACCACGGCCAGCACCGCGACGGCACGCCCGATGTAGACCCCCCCGACGTAGTCGAGCCGCGAGACGGGATACGTCCGCAGCGTCTCGAGTTCGCCGCTCTCACGGTCACCGAGGATCGCGCGATACCCGAAGGCGAACGCGAGAACCGGGACCAGCACCTCGACCGGGGTCAGAAGATCGAGGGTGAGCGCGACGTATGCATCTGCGACGGTCAGCCACGCGATCCCCGTCACGAGGGCGACGTATCCTGCCCCGAGAGCGAGGAGCATCGGCGTCCGCAGGACCGTCAGGAACTCCCGCTGTGCGACCTCCAGGGCGTCACCCGGGTTCATTCCTCCTCACCCCCGCGGCGACCGGCCCTGACACCGATTTCGTCCCGACCAGTCAGCGCGCCGATGGCGTCCTCGAGTGTCTCCGTCCCGGTATCGGAAAGCAACACGTCGGGCGGGCCGCTCGCGACCAGTCCACCCCGGCCCAGCACCAGCACCTCGTCGGCAATTCGCTCCACCGACCGGAGGTCGTGCGTCGCCAGCAGGACGGCGTTGCCCTCGCGGCTCAGTGACTCGATGACGTCCGTGATGTGGCGGGTCATCATTGGATCGAGCCCGCTCGATGGCTCGTCGAGGACGAGAAGCGGGGGATCGCCGACGGCGGTCCCTGCCAGACCGAGCAGGCGCATCATCCCACCGGAGAGGGCATCCACGCGCCTGTCCGCAACCGGCGAGAGCCCCACGCGGTCGATAATCGCTTCGACGTCCGTCTCCGTATCGACGAGTGAACCGTAAAACGAGATGGTCTCGGCGACGGTGAACTGCCGACGGAAGGCGGGTTGCTGTGCGAGGTACCCGACTGCTCGCTCGTCGTCCCCGCTGCCGGCAACAGAGACCGATCCCGCGTCTGGGGCCAGGAGGTCGGCGACGATCCGGATCAGCGTCGTCTTTCCCGACCCGTTTGGGCCGACGAGACAGGCGACCGTCCCCGCCTCGACGTCGAAGGAAACACCCTCGAGCACCGACAGGTCCCCGAAGGACCGCGAGACGTCGCTGACCTCGACGACCGTCTCACCCTTCCGTTCTGCGTCTGTCCTCACCGCTGACTGCTCAGAGGTCACCGTCGCCCCTCCGGGGAGTCGCGCACGCGGTCGAGAGCCTCAGGTCGAACCGGATCAGAAATCGGAGCGGGATCGACGACGCTCGATCCGCGAAGGCCGGGCACCGCCTGCTGGAACTGTCTGAGCGTATCGACAGCGGGGGATCGGGCCAGCGCGACGCCGCCGGCGGAGTCTGACGCGTGGCGGTCGACAGCGTCGTCGGGGCGGTAGCTCCGGTCAATGATGCCGTCGCCATTCCGGTCCAGGCCGGGAATATCGCCCCAGTAGTTCCCCCGCCCCTCCGACGCCCAGATGTCCCGTGCTCCGCTGGTGCTCATCTCGACGGCGCGGTTGTTGCCCACGACGTCGTTTGCGATGACTGTATTCGTCGGGAGCAACGTCGAGGAGCGGATCCCGACCTCGCTGTCGACGAGCGTGTTGCGGGCGTAAAACGAGCGGTCGGTGCCGATCGAGAGCGCAACGCCGACGTCGGCTATCTCGTTTTCGACGGCGTACAACGAACTCCCCGCGGTGCTCAGGCCAATTTCGGCGTCCCGGACGCGGTTGCCGACCAGGGCGTTGCCGGCCGGCCGGGTCATCACGATGACTCCCACCTCCGCGTCGCTGACCGTGTTGTTCGCCACGAGCGTGTCACTCGTGTACATCTCGTGGAGGCCGTACCGGAGCGACCGCATCCTGTTGTCCCGAACGACGATGCCGTCGGAGTAGTGTGTGTAGACGCCGTCGCGCCCATTGACGAACTCGGAGCGCTCGACGACCATCTCCGAGTACATGGCCAGCACGCCCATAAAGCCCTCCGCGGGCCGGTCGCTGCCGTGAACTGTAACGTCCCGGACGACTGCGCCGGTGCTGTTGAGGGCGACGATCCCGTTGGCCGGCGTGTCGATCGAGACGTTCTGAACGAGCGCGCCGCGCGCGTCCGCCAGACGGATGCCAGCGTCGCCGCGCCCGTAGATCAGGCGGATGCGGTCGTCCCAGGCGTCTCCGCCCCTCACCTCGCCGATCCGTGTGTCGCCGATTCCCGTGACCCGAAGTGACGTTACCGCGACTCCCGGGCTACGAACCGTCAGCACCGTGCCGTTCCCGTCGCCAGTCAGCACTGTGTCCTCGCCGGCTCCGGTGATCGTGACGGGTTTCTCGACGGTGAGGTTCACCTCGTAGGTCCCCGGCGGGAGCCGGACCGTCGTGTTCGGCGGGGCCTGCTCGATCGCCGCGGCGAGCGTCGGGGCGTCCTCGCTGACGACGACCGACTCGGGCCGGTCGAGCAGCGAGCGGGTGTCTGCGACGCGTTCGTCCGCCCACTCCTGTCTCTCTGCACGGTGCTCGTCGAGCCGGACCGACGGATCGGTCTGGTCGCCAGCCAGCCTGGGCCTGAGGCCCCCCCAGTCGACGACGTCGCCGCCGTGCTGTTCGGCGAACCGCTCGGCATCTGTGCGGTCACTGAAGGGGAGAACTGCCGGACCACCCGGCGTGCGTGCGCCGCTGTCGAGGACGAAGGCCGCGTGGTCGGCCCGGACCCACCCCTCCGCGAGGCTGTTCCCGAGCTGGATGTACCCCTCGTCCGTCAGCGACGGCTCGGTCCCCGAGAAGTCGGTGACGAAAACCGCAAGCGGGTGACCGAACTGTTCGGCTCGCCCCTCTGCGCCGATGGAGTCGACGAGCGCGCCCATCCCGTAGTAGCCGACGACGTACTCGTACTGCGAGTAGAACACCTGGCCTTTCGGGATCGCGTACCCCTGGGACTCGGCCTGCTGGACGTCGACGCCGGTCAGCCCGGTCGAGAGCGTCTCCTCGAAGGGGACCGCCGAGAGGTCCTCCCCGCCGCCGGCACCTACCGCGAACCCGCTCGCGCTCACGAGGAGGGCACCGGCCACGATCAGCATGGCGTACTTGACGTGCATGAAATCAGGTGCTCGCCAGCTGTGCGATCGTGTCCCGTGTCACCTCGTCGAAGGCGAGCAGGTCGCCGCCGTGGTCGGACTGGAACGCCTCCGCGTCGTCGGCCACAGAGAACCCGATCAGATCGCGGCCCATCGCGCCCTTGACCTCCGAGCCGACGACGAACGTGACGGTTGTCGCGTCGACGAACGCCTCCGCCTCGGGATGTGTCGAGAGGAGAACGTCGCCACCGTCTGTCGTCAGCTCGTACTCGACCCCGGAGTAGTCGGTCACGTAGAATATTTGTCGCGTCCATCCCTGGTCCTGGCGCTCGAAGTCGTACTGGAAGGCCTCCCACGTGCTACAAAAGCGCGCCGGGTTCTCGTGGCCGGAGGGCTGCTCGTCCGCGTAGAATACTTCGGCGCTCGGGCCCGGGTGGTTCGGGATGACCATCCCGCAGACCTCACACTCGTCGGACTGTGTCAGCGTCACTGGTTCCGGGACGTCGCCGCCGGAATCCGTTCCCTGGCAGCCGGCCAGCCCGGCCACGAGTCCGAGACCCCCGGCGATGACGGCACGGCGGGTTAGCCCGGCGAAAGGCCTGCCGGTCCTCGGGTGGCCGCAGCGCGAACAGCACTCGCCGGCCATCGGCGCTCGCCTCCCGTGGTCGTGTGTGTGATTTTCACGACCCTCTCCGCTGTCTTTCATGTGTAATGATAGAGTGTGCCCGTTGATATACGTGCGAGCCGTTACAGAGGAGTGATAATCGCCAGCAGTTATATAATACTGTCACTGCTGTAATTACTTACGAGAGTTGTACTAGTTACGGAAGATTCGAGGCGAAAGACTCGCCGTTCACCTATTACACAGTCACCAATTTCTACTTTCAAAAGTATTATCGAGCCACGACATCGACGGCCGGTGAACAATGAGACACTCGTCAGCTACGTTTCGATCGGCAGTCGACTGGCCCGCCATTCCCACGCAAGTTCGAGAGCGAACCAAATCCCGATCCAGACGGTTGTCAGGATGACGACGAGCGCGGTTGTAGAGAGGATATGAAGTGGTCGCGTGACAGCCACCAGCGTTGGATAGAACAGTGCGACCAGCCCCATCGTGGCGAGAGAACCGGTAAGTCCACACAGATAATGCTCGACAGTGCCCACTGTCTCCTGTGGAGTCCGCTCAGACGGATTGCGGGTAGTTTGATTCCCCCGACCACCTCTTTGTGGCGTGTTCATACATACCACCCTGTGTTCGAAGCTATATTACGGAATATCATAAATGTTGCTCTGGAATGACAGTCAGATCCGACGACGAGTTCTCCAAGTCGGGGCAACCCTCGGCGTCGCAGGTGCCATACTAGTATCGGGTCACCGGCACACCTCCGACACTTATGGCCCCGAAGCTCCCTGTGGTGGGTCTATTCACCGTCTCGGGCCGGATCCGATTAGCAAATCGCCTGTCACCTTCCGCCGGACATCATAAATGACTTATATACCGGTCGACGTAAGCCCTGATACTTTCAGCCGGGAACGTCCGGCTGAGAAGTGTCAAAAGTTACGTCGACCGGTATACGAGTGCGATTGTCTTGACGGGAAAACTTATGCCGGATGCGCCAGAACGCGAGCCTGAAGGCCGAAAGGGCACCTGGGCAGGGGTAGTTCAGTGTGCCATTTCGGCTCAACCCGGTTTATATAGAAGTCACGTGCCGGAGCGACAGCTACGCCACTCGGGGGATGTCGCGTGAACTTCGAAATCTGGGAGCCGGTCTACGAGGCTGTCCTCGCGGACTTCGGGTACGACCGGGCGGCAGACGAGCGCGCCCGGGACACACTCTACGATCTGCTCGCGGACCGGGAGACGCGACAGCCGGCGGACATCGACTGGAGTGGGGGCACCGTCGCGATCGCCGGCGGCGGGCCGTCGCTCGAGTCGGAACTCGAGGCGGCCCGCTCGGCCGACAGCGTGCTCGCGGCCTCGACAGCGGCCGACCGCCTCCGAGACCAGAGAGTCGCGGTCGACTGCCTGGTGACTGACCTCGACAAGCATCCGGGGACGGTTGTCTCGCTGACCAGAGAGGGGGTACCCGTCGTCGCACACGCCCACGGGGACAACATCCCGACGGTCCGGGAAGTGGTCCCGGAGACCGACTCGGCGGCGCTGGTCCCGACGACCCAGGCGGCGCCGCGCCCACCTGTCCGGAACTTCGGTGGGTTCACCGACGGCGACCGTGCGGCGTTTCTGGCCGATCATCTCGGCGCAACACGGCTGACCTTCCCTGGATGGGACTTCGATGACCCGTCGGTCGGGCCAGCAAAGGCCCGGAAGCTCCGGTGGGCCGAGCGCCTCCTCTACTGGCTGGAGCGGCGCCGTGGCGAGCGGTTCGGCGTCCTCGACGGGCGACGGGATGCGATCGATACGGGGCCGCTCCCGATCTAGCTGTCGGCAACAGGCTGGACGGAGCCCCGGGATATTCGGGGGCAGGGGGACTACATCCGGTATGGGCTACCACGTCGTCGACCCCGGCGAGATAGAGCCGTCCGCCGACCACCCGTGTGACCGTCGCTCGATCGCCGATGCCGCGGACCTGGCGACGGTCGCTGCGGCCGTCTACGCGCTGGATCCCGGCGAACAGCTTCCCCGGTTCTACCACTACCACGAACAGCGCGAGGAGCTGTTCTACGTCCTCGAGGGGACACTCGCCGTCGAGACGCCGGAACGGGAGTACGACGTGACGGAGGGATCGGTGTTCGTCGCCGCGCCAAAAAGCCCTCATCGCCCGTACAATCCCGAGGACGCTCGGGGCACGGCCCGCGTCCTCGGGGTTGGCGCGCCGGGGTACGATCCGGGTCGGCGGTACGACCCCGAAAGTGGGGGCGGGTAGCGCCCCCAGCGATCACGCCGAGACGTACTGTGATTCCCACTCCTGGCGGGCATCGAGTTCGCGCCGGCCGCGCTGTGTGAGGTGGTAGACGTTCGTCCGTCGGTCCTTCTGGCCCTTCTCGACGAGGCCCTTCTCGACGAGTTCATCGAGGTTGGGGTACAGTCGGCCGTGGTTGACCTCACTCTCGTAGTAGTTCTCGAGTTCTTCCTTGACTGCGAGGCCGTGCGGTTCGTCCAGCCCCGCAATCACGACGAGCAGGTCACGCTGGAATCCCGTCAAATCGTGCATCATTTTGGCTGTTGCCCGCACCTCTTATTATACTAACTGTTCTTGACGAAAGCCGCGGACAGGCGTATCCCGACAAGGGTAAACCGGACGGACGTGTAGAGTGGCCGATGACTGACCGTCCGGACGAGACGTGGGACGGGACGCTTTCGCCCCCGGACGGGTCCGGCCGCGACCCGGTGCCGGTCGGCCGCCCCGAAGGCCGATCCGGGTCGGGTTCCGTGACGGTGGTCGGGACCGCACACGTCTCTCAGGACAGTGTTGAAGAGGTCGAGGAGACAATCGAGCGCGAGCAGCCGGACGTCGTCGCCGTCGAACTCGACGAGAGCCGGTACAAGCGGATGCAGGGTGAGGCCCCCGAGGACATCGACGCGAAGGACCTCATCCGCGGGAAGACAGTCTTCCAGTTCATCGCCTACTGGCTGCTGTCGTACGTCCAGACGCGGCTCGGCGAGCGCTTCGACGTCACGCCCGGCGCGGACATGCAGGCGGCCGTCGACACAGCACAGGGGTTCGGTATCGGCGTCGCCCTCGTCGACCGCGACATACAGACGACCATCCAGCGGTTCTGGCAGCGCCTGCGCCTTCGCGAGAAGGCCAAGCTCTTTGCCTCCCTGCTCGTCGTGATGGCCGGCCCCGCAACCGCCGCGCTCTCCATCGGGTACTTCTTCGGGTTCACGGGCGCTATCTTCGCCGAGGCTGCCGGCGGGCCGTACCTGTTCCCGCCGGGGCTGGCAGCCGACATCTCGATCCCGCTTGTCGGGAGTCTGGCTGGAACCGCAGTGACGGTACTCGACGGGGTACTCCTGGCGACGCTCGTCGCGGCCGTCGTGGGCCTCCCGCTCGCGCTCGCTCTCGGGGCCCTCTCGGAGGAGGCCGACGAGTACGAGGAGTTCGACCCCGCGGACCTGACAGATGCCGACGTCGTGACGGCGATGCTTGAGGAGTTCCGTCGCTTCTCGCCGGGCGGCGCCGAGGCGCTCATCGACGAACGCGACGCCTACATCGCCCACCGGCTGGTGGCGCTGCGCGAGGCGGGCTACGACGTGGTCGCCGTCGTCGGTGCCGGCCACCGCGAGGGGATCGAGGGCTACCTGGCCAGCCCCGAGACATTACCCCCTGCCGATTCGCTCGTCGGCGCGCCCGACGACCGGCGGTGGGGACGGCTGGTGTACAAGGCGCTCGGCTACGCGTTCACGCTCGGCTTTCTTGCCTTCTTTTTCCTCCTGGCGATGGCCGGCGTCCGCCAGGGATGGCTGCTCGTCGTCTTCGCCGTGTGGTTCGTCGTCAACGGCGTCATCGCGGCGGCGCTCGCGAAGGTCGCGGGCGCGCACTGGTCGAGCGCGACGGTCGGTGGGGCAGTCGCCTGGCTGACCAGCGTCAACCCGCTGCTCGCGCCGGGGTGGTTCGCCGGCTACGTCGAATTGCGGTACCTCGAGGTCAACGTCGGCGACATCAGCCGGCTGAACAGTATCCTCTCGGACGAGGAGACACCCATCGTCGACCTCCTCAAGCAGATGCGCGAGGTGCCGCTGTTCCGGCTCATACTCATCGTCGGCATGACCAACATCGGGAGTTTCGTCGCGAGCATCCTCTTCGCGGCGGTCCTGTTGCCCTACCTCTCGGCGGACATCGGCGGTGTCAGCGCGCTGGCCGACCACATGATCGAAGGGGCCTGGCGCAGCGCCGAGTTGCTGTGGTCCTTCCTGGTATGACCTCGCGAACACGGACCAGTCGGTCGTCGATGGCCGGGGTCCGGTTCAGCCGCCGCGAACTGCGCGACCTGCTCGCCGCGTGGGTCGCGCTCGCCGTCGCGTTCAGCATCTTCCTCGAACGGCGGCTGCTGCGCGAGTTGCTCGCCGGCGTCGTGCCCGTCAGTGCTGCCATCCGGCTGTTCGCCCTCAGCATGCTCACCGTCGGAGCCGGGTTCCTGTTGCACGAACTCGCTCACAAGGTCGTGGCCGTCCGCTTTGGCCAGGTCGCCGAGTTCCGCGCGGATTACAGCATGCTGGGGCTGGCGGTCGTCGCCGCGCTCGCAGGCTTTCTGTTCGCTGCGCCGGGGGCCGTCTATCACCGTGGACGCATCACCGCACGGGAGAACGGCCTCATCGCCCTCGCTGGGCCGCTGACCAACGTCGCCCTCGCTGCCCCCTTTCTCCTCCTCGCCCTGGCTGGCTCGGGCTTTCTCGGGTCTGTCGGGCGGATCGGCCTCTTCGTCAACGTCCTCCTTGCAGCCTTCAACATGATCCCATTTGGCCCGCTCGACGGGCGGAAGGTGCTCGCCTGGAACAAGCCGGTCTTTGCCGTCGTCGCCGTCTCCACCGGCGTCCTGGCCGCTGCACTGTTGTTCGGCGTCGTTCCGGTCTGATTCTCTCACCTGTTTCGTCGACCCGCATACGTCCCGGACGGGTCACGCACGTCCTGCGAGTGGTCAGTTTCATGGTAATGGAGCTAACATAGTCTGTATGGAGACAAGCAGACGATCGGTCCTCAAGGCAGGCGGTACAGCAGCCCTCCTCAGCGTAACGAGCCTCGCGGGATGTAGCGGAATACTCGGAGGCGGGGACGTCAACCCCGCCGACTACCAGTACGATCCGGCGACGCTCGTCGAGACACAGAACAGGTTCTTCGGGCTGGCGGACTACGCCGGGCTGTACGAGGCCCGCGAGAACTTCCCGGAGTCGACACAGGAGAGCTTCGAGTCCTCCGAGGATACACCGGTCAACCCCGAGGACATCGAGACGATGGTCGGCGTCGGCGGCGCACAGATATCCATGTCCGACTCGGGTGGCGGGACGGCTTTCGGCTCGCTGGGCGTGCTCGGGTCCTTCGACAAAGGCACCATCGAGGAGTCCATCCAGTCCGAGGGCGACGCAGAGCAAAGCGGCGAGTACGAGGGCTTTACGCTCTACGAGAACACGGGGTCGGGATCCTCGGACGTCGTCGGCGGCGTCCCGACCGACTCGACCGCGACGGCGGCAGCGGGGGATGGGACAGTCATTATCGGCTTCGCGGCTGCCGACGGGGAAAGCGACGGCGGCGTCACCGGCGACCAGGCCGTACGGACGATGATAGACGCCGGCAACGGTGACGTCGAGTTACTGAGCGAGAACAGCGACTACGCGTCCGAGCTGAACAACCGGATCGGCGACTCGTCGGTGATGATGGGCGGGGAGATCGATCCCGGGATCGTCGAGATGGCGACGCAAGCGGGCGGCATGCAGACCCAGTTCGTCAACGGAATCCGCGCTGGCGGCTTCGGAATGACGGTCGACGGCGAGACGACGACGATGTCGGTCGTCGGAATCTACACCGACTCCCAGGCAGCCGAGGACTCCGGAGTCGTCGAGCTGGTCGATTTCGCCTCGGACCAGGCCGTCGACGAGAACCCGGACCTCAACAGCGTCGAGGCGGAATACGACGGGAACGCTGTCGTCGTGGACGTCGAAGGCGACACCCAGACGATCTTCGATCAGGGCATGGGTTCCGGGGCCGGCGGTGGCTTCGACGTCAGGCGGCCCCAGGCGGCTCTCGGCCGCGCCGGATCGATTGGACAGTAACCCGGCCCGCAAACGGTGAGCTTTTGCTGACAGCGCGCGCCTCCCCGGACATGACCGATGAGACCGAGGAGGGGCTCACGTACGCCGCGGCGGGCGTGGACATCGCGGAGAGCGAGGTCGCCACCGCAGCACTGATCGGCGCTGCCGGCGAGTTCGAGGGCGAGTTCGCCGGGCTGGTCGACATCGGCGACCGCATGCTCGCCCTCGCCACCGACGGGGTGGGGACGAAGCTGCTCGTCGCCGAAGCCGTCGACGACTACTCGACGGTCGGGATCGACTGCATCGCGATGAACGTCAACGACCTCGTCGCACAGGGCGTCGAACCGGTCGCGTTCGTGGACTACCTCGCGGTGGAGGAGCCCGACGACGAGACAGCCGAGGAGATCGGCGAAGGGCTCCGCCGGGGGGCCGAGCGGGCCGGCATCGCCCTCGTCGGCGGCGAGACGGCCGTCATGCCCGAGGTCGTCAGCGGGCTGGACATCGCGGGCGCCTGTGCGGGGCTTGCCCCAGAGGACGCCCTCTTTCCCGGCGCGGCCGAGCCGGGCGACGCCATCGTCGGCTGGCCCTCCGCGGGGATCCACTCGAACGGGCTCACGCTGGCCCGCGAGGCCGTCACCCGCGACCACGAGTACTCCGACACCTTCCCCCCGAATCCGGATCGGACCATCGGGGAGGAACTCCTCGACTCGACCCGGATCTACACCGACCTGCTCGGGCCGCTCCGGGCCCACGACGCCAGCGCGGCCGCGCACGTGACCGGCGGCGGCTGGACGAACCTCGCGCGGATGGGGGGGCACCGCTACGAGGTGACCGACCCCTTCGAGGTCCAGCCTGTCTTCGAGTTCGTCCAGTCGGCGGGCGAGGTCAGCGACGAGGAGATGCACCGGACGTTCAACATGGGAACCGGGTTCGTGGCGGCCCTCCCCCCCGAGGACGCGGAGTCTGTCGCCGAAGAGACAGAGGGCGGTCGCGTGATCGGGACCGTCGAGGAGTCCGAGGGCGACGGCGTGGTTGCTATCCGCGGCCTGGAACTCGATTGAGGAACGCGGTTCGGTCGGTTGCTGTGAGGCGGTTGCGGTCAGTCGTGCCGGAAACACCGCGACCCGGTGAAAACCATCGCCAGGTCGTGGTCGTCGGCGGCTTCGATGACCGCCTCGTCGTTTTTCGACCCACCGGGCTGGACGACGGCCTCGACGCCCGCCTCCGCGGCCCGTTCGATACCATCCGGGAACGGGAAGAAGGCGTCGGAGGCCATCACCGCTCCCTCGGGTCCCTTCTCTTCGGCGTGTTCCTCGGCTTTCATGGCCGCCAGGCGCACCGCGTCGACGCGGGAGACCTGCCCCATCCCGACCCCGACCGTCTCCGTCCCCTGCGCGAGGAGAATTGCGTTCGACTTGACGTGTTTGATCGTCTGCCAGGCAAAGAGCAGCGACTCGACCTGCTCGTCGGTCGGATCGCGGTCCGTGACGACCTCCAGATTCTCGACAGAAACGGTCTGGAGGTCTCGCTCCTGGACCAGGCGGCCGCCGACGAGCGGTTTCTCGGTGAGCCTATCCGACCTCTCGCCCAGCTCCCCGACGTCGAGCACCCTGAGGTCGTCTTTCCCGGAGAGAACGTCGAGGGCGCTCTCGGTGTAGCCGGGCGCGACGACGACCTCCTTGAACGAGTCGACGATCCGCTCGGCGGTGGCGGCGTCACACTCGCGGTTCAGGGCGACGACCCCGCCGAAGGCGCTCATCGGATCCGTCGACAGCGCTCGGCTGTAGGCCTCCGCGAGCCCCTCGGCCGTCGCACACCCGGCCGGGTTGGTGTGCTTGATGACCGCCGCGGCCGGCTTTGCGAACTCCTTGATCAGGTTGAGTGCGGCGTCGGCGTCGTTGTAGTTGTTGTACGACAGCCCCTTCGCACCCTCGTTGAGCTGGTCCGCGCCGACGACACTCGCCTCGTCGACGGTGTGGTCGGTGTACACCGCTGCCTCCTGGTGTGGGTTCTCGCCGTACCGCAGGTCGGTGGCCCGGTCGTGGGTGAGGACGCGTCGGGCGGGGAACTCGCCGCCGTCGTCGCCGTCGACAGCGACGGTCTGGTCCTCGTACTCAACCTTGATGCGCCCCTCGGCGAACCACTCGACTGCCCGCGGGTACGCCTGGAACTCCCCCCGGTAGAGGACACGATCCTTCAGGGTCGCGGCCGTGTCGCCCTCGTAGACCGGCACCGGCTCCTGGGTCACGATTGGGCCGGCGTCGATCTCCGACTCGATAACGGTCCCGTCCTCGTCGGTCGCGTCGGTCACGACGTGGACGGTACAGCCGGTCACGGCGACGCCGGCATCCAGCGCGTCGCCCCAGGCCTCTGCCCCCGGAAAGGAGGGTAACAGCGCAGGGTGGACGTTCAGCGTCGTCGGGATCCCGTCGAGGAACGTATCCGAGAGAATCTCCATGTAGCCGTCCAGACAGACCAGGTCGACGTCGTAGCCATCGAGGGCATCGAGGACGCGTCGCTCGTGGTCGCGGCGCGATTCGCCCTCCTCCCGGACGACTGTCTCCGTGGGAATGTCCCGCTTTCCGGCCTTCTCCAGGACCGGCGCACCCGCCGAGTTCGTCAGGACGACCGACAGCTCCGCTCCCCCGGGCGCCCGGTCGGCGATGTGTGCGAGGTTCCGTCCGCGGTTCGAGGCCATGCCGGCGATGTGCATATGCGGGTGGCCGCGCGGCGCGCGCAAATGCGTTGCGAATCCGGTGCCAAGATTCTACACAGCCCCGGACGAACGGGGGGTATGTCCTCGGACGACCGCGACCCGGTACAGGCGGCGTACGAAGGTGAGGCCGACCTCTACGACGTGGCGACGTGGGACGACCGGAACGGGCTCGATGCCCTCGCCGTCCGTGTCCACGCCGCCCTCCGGGCTGCGAAGTCCTGGGCTCTGATTCTCCTGGCAGCGGCTCTGTTCGTCGCGGAGCTGGTCTTCGTCGGTCTGCTGGTGCTCGATACGCCGCTCATCGGCCTGCTCTCGGTTCTCTCGGTGATCCCGGCGCTGTTGCTCGCGGCCTACCTCTGGTACGGCGACCCGACGCGGCGCGAACCGCTCGATACGATGGCTGTAACCTTCCTGCTGTCCGTGCTGTTCGCGAGCTTCGCAGCCGTCGTCAACTCGTCGCTGTTGCCCGCCTTCGAGTTGCTCCCTGCCGTGGGATTGCCGCTGTTTTTCTTCCTGGTCGTCGGGCCGATAGAGGAGACGGTCAAGTGGCTCGCTATCCGCGTCCACGCCTACCGGTCGGACAGCTTCCGGACCGTCGTCGACGGCGTCGTCTACGGCGCCATCGCGGGGCTGGGATTCGCCACGATCGAGAACGTCTTCTACATCGTCGACGCGTTCCTGATGACCGCACAGGCCGGCGGCCCGGAGATCCAGCGGACGGTCCAGACTGCGACGGCACGGGCTTTCGTCGGCCCCGGACACGTCATCTACTCGGCCTTTGCCGGCTACTACCTCGGGCTGGCGCGGTACAACCCGGGACAGCGCGGCCCCATCGTCGTAAAGGGGCTGCTCGTCGCCGTGGCCATCCACGCCCTGTACAACACGCTCGTGAGCACCTTCCAGTTCCCCGGGCTCTCCTTTGTCCTGTTCGTCGTCGTCTACGACGGCGTCTGGCTGGCGATCCTCTTCCGGAAGGTCGCGCGGTATCGCCGGTACTACCAGCGCGCCCAGGCCGGGCTCCCCGCCGATGGGGCCGGCCCAGAGTAACCGGCAGGCTTTTTCGCCGCCCTCGTGGAGGGTGACCCATGACCGACCGCGGTACGCTCCAGGCCGTCTCGCCGCTGGACGGGCGGTACGCCCGCTACACCGAACCGCTCGTCCCGTACGCGAGCGAGAGTGCGCTCATGCGCGCTCGTGTCCGCGTGGAAGTGGAGTACCTGATCGCGCTTGCGGATCTCGACGCCACGCCGCTGACACTCGAGGCGGACGTTCGCGAGTCGCTCCGTGACCTCTACCGGGACTTCGACGCCGACGACGCGGCGCTCGTGAAGCGAATCGAGACGGAGGGAACCGAGGAGTACGCCGCGACCAACCACGACGTGAAGGCCGTCGAGTACTTCGTCCGGGAGGGGATTCCGGAGGGCGTCGGCGCCGGCCAGTGGATCCACTTCGGGCTGACCAGCGAGGACGTCAACAACCTCGCCTACCGGCTGCTGGTCTCCGGCGCTGTCACCGACGTCCTCCGCCCGGAACTCCGGACGACCCGCGACACGCTCGCGGAGATGGCCCGCGAGTACCGCGAGGTTCCGATGCTTGCACACACGCACGGCCAGCCCGCGACTCCGACCACCTTCGGCAAGGAGATGGCCGTCTACGCCTCGCGGCTCGGCCGCGCGCTCGGCCGGATCGACCGCGGGCTGGACGACCTCTCCGGGAAGCTGGCCGGCGCGAGCGGGGTCTACGCCGCCCACGAGGCTGCCTCCCCCGACGTGGACTGGCCCGCCTTCGCCGGGTCGTTCGTGGCCGATCTGGGGCTGGAACACGAGCCGCTGACAACGCAGGTCAACCCCTGTGACGACCTCGCTGCGCTGTTCGACGCCGTCCGCGGCGCGAACAACGTTCTGCTCGACCTCGACGTGGACGCCTGGCTGTACGTCTCCGACCGCTACCTCGGCCAGGAGGCCGTCGAGGGCGAAACCGGCTCCTCGACGATGCCACACAAGGTCAACCCGATCGACTTCGAGAACAGCGAGGGCAACCTCTCGAAGGCCAACTCCGATCTGGTCTTTCTCGGTGACTACGTCACGACCTCGCGTCTCCAGCGCGACCTCTCGGACTCGACGGTCAAGCGCAACGTCGGCGCCGCCTTCGCCCACTGTCTGATCGGCTACGAGAAGCTCGGGAACGGTCTCGGGAAGGTCGCCCCCAACGAACAGGTGATGCGCGAGGAGCTGGCGGGCACTCCCGAGGTGATCGGGGAAGCCGTCCAGACGATCCTCCGCCGTGAGGGGCACACCGACGCCTACGAGCGCGTCAAGGCCCTCACGCGGGGCCGGGAGGTCACCGTCGAGGACTTCCACGACCTCTTTGCCAACCTCGACGTGCCGGCGGGCGTCCGCTCGGAACTGCAGGCGCTCACCCCCGAGGGGTACACCGGCGTCGCCGGCGACCTCGTCGACGACCTCTAGCCCAGCCAGACGCTCGCGAAGGAGTCGAAGTACCTCTCGCCGGTGTCGACCGTGACGTGGTCCTCGCCGAGGGCGGTCACCTTCTCGGATACCTCGTCGACGTGGGCCTCGAGCCGCGACCGGTAGGTGTTCGCGAGCGCGCCGCTGAAGTACGAGCGCCGCTCCTGCTCGGTTTCGGGGTCGACGAACAGCGCGTCGCCGGCCACGTCCGGGTCGCGTTCCGAGGGGGCGATGACCCGCACCACTAAGACGTCGGAGTCGGTGCGGGCGAGCGCAGCGACGCCGGACTCGATGGCTCCGGGATCATAGAGGCAGTCGCTGACGACGACGACGAGCGAGCGGGTCCGGATACGGTCGGCATACGCCGACAGGGCGGCCTCGATGTCCGCGTCGCCGTCCGGCCCCGACTCGTTGAGTTCGTCGATCAGTCGCAACACCTCCCCGCGGTTCGACCGGTCGGTGTCCAGCCGGTCGACGGCCTCGCGGAAGGTCCCGAAGACGAAGTCGTTGTGTTCCTCCGCGGTGAGGTACGCGAACCCGAGACCGATCTTCGCCCCGTACTCGAACTTGTGTGTCTGGTCGTCGCCGAAGTCCATCGACGCGCTCGAGTCCAGCAGGACGTGGACGGTGAGGCTGCGCTCCTCCTCGAACTGCTTGATGTAGTACTCCTCGGTGCGGGCAAAGAGCTTCCAGTCGATGAGCCGCGTGTCGTCGCCCGGCGAGTACCGCCGGTAGTCCGAGAAGGTCAGCCCCTCGCCGACCCGGGGGGACTGCTGTTCGCCCTGCTGGAGCGCGCTCGTCTCGCGGTCGAGCGCGGCCTGGAAGCGGTCGAGCTCGTCGAGGAAGTCCGGGTCGATGGTCATTCGAGCAGCGACTCGATCACGTCGTCTGGCGTCTGTCCCTCGCGTTCGGCACGGAAATCGAGGATGATGCGGTGGCGCAACACCGGCGCCGCGAGGGCCTCGATGTCCTCGCCGGAGACGTGGGTCCGGCCATGGAGGAACGCACGCGCCTTCGCGGTGACGACCAGCGCCATGCTCGCACGTGGGCTGGCCCCGAACTCGACCTGGTCGGCCTCGCGGGTCCGGCGGGCGAGCTGTATCGCGCGGTCCCGGAGGTCGTCTGCGATGGGGACGTCGCGGACGAGGTCCTGTGCCGTGCGGATCTCCTCCCGCGTCAGCACGCGTTCGACCGGGACCGACCGGCTGCCGCTGGTGTAGATGTCGACGATGTCCCGCTCCTCGTCGTACCCCGGATAGTCGACGATCAGCTTCAGCATGAATCGGTCGGTCTGGGCCTCCGGCAGGGCGTAAGTCCCGCCCTGGTCGAGAGGGTTCTGGGTTGCAAGGACGAAAAACGGCTTCGGGAGCTGGTAGGTCTCCCCGGCCGCGGTCACCTGCCGCTCCTGCATCGCCTCGAGCAACGCGGCCTGTGTCTTCGGCGTCGCGCGGTTGATCTCGTCTGCCAGCACCACGTTGGCGAAGATCGGCCCCTTCTCGAAGACGAACTCCCGCCCCTCCTCTGTCTCGCGGATGATCTCGGTCCCCGTGATGTCGGAGGGCATCAGATCGGGCGTGTTCTGGATGCGAGAGAAGGCGAGGTCGGTGACTTCTGCGACTGTCCGGACCATCGTCGTCTTGCCGAGCCCGGGGTTCGATTCGAGCAGCGCGTTCCCGTCCGCGAGAACGCAGATGAAAAGCTGCTCGAGCACGTCCCGCTGGCCGACGATCCGCTTGCCGACCTCTTCCCGGGCGGTGCCGATCTTCTCCTGGAGCGCGTCGATTTTCTCTGTAGACATTCTCAGTTCTCCTCTGTTTCTCGGATGCGAATGTTGTACTCGCGGATCAGCTCCGCGTCCTCTATCTGTTCGGGCTGTGCAAAGCCAGCCTGCTGGCTGTCGACTGACCCGGTTTCCCCGCCGCTGGGCCCACCAGTCGCCGGGAACCGATCCTGGTCGTCCAGTTCCTGGTCGCCGCCCGTCGATTCGACCTGTGCGGAGATATTCTCGTCGCCGGCCGACACCTCCTCGGAATCGCCGAGGACGGCGTTGCCGTCCCGGAGCCCGGTAAACTCGACTGACTCGTTTGCGGTCGTGTCGACCGCGTCGTCCCCGGCCCCGCCGTCGATGGTAATCTCGTAGACGGCCACCTGCGTCGTGGCCGCGCTCATGACGGCGATGATGACCAGTGTCAGCGCGATCCGTCGCAGATTGACCAGCCCGATGCTGGACGTCTCCTGGAGGTGGTCGAGGACATCGGCGTACAGCCGCGTCGCCATCTGGGAACTGGCGCCGTCCTCGACTGTGTCCCGTGCCGTCCTGAGCGCCTCCGCGACCGGCGGGTTGACCGCCTCGAAGCGCTCGACCAGCGGCCGGCGGACCCGGAGCCCTATCCCCGCGACGAGAGCGAGCACGGCGACGGCGGCCGCCAGCAGTGCCGAACCCGGAACGGCCAGCGATCCGGAGTGGCCGAGTAATTCCGCGAGTTGCGCGGTGGCGTCTGCGGGAAGCGCGATCGGTTCCGGGAGCCACGACGGATCAGTCACCAGCACAAGGAGATTCGCGGCGAGAAACAGGGCAACAGCGTCGACGACGGACTGGATAAAGGCCGCCTTCCATCCCTCGCGGCGGATCTGGCGGAGGGCGCTTTTTATCTGCTCGCGGTGGTCTGGGTCGGGCTC
>JAZKRS010000027.1:0-34784 GCA_036626435.1 Haloarculaceae archaeon | reverse complement strand
GACCGCCTGCTGTCCGGCGGTCGCATCGGTAATGGCTTACAGCAGTCACTATCAGCCCGGCCAGGAGTCGGGATACCGGTCCGCCCAGGGACGGGCGCGTTCGAGAGCGGCGGCGACGGCAAGAACGTCTGACTCGGCGTACCGCCGGCCGACGACCTGGAGGCCGACCGGGAGCCCGTCGTCCGTGAACCCGGCCGGGACCGACGCGGCGGGGTGGCCGGTGAGGTTGAACACCCAGGTGAGCATCGCGTCGGTCGGGATTCCGTCGACCGTCTCGCCGTCGATCTCGGTCGGATACCGCTCCGAGAGACGCTTCCCGTAGGGCGGGACTGTCAACGTCGGGGTGAGCAACGCGTCGTGGCCAGCGAGCGCGTCCTCGATGGCGTCGTAGGCCACACTCCGGGACCCGTTTGCCGCCCGCGCCTCGGCCGCGGTCGTCTCCTCGCCGAGCGCGATCGTCGACCGGAGTGTCTCTTCGACGTCGGCTGTGTCGAAATCGATCCCGTACTGGTCCTCGACCCGCTGTGCGACCGCGGCGAAGTACCCGCCGACCTGCGTGTAGTAGGCGGCCCGGAGGTCGCCGTAATCGGGCAGCCAGACCTCGGTCTCCTCGACGGTCACCCCGGCAGCCGCGAGGTCGTCGACCGCCGCACCGACGGTTTCCCGGATCTCGGGTGCGACAGGTTGCAGGTCCAGATCGGGGCTGTACGCGACCGACAGGGAATCGGCCGGCCGGTCGATCACCCCGCGAACGCCGTCCTCGCCGCGGGGGACGCTGAAGGGGTCCCGGTCGTCCTGGCCGGCGAGTACGTCGAACGCGAAAGCGACGTCGGCCACGGAGCGGGCAATCGGCCCGCCGACCATGAAGGGCGTGTGAACCTCGAAGGCGTCGAGGCGGGAGTTCGAGGGAACCCGTCCCATCGTCGGCTTCAGGCCGACGACGTTACAGCAGGCGGCGGGGATCCGCAGCGAGCCGCCGATGTCGGAGCCGGTCGCCAGGGCCGCGAGGCCGGCCGCGACCGCCGCCGCCGACCCGCCCGAGGAGCCACCCGCCGAGCGCTCGCTGTCGAAGGGGGTCGGCGTCGGGCCGACGAGGCGGTTGTCGGTCTTGATGGTGTGGCCCAGTGCCGGCGTGTTCGTCGTGCCGACGACCACCGCGCCCGCGGCTTCGAGCCGTTCGACCGTGATCGAGTCCTCGCTGGCAGCGTTGTCCGCGAGCGCGGCCAGCCCCAGGGTGTTCCGGACGCCGGCCGTCCGGTCCCGGAGATCCTTGATCGCGACCGGGACGCCGTGGAGCGGGCCGAGATTCTCACCCGCCGCGGTGGCGCGGTCGGCCCCGCGGGCGCGCTCCCGTGCCGACCCGTTGAGAACTGTGACGTACGCGTTCAGGTCATCGCTGGCCGCGATGCGGTCGAGAACCGTCTCGACGACATCGAGCGAGGATACCTCGCCGGCCCGGATCGCCGCGGCGAGATCCCGGGCGGGCGCGTCGGTGTCGACGTCGGGGATCACTACTCGCCCTCGCCGAAGTCGTGCGGGTGCACGTCCTCGACCGAGGGCGCGCCGACGGCGAGGACCCGGGTGGTCCCCTCGGCGTCCTCGGGGTTGTACGCCCGCTGGGGGCTGCCGGGGTCGACGAACAGGGCCTGGTCGCGCTCGACGGCGTACTCCCCCTCGGCGGTCTCGACGTGGAGTTCGCCCTCGAGGACGTAGAAGACCTCGACCTGTTCCTCGTGGTAGTGTGCCTGCAGGCCAGGCTGTTCGCCGGGGGCGAGGTCGTAGACGCGCATCCCGATCTTCGAGTCGTGGTAGTCGTAGCCGGCCGCGGCGCTGAGCGAGCGGACGTCGGTCGGGCGGTCGTCCCACTGGTCGAGGTCGTCGGGGTCGACGAGGTGGTAACCCATACGCTACCCTGACGGCCATCGGCAATCAAATTTCGGACTGCCCTCTCTCGGGCCGTCGGTTACCCGCCGGATCGGTCTGTGAACCCCGAGGTCTCGCCCGCCGGTGCCGGGACGCTCTCTGCGAGCGGTTCGGCGGCCGTCGCGGTGTACCCAAGCAGCCGCTCGTGGCCGTCGGCGGACATCAGCACCGGCCAGAGATCCGATCCGGCACGGAGAACGTGCTCGCCGTCGACGCTCCGGGCGTACACCCCGCCGGCCGGGACCCGCGCGAAGTTCTCGCCCTCGAAGCGGTACTCGCGGCCCGGTTCCTTCTCGATGACGTCGGAGACGTGATAGAGCGTCGTCGGCGTCGCGCCCGGGTCGCCGGGGAGCGCGTCCGTGACACGGAGATACGCGAGCAGGCAGTCGTAGGCGTTCTCGGCGGCGGCGTCGGTCCCCTGGCGGCCGGCCTCGACGTTGACGAATCCCGGGAGGTTGACGCTGCGACCCTCGACGACGCCGGTGAAGTCGGCGGCGTGAGCCAGCGGAAGTGCGCGCATGATGCGGGCCTTCCGGGGGGTAAGGTCTGCGAGCGTCCCGAACGGTTCGTCGAACGAGATCGTCGAGTGGAAGCCGAGGGTGAAGGCGTCGTCGAGTTCCGAGAGGAGAGCGGCCGCGAGGCGCTCCTCGTGGCGGTCGCCTCCGGGATCGCCGGGGAACACGCGGTTGAGATCGGCGTCGACGTACCGCTCGCCCGCTCCGAGCGCCCGCTCGTTTGCGACGACGAGCGTGACCGGTCGCCGGAGCAGGTCTGTCGGCCCTTCCTCGACGAACCGCTCGATTGCACGGACGCCACACGGCTCGTCGCCGTGGATGCCCCCCACGGCGGCGATCCCCGGTTCGGCCCCCCTGTCGGGTCCGAGCGCTTCGACGCGCATGGATCGTCTCTCCCGACGAGCCGACATAAGCGCCTCGATATTTATGTCGCCGGTCTCTGAGAGTCCGGTATGAGCGCGACGGTCACCCCGCGGTGCTGTGGGTCGCTGCGACTCGACAAGAGCATCCTCGTCAGCGACCAGCGAGGGATCGAAATCGAAGCCCCCTCGGTCGTGTACCTCGTCGAGGCAGAGCGGACGATCCTCGTCGACACCGGCTTCGGCGACGTCGAACTGATGGCAGAGCTGCACCCCGGGTTCGACTGCCGTCGATCCGGGAGCCAGACACTCGAGGCGATCCTCGATTCGGAGGGGTACCGGCCGGCCGACGTCGACGCCGTCGTCCTGACACACCTCGACTGGGACCACTGTTACAACCTCGGGCTGTTCGAGGACAGCGAGATATACGTGCAACGGCGCGAACTGGAGTACGCCATCGCCCCCTACCCGATGCACGCCGAGCGCTACGACGCCAAGTCGCTCGGGCGGGAGCCGCCGTGGCTGACGGTCGGCCTGACGCCACTGGAGGGCGAAACCGAACTGTGTCCGGGCGTCACCGCCTTCTCGACTCCGGGCCACACCGTCGGCCACCAGTCCCTCGCCGTCGAGACCGACGAGGGGACGACGGTCGTGGCCGCCGACGCCGTCCCCACCTTCGAGAACGTGGGCCCGGACGGGAGTCTCCGACGCGGGCTGGCGATGAACGAGTTCGAGTGGCGCGCGAGCGCACGCGAGGTCGTCGAGCGCGGCGACCGCATCCTCCCCGGTCACGAGTGGGGGATTGTCGAGGACGGGCCCGAACAGACGGGGTAGCCGGCCCATCTTGCCGGTAATAACGGTACTTTGACATATCGTGCAGTACGTGAAACCCACCATGACGACCGCAGACGAGGTACTCACGCGAGCCAGTGCGGCCGACGTCGACCTGACCCGTATCGTGTTCGTCAACAACAGCGGCGTCCCGCGAGGTCGGGTAGTCGACGCAGACAGCCTGGCAGGTGCGCTTGAGGACGGCGTGAACGTCACACAGGCGATGCAGTCGTTCAACGCGCTCGACCGCCTCGCCCCGAACGGCCAGTACGGCCCCGTCGGCGAGGTCCGCGTGGTGCCGGACCCGGAGACGTTCACCGAGCTACCCTACGACGACCGCGCCGGGCTGATGCTCGCCGACCTGTGCGACCTCGACGGGAACCCGTGGGATGCGGGCCCCCGCGCACAGCTCCGGGAGTTCCTCGACGACATCGCGTACACCCCGGAGATGGCCTTCGAGAGTGAGTACTACCTCCTCCGGGAGACCGACGACGGCATCGAACCGTTCGACAACTCGACGTGCTTCTCGACGGACGGGATGCGAAGCGCCCACGAGGTCGTCCTCGACACCGTCGACGCCCTGGAAGAGCAGGGTATGAGCCTCGCAGTGTACTACCCGGAGTACGGCCCCGGCCAGCAGGAACTCGTCGTCGAGCACGCAAGCGGCGTGACCGCGTCCGACAACTACATCCGGTTCAAGGAGACCGTCGCAGCCGTCGCCCGCGACCACGGGATCGGCGCGACCTTCCGTCCCAAGCCGTTCCCCGAGCTGCCGGGCTCGGGATGTCACGTCCACGTCTCGCTGTGGGAAAACGGCGAGAACGCCCTCCACGACCCCGCCGTGGACAGTCCGTACCCGCTCAGCGAGCGCGGGCGACAGTTCGTCGGCGGGATACTCGAACACGCGCCGGCGCTGCTGGCGCTGACCGCGCCGACCGTCGAGTCCTACGACCGCCTCGCGCCGGGGATGTGGTCCTCGGCGTACGCCTGCTGGGGACACGACAACCGCGAGGCCGCAATCCGCGTCCCCTCCGTCGAGGCGTCCAGCGCCGAGGCGACGACCCGGATCGAGTTCAAGCCGGTCGACAACACCGTCAACCCCTACCTGGTCCAGTACGGCCTGGTCGCGGCCGGGCTGGACGGCATCGAGCGGGAACTCGACCCCGGCGACGCGCTGGACCGGGACCCCGGAACGCTCGACGATGACGAACGCGAAGCGCGGGGGATCGAGCGGTTCCCCACGACGCTCGCTGAGGCCGTCGACGCGCTGGACGGTGACGAGACGCTCCGGTCGAAGATGGGCGATACGCTCGTGGACGCGTACGTCCAGGTCAAGCGAAGCGAGTTCGAGCAGTCGACCGACGAGGACGGCGAGTGGGACTCGGAGTACCTCGGGCGCGGGTTCTAGAGGTCGCCGTCCCGGAGAAGGGACGCGAGCACATCGAGGGTAGCGTCGGACTGCCCGGCGCGTGCGGTCTTCCCCTGTTCGAGTTGCAGGCCGCGCCCGTCGGCGGCGAGCCAGTTCACGAAGTTGTCGGGGCTCTGACCCGCGTACCGCCCCTCCGAAACTGTCTCGACGTCGATCGAGAGCGAGGCATCGAGGGCCTCGCGGACGCGGCGCTTGACGCCCGCTTCGACACCGCCGCCGACGAGAACGCGCTCGTCGCCGAGGCCGTGGAGGCTGAGGACCGTCTCGAACCCCCTGTCTGCGATCGTATCGAGCAGCGGATACTCGGCGGGTGACATCTCCGAGGACGGGGGATGGAACGCGTCGAATGCGCCGATGTCGTCGTCGTAGCCGAAGCAGGCCCAGCAGGTCGCTCCAAGCCGGGTCGCGAGTTCGATCGCCTGCTCGCCGGTCCCGGGTTCGACGTCGCCGGCGTGAGCCGCACACACGAGCGTCCCGTCGTTGTGGCCGTCGTCGTACAGGAACTCGGTCAGGTGACCCGAGCCGGTCACCTCGAATGGCTGGGTTCGGATCGTCGGTCGTGCCACGAGTGACTGTTGGACTTCGCGGTAAAAATCTTCCCGGTCGGCACGGGGTCCCTTTCTCGGCGTCACCGACCCCAGAAGTTGTCTTCGCCAGCCCGTCCCCGTGTCCGTCGATTGTCGAACCGTGTTTCGATACCCTTTTGGGGCGGTCGCCTGTCGTTCGGAGCCATGACCAGGGGGCCACGCGAGAAACTCGGCGAGAAGATCGCCGGCGAAATCGCGCTCAGCGACGACCCGGGGGCGACACTCAGGAAGTGGCGGACCGACTTCGAGATCGCCCAGATCGACATGGCGAGCGAACTCGACGTCTCGCCCTCGGTGGTCTCGGACTACGAGAGCGGCCGCCGGGAGAACCCGGGGATCGGGATCGTCCGGCGGGCCGTCGACGCACTGCTCTCGATCGACGAACGCCGTGGCGGCACCCACATCCGCCAGCACGCGCGCGTCCTCTCCGCGGGCTTCGACAGCGACGTCGTCCACGACCTCCGGGAGTACCCCGCCAACATCCCGCTTTCCCGCTACTACGAGGCCGTCGAGGGGACGGAACTCGTCCGCGGCGACCGCGATACGATCGCCGGACACACCGTCATCGACAGCATCGAAGCAATTCAACGACTCTCGAGCGACGAATTCTACAACCTCTACGGTCGGAGCACGAACCGCGCGCTCGTGTTCACGAACGTCACGCGCGGGGAGTCGCCGCTGGTCGCGCTCCGCGTCGTGACGCCGACTCCAAACGCCGTCCTCCTGCACGGGTTGACCGAGGACGCGGTCTGGGAGCACGCGCCCGACCTCGCCCGCATCGACAGCTTCTCGCTCGCGATCACCGACCTCGACCTCGACGCGATGCTCGACGGGCTGCGCGATCTGCCGTAGCCGGCCGAACGAGACGTCAGTATCAGTGAACCGGCCCGAACAGGCCGGTCTCGTTCAGCTCTCGTGCGGTCGGCTCGGAGAGGCGCTCCTGATCGATACTGGGGGTGAGCCAGCCCCGCGAGGTGTGCGAGCGCCCGTCGACGCGGCCGGCGACGTTGTGGAGCAGTTCGTGGGTCGTCACGGCCACCCTGAACGAGACCTTACCCGGATACTCCGAGGGTTGTTGGCCCTCGGCGATGGTCGCGTAGCCCGGCGTCGATCCGAGGCCGGCGACGCCATCCAGGTCGGTCCGGCCGTACGCAACCTGGTGGTAGACACACAGCCGCTCCCCGAGGTGGTCCTCGGTGTAGTACTGCGGGAACGAATCCTGGTCGGGGAAGACAGCCGACTCGCCGAGACTCCCGGCTGGCGGCCCGCTATCGTCGATGTGGATGTCGATCCCGGTCGAGCCGTCGGGGTTCGCGACGGGCATGCGCGCCCAGACGTCCCGCATCTGTCGGCGCTCTGTCTCGGTCAGCGGGTCGACGTTCGATCCGTGGTTGATCTGGACGTAGAGGTCCTTTCGCCCCGGGTTGGCGTCCGGCAACGCGGCACCGGCGGGCGTCTCGCCGGCACGCTCCCAGGCGTCCGGGAGGCCGTCCCCGTCGTGGTCCGGACCGCTGACCTGCTGGCCCCGACAGGCCGCCGTGCCGCCGACGGCGTCCCCCGCGACGATGTCCTCCCAGTCGCCCCCGAGCCCGCGGTCGCTCAGGTCCTCCGCGACGCTCGCCGGCCCCTCGCTACTCTCGCTCAGGTCGCCGACGAGCGACGGCAACACGCCGATGGTAACGACGACGAGCGCGATGAACAGCGTGACGCCCGCCGCGAACCGCACCAGCGGCGACTCCGGGAAGACGAGCCCCAGAGCCCACCTGACGCGCCCGCTCACGCGACACCAGAGCCTGTAGAGGGCCTTGGCGAGCAGCCACATCGCCACCAGCCAGACGAGCGCACCGGCGAGGAGCGCACCGCCGAGTACGACTGGTTCGGGGAGCGCGTCGAGTGCCATTGCCGGAACGAACACGGACCGGAACAAAAAGGGCTCGGCCGGGTCGCTATTCGACGTATCTGTACTTGCGCTCGCCCATCCGGCCCCAGCCGTCGAAGGCGAACTCGCCGGCTGGCGTCGTCCGTGGTTCGAGGTCGGTCTCGGCGTCGTGGTTGTGGACGTCGTGGATCTCCTCGTACTCCTCGAAGCTGAGGTCATACCGCGCGGCCATCTGGTCGTCGATCGTCAGCTGTGCGATCTCCTCGGCCCAGCCCGGCTGGACGGTCTCGGAGTGGATCTCGGCCTGGGCGCCGCTGCCGTAGGACGCGACGAGCAGCTCTCTCCCGGTCAGGTCGCGCCCCTCCTCGGCGGCGGCTTTCAGCCCCGCGGCGCGGGCGATGTGGACCGACCCCGTGTACCAGTTGCCCACGTGCCGGGAGATGGCGAGCGTCGGCGCGACGGTCCGCTCGTACCACTCCCCGTACTGGGTCGTCTCCCCGAGCTTGTCGGTGTACTCCTTGAGGGCCTCGAGGTAGGCCTCCTCGTCGTCGAAGGCCTCCGGACGGGGCTGGCGGCCGATCTCGTCGGCGATCTCGGCCTCGACGTCCGTCCCGCGGATACAGTGCCGGTAGCCCAGCACCGCGGCCTTCCGTACCATCCCCGGGAACGGCGTATGGAAGGGGATGAGCCCGAAGTTGGCGGGGTGGGTGTCCGCCCCCGCGGTCTCGAAGTCCTCCAGGGCCTCGCGCATCCGTGCGAGGTAGACCTGCATCGAGCGCTTGCCGTCGACGCTGGGGAACTGCTGGTTGGGCTTGAGGAAGTCGGTCTCGTCGGCGCTGCCGTAGCCCTGCATCGTCGAAAAGGAAACCACGTCGGGATCCTCGTCGATGAGCATCGCCACCGCGCCGGCACCCTGTGTCGCCTCGCCAGGGTCGTCGCGGGCATACAGCGCGGTGTCGGTCGCGATGACGATTGCCTTCCGGCCGCGACTCCGCCCGGCGCGGATCCAGTTGAAGGCGTCGTCGAGCGCCTGCGTGCCAGAGACACAGGCGAACTTCCGCTCGCCCTTGTTCGCGTGGTGGAAGTCCCCGTCGAATACCTGCTCCAGACAGCCCGCGACGTACGTCGAGACGGGCTTTGACTTGTCGAAGGCGCTCTCGGTTGCCACGTCGATGCGCCCGATGTCCGCCGGGGTGAGCCCCTTGCGCTCCATCAGCCGGTGGGCGGCGTTTGCCCCCATTGTCACGATGTCCTCGTAGACGTCCGGCAGCGATGACGCGTGCAACCCCAGGCCCTTCGTGTACTTGCCCGGGTCCTCCCCCTGTGCGGGCGCGAACGTCTCCGCCAGGTCCAGCTTCAGGTTTCCGGTCCAGATTTCGACGCCGTCGATTCCGACTTCGTTCATAGAGGTGAGTGACACCACCTGCTATAAGTGTTTGTCGACTAAGAGTTCGTCGATAGTCGAAACACCGACCCGAATCAGCGCGACCGTCACGCTTTCGTGCTGTCCCGACGGAGGGCGACCCATGTTTCCCGAGTTCCAGATCGTTCCGGCGGTCGACATGCAGGACGGACAGGTCGTCCAGTTAGTTGGCGGCAAGCGCCACACCGGGCGCACCTACGGCGAGCCGGTCGCGGCCGCCCGGCGGTGGGTCGAGGCAGGTGCCGAGACGCTTCACCTGGTCGACCTCGACGGCGCCTTCGAGGGCGAGCGCGCGAACGCGGCGGCCATCGAGGCTGTCCTCGAGGCAGTGGACGTCGACGTGCAACTCGGCGGGGGAATCCGGACGGCCGCCGACGCCATCGACCTGCTGGAGCGCGGCGTCGACCGCGTCATCCTCGGGACGGCAGCCGTCGAGAATCCCGAGATCGTCGCCGAAATCAGCGCGGTCCATCCGGAAAGTGTGATGGTCAGCCTCGACGCAAAAGGCGGCGAGGTGGTCGTCTCGGGGTGGACCGAGGGGACGGGGCTGGACCCGGCGGAAGCGGCGACGCGCTACGAGGAGCTGGGTGCAGGCGCGATACTCTTCACCGACGTCGACGTCGAGGGGCAACTGGAGGGGGTCCGGAGCACACCTGTCGAGCGGGTGGTCGAGGCCGTCGACATTCCAGTCGTCGCGAGCGGCGGCGTCGCCTCCGTCGAGGACATCCGGGCCCTGAAAGCGGCGGGTGCGGCGGCCGTCGTCGTCGGGACCGCGCTCTACGAGGGCGAGTTCACGCTCGCTGAGGCACAGCAGGCCGTCGACGGGGCATGAAGGCCAGTATGAATCACCCTACTCGCTTGTGCTTCCGCCGGAGCCGGAAGCCCGGTGCTCCTTGAGAGTGGGGCCTCCGCCTCGTACTAGGCGAGGATGCCGCCGAACCCCCCCTTTTATACCATTATCAGTAGAAACAACGGTTCAAATGGGCACCAACAGGAGCGTAGACGGGACGGATACATCGAACGCAACGGGAGCGCTATGGCCCACCGGTGTCGGGCGGGTCGGTTCCGCTGCAAGGGGCCAATGATACTCGAACTCAGGGCGCTCGTGGCCACCGTCGTGGTCGCGCTCGTCAGCGTCGCGTTACTGTTCCTGGGATGGCAGGTCGTGTTTCCGGTCTTCGCAGTTGCGTACCTCGCCTACAGGTACCTCTACTACCGGGACCGGATCGATCCGGGGAAGACCGACGGGAGCACTGACTGGATGCCGGGCCAGCTCCTCGAGAAGACGACGCTGCTGTTCGTCGCGCTCTTTGCAGTCACGCGGATCGTCCTCTTCCCGCTGCTTTCGCCCGTCTGGACGCTGGACGCGCTGTCTCTGCCGGCCTTCGACCTGACGAGCCTCAGTGTGCTGATCGACCAGCTCGTCTCGCTGGGAAGCGTCTGGGCGACGGTCCTCGTCCCGCTCGCAGTGGTCTCGTACGCAGTTGGCCAGTTCCGGGTACGTCTGCTGGGCGGCGTCGACTCGCGTCCGGCCGCGATCCGGGCTGCGCTCTGGGAGACCGCGGCGCGCGTCCCGCTCTACCTGGCCTGGGCGGGGCTGTTCGTGCTCGGTCCGATCTACCAGCTCTGGGTTGGCATCCCGGCGGCGGCGGGGCTTCCGGTCCCGGCGGCGGCGGGCTTTTCGCCTGTCCTCGGGGGTGTATTTCCAGCCGTCGTGCTGGTCGGCCACCTCGTCCCCGCGCTGGTGATCGGCGCATACGTCGCCGTCAGCAGGGAGAAGTACGGTGACCGGGCCGTCCCGGAACCGCTCGGCTACCGTGGGCTGTACCCGCCGGACCGGCAGGTGTCGACTGCGAACCTCGCCGTCCCCGGGGCGGTGTACCTCATCTATGCGGCGGCGGTCGTCGTCTTCGTGCCGCTCGGAAGCCCGGTGCGAGCCGGGCTCGTGTTGCCGGCGCTGGTGGCCATCCTCGTCGGGGCCGATATCCGTGGCCTGACCAGCGGGCTGTCCCGGGCGCTCCCCGAGTGGGTGCCCGACGACGGGGTCGACGCCGTCGTCGTCGGCCTCTGTGCGGGCCTTGGGGCGCTGGCGCTACTCGCCGTCGGGCTGGGCGCCGACCCGGCCGCAGCGATGTACTTCGGTGTTGTCGCCGCGCCTCTGACGTTCGGGGCGAACCTGGGTCTCGCAAACGTGAAAGCCAGCCGGATGGAGGCCCTGAAGGAGCGCGTCGAGGCGGACCCCGACGCACTCCAGCAGTCCGAGGTCGACCGGCTGCTCGCCTACACGGACGCGCGCAACGACCAGCTCCGGGCGGCCGCAATCGCCGGCCTCGCCTCGGCCGTCTGGGCCTCGTCGTACCGTGAGACCGAGGCCATCGCAGTGTTCGAGTCGGTCCTCGGGAGCGAGGACGAGCGGTTCGCACGCGCTGGCCTCCGGGGTGTCGTACAGCTCTTCCGGGCAGACCGCGGGATCACGTCCGTCGGCGGGTTGCTCGAGGGTGATGTCTTCCGGACAGTCGTGGCCGCCGTCGACAGCGAGGACGCCCCGACCCGGTCGCTGGCGGCCGAGGCGTTCTGCCGGATGGTCGCGGTTGGCTACGGCGTGGGCCGGGCCGACGACCTGCTGGCGACGCTCGACGGCGCCCCCCTCAATCGCGTCGAAGCTGTCGTCGACGAAGAGACCGACCAGCACCTGACAGACGCCGCCGTCGAGTGTTTCGCGGTCCTCTGGTACGGCCGCAACGGCGTCCTCGGGCGTTCGCTCACCGACGACGACGAGCGGATCCTGCTCGTCGACCTCGTCTCGTGGTCGGCCCGGGCGGGCGACCTCGCCCGCTCGAAGGCCGCGTTCGCGCTGACCAGCGACCGAGCAGTCACGGACGCGGCGGGTCTGGACGCGATCACGGAGTATCTCGACAGCGAGGTCGCACTCGTGCGGTTCATGGCTGCCCACACGGTCCAGTCGTCGATGGACCGTCACGCCGACCGGGTCGACCTCGATCAGCTTCTCTCGTTGCTCGACGACGAGTACGAACTGGTCCGGCGGGCGGGCGCCAACAGCATCCAGGCGTACGTTCGCGCGACCGGCGAGAGCGAGGGCGTCCTCGACGCGCTGCTCGATCACCTCGAGGCTGCCGACCCCGCGGCGGCGGACTCGGCCGATGCGACGGTCCTCGCCACGATGGAACTGATCGACGAGGCGGCTGTCACGGAGCGGGCGGGCGTCGCGGGGACCGTCGCCGACTACGCGGGGAGCGAGAACGGTACTGTCGCCGAACCGGCTGCGAAGTTGCTGGCAACGGTCGTCGAAGCCAACCCCGAGAGGGGTCGGGAGGACCCGGTCCTGTCGGCGCTGGAGGCCGGCCTGACCCACGAAAACACGGCCGTGCGCGAACACTGTGCCCGGGCGGCGGCGGCAATCACCGCCGACGATCCGGGCGCCGGCCGTCCCTTCATCCGGGGTCTGGTCCTCAACCTCGGCACATCGGGGACTATCAGCGAGATCGCGGCGAGCACCCTCAGCCAGGTCCTCGCGGAGTATCCCGAGTACGGGACAGAATTCCTGCCGGAGATGGTCGGCGGCCTGCGGAACCCGACGTCGATCTCGCGACAGTACGCCGGCGCGATGGTCACCGGGCGGACGGTCAGCCAGGTCACCGCGCGCTTCCTCGCCGATATCACCGAGTACGACACCAGCCGCGGCGACAGCCTGATCGGGCCGCTGGTCGACCTCGCGAGCAACACCGGGAGCGTCGCCCGCGACGCGGTGTTCGCCACGCTCGAGAACCTCTCGGCGGATTTCCCCGAGCAGTCCCAGGAGACGCTCCCAGCCGCCCAGTCCGCCCTCGACGCGGGTGAGGTCCGCGTCCGGCGCAACGCCGCACAGATCCTCTCGAACGTTGCCCTCGAGTACCCCGAGAGCGTGGCGCCGATGGCCTCCCGACTCATCGTGGCCGTCGACGACTCCGACCCGCAGATGCGGTCGATCGCGCTCGTCACCCTCGGGACAATCGGGGCCGAGGCCCCCGGGGCCATCGAAGCCGACATCCGACGGATCATCGGCCGCCTCGACGACGACTCCTCGCTGGTTCGCGAGCACGCCGCCAAGGCCATCATCACGGTGGCACAGAACCAGCCCGACATCGTCGAACCGGCGGCCGAGGCGTCCGACCGCCTGCGCCGGATCCAGCGCGACCCCGCCGTCGAACTCGACGAGGAGATGGTCCACCAGGCGGCCAACGCCATCCGGACCGGCACACCCCCGGGGGAGGACGTCGAGGCGTCCGGTGACGACACCAGCACCGACATCTTCACCCCCGAGGGTGTCGACGAGGCGGGCCAGTCCAGCGACACGCGCGTCTTCGAACCGCCAACCGACGGAGACGACTCGTCCTGATACTGACGGCTATAAGCCCGTGAGCGATTTCGACCCCCCGTGGGGTCGACGATGCTCAGAGTGTCGCCCGAACAGTTTTTTAGGCACCCCCCGAACGCGGTGGCATATGGCCGAGACAAACGCGGACCGACGGGAACGGGTTGGGGAGCTGGTGCGTATCGCCGAGACCGACCCGGCGGCGCTCGACGATCGCGTCGCGGAACTGGAGACGTACCTCGCCGCCGACTCGGCGTACGTCCGGCGGCTGACAGCCCGGGCCGTGGCACGGCTGGCCGGCGCGGACGCCGGCGCGGTGGTGCCACTCGTCGACGCGCTGGCCGAACGACTCCCCGACGAGGCCGCCCAGGAGGACGCTGCGTCCGCGCTGGGGCGCGTCGCCGAGGAGGACCCCGATGCGGTGATGGCCGAACTCGCGGCGCTCGTGGCGGCTCTCGACGGCGGCGGCGACGTGCTGGTGCCCGCCTCGGGGGCGCTCGCGTCGCTCGCCGGTGCCGACGCCGGGACGCTGGCACAGCCCGGCATCCTCGACAGACTGTACGACCTGCTCTCGAACGAGCGGCCGGCCGTCCGTGGCAACGCCGCCGCGGCGCTGGCCGACATCGCCGCGGTGGACGCGGCCGCCGTCTGTTCGGGCGCCGACGACCTCCGGGCGCGCCTGGACGACGACACCGCCCCCGTGCGTCGCGACGCAGCGGTTGCGCTCGGCACTGCCGCTCCGACCTGCCCGGATGCCGTCGTCGCCGCGGTCCCGAGGCTCGACGCCCTGCTCGACGACCCGGACGGTGGCGTCCGGGCCGCGGCCGCCTACGCGCTCGGTCACGCCCTCCGGGCGGAGGGGGCCGGTCAGCGCACGGTCGACGTGCTCCTCGACGCGATCGACGACAGCGCGACACCGGTCCGCCAGCACGCCACGTTCGCCCTGGCCTCGCTCGCGGCCGAGGACCCGGACCTTGTCCGGCCGGGTGTGGACGCGCTCGCCCGCCGAACCGTCGACGAGTCCGCCGCCGTCCGCCGGAACGCCCGGAGCGCGCTGGCCGCGCTCGAAGACGACTACCAGACGGTCGTCGCCGAGGCCCTCGATGACGTTCGCGCGGAACTGGAGGCAGTCGACGAGGGGACCGAGACGGTCCCCTACACTGCGACCCAACTCCGCGGCCTCGCCGGGGACGACGACGCCCCGGCCGACCAGCGGGCGGCGGCCGATCACGCGCTGGCGCTCGTCGAATCCGGCACTGTCTCGCCCGCGTCGACGACCGACAAACCGGCGGACCCGGACGACACCGGCCCCCGGTTCTGCCCGAACTGCGGGGAGACCGTCGAGGAGGGCGGGGAGTTTTGCCCCGCCTGTGGCACGACGGTCGAGTGACAGCGAAAGCGTCCCGTCGTGCACGGCGCGGCGGACGTCATCCGTGATTGTTGCCGTCGGGCGAGCCGTTCCCCGTCGCGTCGGGGTCGGACTGCCCGCGGGGGCGACCTGCTTTGGGGGCGTCGGTTTCGTTCGACCGGTTCTGGGGGAACTGCTTGACCGTATCGCGGTTGATTATCTCCTCGGGGTCGGGATCGTAGGCCCGGATCGGGAGGTTGCAGCCGGGGACCGAGGGAAGCGCCTCGTTGCGAAAGAGGACGAGAGAGAGGTTGTCCTTGCCGCCGCGCTCGTTCGAGAGTTCGACGAACCGGTCGGCGGCGGCCTCGAGTGACGGCGCGTCGAGGATCACCTCGCGGATCTCGTCGTCGGTGACCGACTTCTCGAGGATGCGCTCGGCGACGGCGTCGGTGTCTTCGGCGTCCTCGTACTCCCGGTGGAGTTGCGGCGCGCCGGTGTAGGCATCGATCAGCCCGTCGCTCGTCAGCAGGACGATGTCGTCACCAAACAGCGGGACAGTCGCGGTGTCAACCGAGACTGAGTTCGCCTCGGCGTCCTCGCCGCGCTTGCCGCCGAGCGCGCGCGTGATCAGGTTGCCCCGCCGGTGGACGTGGGCCTCGATCTCGTCGATCACCCCGTCGGAGACGAGGCGCTCGACCTCCGAGTGGTCCTTCGTCAGGCGGGCCACGCGCTGGTCGTCGTCGCGGTTTTCGCCGACGTTGACGACGTACGCCCGGCTGTCGCCCACCCAGCCGTAGTGGAGTCGGTCGCCGGCCGCGACTGCGGCGACGACCGTCGAGTAGCCGTTGTCCAGCCCGAAGTTGTCGATGACCGCAAGCAGACGGGCGTGTGCGGCCTCGATGGCCTCTGCGATACACGTCTGGACCGCCTCGTCGCTCATGGCCGCGAGTGGGTCGTCGACGGCATCCGCCACGACTGACTCCGGTGAGTCTGCCGCGGCGGCGTCGACGATCTCGGTCAGTTCGCGCTCCGCCCAGAGGCGGTCGGTCAGCTGGCGGGACACCTCGACCGTCGTCACGTAGGAGGCGACGTCACCCGCCTGAGCGCCACCGGCGCCGTCGGCGAGGACGAACACCCCACTCCGCCTGTCGGTGTCCCGATGGCCCTCGTCCAGGACCGTCACGGCGACACTGTCCTCGTTGATCCCGCCCTGTTGTCGCTTGCGTCTGCCGATGTCGAGTGCTGTCGTGTACTCCATAGTCATCTCTCGAATCTGAGCCAGGTCCGGTACTCGGGGTGAACGAGTGCGACCCGATCACCGGATTCGATGACCCGCTCTTCGGGGGGCATCTCGCCGTCGACGGCCGGGTCGTCGCCCTTCTCGATCAGTCGTTCCCGGCCCGATTCCGAGAGGACGCGCTCCCAGCCGTCGCCGCCGTCGACGTACGTCCCGTTGAGGCTGTGGTCGCGGAGTACCCAGTTTCCCTCCCCGTCCCGGTCGAACCGGATCTGGACCGACGAGATGTACTTGTCCGGGTCCGCCAGCGCGATCGACGGCTGTGGCCCGTCGGCCGACTGGCGCCCAATCGTGTCGCCAGGGTAGATCTCGTAGGTCTCCTCGGCCTGCAGGTGGACAAGCGTGGCCACGTCGGGCGGCTCCGGATCCCGCGCCTCCAGGACCCGCCCGAGGACGGTCGCATTCCGGTACCGGTCGTCCTTGTGTTTCCCGGTCGCCCGCTCGATGATCTCCGCGAGGTAGGCCGGCGTCGAGCGCGTCCCCGGGAAGTCCCGCGGGTCGACGGCGTTCTTCCGGACGCCGGTCCCCGAGAGCATGAACATCAGTACTTTCCCGATGGAGTAGACGTCCGACCAGGGGCCCTGCCGGTAGCCGACGAGTTCCGGGTCGTTGTTCAGTTCCGGCGGCTTGTACACCGGGTTCGGGATCACCGTGCCCGACGCGCCGTCGGCACTCGCCTCGGACTGGAAGCCCTTGGCGGTGTTGAAGTCGATGAGAATCGGCCAGAGGTCGTCCCGGAGCATCACGTTGTCCGGCTTCAGGTCGCGGTAGATGACCTCGTTGCGGTGGAGAAACGACATCGCGTCACAGAGCGCGATGCCGATCCGGCGGATGTCCTCCGGATTCGTGATGCCGTTCCGGCGCGAGACTGCCTCGTACATGTCCTCGCCGCGGATGAACCCCACCACGAGGAACAGCATGTCCGCGTGGACGACGCTGTCGATCAACTCCATCACGTTCGGATGTCCCCCGGTGTCGCGGATCACCTCCAGGATGTCGAGTTCGCTCCGCAGGCTCTCGTCGATGATCTCCCTGGCGTTCGAGGAGTCGTAGTTCGGGTGTTTGATCGCGACCTCCCTGTCGGACTCAGTGTCGATACCCCGCCAGACCGTCGAGATGCCGCCCTCGCCCAGGAACTCCTCCAGCCGGTAGCGGTCCGCGACCAGCGCCCCCTCGCTCGGTGTCCATGTCATCGTCTCCTACGTCCTGTCCCCGTCCGCGATCTTCGTTGTCTCGTACTGTGCCTCCAGGTCGTCCTCCGACGTCTGCTCGATGACAGTTTGCAGTTCCGACAGCTTCTCGTCGTCGACGACGTCGCTCAGATCCGCGACGCGCCCGCCTCGGATGCGCGTCTCTTGAGCGTCAGCCCCCTCCTCCTGACTGGATGCGTCTGGACTGGTGGCCACGTCGTCCCGGATGCGCGTCTCTTGAGCGTCAGCCCCGGGGCCACTCTGTGGATCGGCCTCGCCGGTCGCCTGTTCGACGATGGTCTCGGCGCGTTCGAGGTCCCCTTCGCTTGCGGCCTTGCGGACCATCGTCTCGACCTGCCTGAGTGCAACCTCCTGGGACTCGATTTGCGTCTCCATGCCGGCAGTCTCGGCCGTCGACTCCACTTCGATCGCCGTTGTGGTGGTCTCGTTTCGCGTGTTCAACACCAGGTCGGCGAGGGTAAACCGCTGGCCGACCTCCCGTGGCGGCGTGTGGAGGGTGAACAGTACCTCCTGGGCTTCGAACTCCAGCAGGTCGGGCAGGAAGACGCGGATGGTGTCCCCCACCCGCTCGTAGTTGGCGTCCCGCACCTGTGGCTGGCGGAGCAACACCTCGTCGACGGTCGCACCCTCGGGGAGGGTGATCTCGAGGTTCGGGCTCGGCGCGACGATCGTCCGGAGCGTCTCGACTTTCCGCCCGAAGAAGTTCTTGATATCCTCCGCCCGCGAGAGGTGCACCCACTCGGCGTCGGAGGCGGTCCCGATCGCCCGGATACTGGCCTCGTCGTAGAAGTCGCCGATCCCCGCGGCCGGGACCGAGATACCGTCCTCGCGGCGCATCCGCCCGGCCAGGTCCGCGAACGTCTCTGTCGTCGTCGACTCGTCCCGGCCGTCCGAAAGGAGGAGGATCCGTCGGCCGACGTCGTCGCCCGCCGACAGATCAGCCAGCGTCTCGTGGGCCGTCTCCAGCGCCTGGCGGATGTTCGTGCCGCCGCCCGGTTCCAGATCCTCGACGATGGCCTCGGCCTCGTCGAGCCCGATGTCGCCCCACCGCGTCGATGGCAACAGCACCGTCACCTCGTCGTCGAAGGCGACAATGCTGAGGTGGTCACCGTCGTCCAGGTAGCCAAACGTCCAGCGGAGCCCCTCGCGGACCTGTTCGATCTTCTCGCCGGCCATCGACCCGCTCTTGTCGATGCACAGCGCGATGTGGCGCTCGACATCGGAGTCGGTCATCCCAGGCTGGATACGGACCGACGCAGTCACCGACGATCCGCCTGCGGCCACCGTCGTCCGGTCGACCTCCGCAGTGAGCCGGGTCATTCGATTCGGATGTCCGCGGTGACGACCTCGGAGAATGACACCTCGTCGCCGTTCGAGACCTCGGCGCGTTCGTGTTGCTCGATCGGCTCGCCGTTGAGTTTCAGGCTGTTCTGGCCGAGTCGCACCAGGTAGAAGGTGTCACCCTCGCGCTCGACGCGGGCGTGCTCGCGGTGGACGTACACGGCGTCGTTGTCCGGTGCGCCGCCCTCGACCATCGCAGTGCGTATCTCCCGACCGACCGTGTCGCCCGGCCTGGCTCTGATCTCCTGACCCATCACCTCCAGCACGACCGTGTCGTAACCGGGCTGGACCTGCGTCTCGATCCTGTCCCGACTGGGGACATCACCCTGGCCGCCTCGCTGACTGCCACGATTGCTGCCCCGGCGACCCGGCCCACCGTGCTGGCCACTGCTGGCTCGTCCGCCGCCAGTCGCCTGTCCGCCCTCCTGGCCGCCGGTGGTCCGACTGCCGGTCGGCTGCCCCCCTTCCTGGCCGCCGATCCGATCCTCGCCGCCCGTCGCCCCCGCGTCGTCACCCTGATCCGGCGACGGGCCGCCGACGTCGCCGGGGTCGAGGGGCGCGTTCTCGATCCACTCCCCGATCCGTTTCTCGGAGATGTCCGTCGTCGCGGCCAGTTCGCCCACGTCGGCCCCGACCAGGTCCCCGACCGTCTCCACGCCGGCCCCGGACAGGCGCTCGGCGTAACTCGCGCCGATTCCCCTGATCGTGTCTACGGCTGCCGCCGCTCCGTCGGCGGAGTCGTCTTGGGCCGCCGTCGGCCCGTCAGAGGGGGCTTCCTTCTCCCCCTCTTCTGGTTCGGCCCCCGTCCCACCGCCGGCGGATTCGGCGGCTCCGGCGCTGGACGGTCCGCCGGCCGCCGTGTCCGGCTGGTCGGGCGAGGCGGGCTCGGCGTCCCCGCTCACGCCGTGGGTCTCGATTGCCTCCTCCAGGCCGATCCGGCAACCCGGACAGACCATCCGCATGTCCGCCGGGATGCTCGTCAGGTCCTCGCCACAGGCCGGGCAGTCGGACAGGTCCGCGGGCGTGACCGACGGCTCGGACTGGTCGGCGATGACGTCTCTGAGGTTCGTGCCACAGATCGGACAGTCTTCCAGACGGTCCGGCGGGATGCTGGAGAGGTCGGCCCCGCAGTCCGGACACTCGTCGAGCCCGGGGTCGGGCCCGCCCGTGTCCTCCTGCTCGGCCGGTTCGTCGGGGAACTGGTGGGAACAGAACTTGCAGAAGTTGGCGTCGGCTCTGACGTCCTTGCCACAGCTGGGACAGACCTTCGTCGGCGCGTCGACACCCCCGTCGGCGGCCCCCCGATGCCCGTCCTCGGCCCCAGACAGCGGAAAGGCTGGATGCTGCCACTTGCCACAGGCCGAGTTCGGACACCAGCCCCGGCTCTCCCTGGGATCGAACGCAGTCCCGCACACCTCGCACGTAACTCGCTCGGGTATGTCTCCCGACATTCTATTAGCTCACCAATCTTGCCCCTGACTATTCAATCTCTAGGGTCGTTCCGACGGTCGAACCGCGCATGATCCGGATTCCGGCGTGATGATAGGCCAGCCGAGAGAATTATGTCTGTGCGGCGAGACATCCCGAGACGTATGTCGCCGTCGCCAGGGGAGACGATCGCCGACCGGTTCGAACTGCGCGAGCGAGTGGGCAGCGGCGGCTTCGCCACCGTCTGGCGGGCTCACGACACCGACCGCGACGCCGATGTCGCCCTCAAGTGTGCCGACGTGGGCACCCACGACCGGACGGAGGTCCACGACCGCTTCGAGCGGGAGATCCGGACGCTCGGCCGCTTCGAGGGCGCCATCGCCCCATCTAGTGTCGTGCGGTACCTGGCCGGCGACACCGACGCGCCGACGCCCTACATCGCCCTGGAGTTTCTCCCCGGGGCACCGCTCAGCGACCGCCTCGGGGCCGGCGGGCTCGGGACGAGCGTCCGGCGGCGGGTCGTGCTCGACCTCGCCGCGACGATGGACTTCCTCCACCGCAACGGCGTCGTCTACCTCGACCTGCGCCCCGAGAACGTCATCGTCCGGGACTCCGGGCGGCCGGTCCTCCTCGACTTCAACACCGCCGCCACGGTCGACGGGCCGATCGAGACGCGGTTCGAGGCCGACCAGTTCAAACCGCCAGAGCTGTTGCCGGCGGTGGGCGAGTCCGGTGACCCGGGCCCGTGGTCTGACGTCTACGCCTGGGGCAAACTCGCCTTCTACCTGTTTACCGACGCCAAGGTGCTCCCCGGGGACGTCCCCGATGACGGCCTCGACCCGCTCGATTTCGGCGGGACCTGCGAACGCGAGGTTGCCAATGTGGTCCGTCGGGCGACCGTCCCCGACCCCGACGAGCGCTTCGACGACGGCACGACTGCGGCCGGTGCGCTCGCCCGCGCGACTGGACGCCAGCGCGCCCTCCTGACCCAGCCGGCCACCGGCGTTGCCTGCCCGATCGCCGACGGCGAAACGATGGGCCGGCTCGACGACGGCACTCCGGCCCCGTGGATCGTCATCCCCGACGAGGGCCGGCACGTCTCGCCCCGCCACGCCCGATTCGTCTACACCGCCCGTGGCTGGACCGTTCAGGACACGAGCCTCAACGGGACCTACGTCGGCGGCCCGGACGGGTGGACGCACCTCCTGAGCGAGCGCGGCCGCGCCGCTCGCGACGACGGCGCGACCGGGAAACAGACCGAGGCGACAGTGCCCGACGGCGCACCTGTCGCGCCAGTCCACCCCGAGTACGGCATCGAACTGCAACTCTCGCCGCTCGCGGACCCGACTGACCGGTGACCGGGCGGAGCCCGACCGTCGCGGCTACAACCGACAACAGAGTGAAGGGAATGGCCGTCGACAGGGGGGTATGGCGACCTACGCGGCGATCGCGGACGCGAGCGAGACGCTGATCGAGCTGCTCCGCGACCGGATGACCGACCGGAGCGACGTCGTCAGCATCGGCCGGTCCGAGATCGCGCTGGTGTCCCCCGACGACGTCGGCGCCGACTCCGAGGTCAGACTGTCGGTGTTCCTCTACGACGTGACCGAAAACAGCGTGCTCAAAAACCAGGAGCCACCGAACGTCGAGTCGGGTGTGCGACGCGACCCGCCGCTCGCGCTCGATCTCCGATACCTTCTCACCGCCTTCCCCTCCCAGAGCGGGGGCGACGCGACCGCGAACACGCTCGACCAGCAGCGGATTCTCGGCCTCGCGATGCAGGTCTTGCACGACAACGCGATCCTCGGCCCGGACGAGTTGCCGGCGACGCTGGCCGAGACTGACATCAAGATCACGCTCGAAGAGGAGTCACTCGGGGCCTTTACCGATGTCTGGAACACGTTTCGCGACGCCGCGTTGCAGCCGTCGGTCACCTACCAGGTCAGCCCCGTGATGATCGACGGCACGGCCGAGGACCACTTCGAGCGCGTCACCGAAAAGACGACCGAGTACAACACACCCGGCAACGAGTGAGGGCGGCGACGACCGCGCTACGGGGTACCCGACAGCTTCGTGATCCCCTCGTGTGCCAGCTCCAGGGACTGGACGGCGACGATGTTGCCCGTCCCCTGGCTCGCCATCTCCGGCCCCTCCCACTGGACCGGGTACGCACTCTGGAACTCCCAGCCCCACATCTGGTCTTCCTTGTAGCCGGACTGGAGTTTCAGGCGCACGTTCCGCCGGACGTCGGCGTTCGACGTCGACGGGGACCTGATGTCCTGGATCCAGTCCCAGAGGGCGGTCCGGTTGGTCAGCCCCCGCTCGAGAACGATGTTGCCGTGGCTGAACTGCCCCGGCAACTTGTGGACCGACTGGTTTCGGCCGCCCTCGCGGTACTCGACGGTCTCCATCCGGGTCGTCAGGCCCGACACCCGCTGGAAGCCGGCGATATCGATGCTGTCTACCTCGACCGTGTAGGTGAGCTGTCGGTAGGGGTTCTCGTCACTCCCGCCAGGCTTCTGTGTCTCGTCTTTCGTCGGAACTGTTGGCATTCGTGTCTAGTCCTCCTCGAAGAACTCGTCGGGAATCTCCTGTTCGAGCGTGGGTGCGCCCGAACCTCCGCCGGGGGCCTGCCCGGGGCCGCCCTCGGGTGAGCGCGACTCCTCGTTGATCCGCTCGTTGATCGCGCTGATCTCCTCGCACCAGCGCTGGCGCTCCCGGTGGGGCATGGCGAGCACCTCGTCGTGGCCCCAGTTGAAGTGGTACGCCACGAAGGCGACCTCCTCGTAGAGCCGGTCGACCGGATAGACGCCCATCTGGGTGTCCTGGGCTAGTTTCCCGAACCACCGTCGCCACCGGGCATCCCCGGGGGTGTCTCCATCTCGGCGCCCGCGCCGGGACTGGCGCCCTCGCTCGTGTCGACGACGGCCCCGTTGTAGACGGAGACGTCGAAGGCCTCGCCACAGTCGGGGCAGGCGGTCTCGACGGTGTTCGAGCCCTGGTTGTTGACGCGCTCGTACATCGCCTGGAGGTACTCCAGGTCGGCGACGAACAGGTTCTCGATGACGGTCCGGTCGACGCTGTCCAGGTCGCCGAGTTCGGTCACGACCCGCGAGAGCAGGATGATCGTCAGATACGACGAGTTCGACTGGACCCGGGGGTCGTTGAGCGGCTTGATCTCGTCGGCCGCGGTCGCGAGACGCATCCGCCCCTCGCGGTGGAGCGTCCCCTCGTCGTCGGTGTACCCCTGTGGCAGGGTGAACTCGAACTCCGTCTGGAGCTGTGAGTCGGCCATTTATTGGCTACGTTTCATCTCGTTGAAAACGCACGTGAGCGTCTCGGTGGCGACGTTGCCCTGGCCGCCCTGCGCGCCTGTCTCGAGGGTTGGCGGATCGTACTCTTTAGGCCAGCACTCCGTGAACTCATACCTGAGTGTTTGCTCGCCGACCTCGTCTTGGATGATGACAGCGACCGTCTTGCGCGCCTCCTCCATCTTGCCCTGGATGACGCTCTGGCGCCAGTCGTGGAGCGTGGTGTCGTCTTTCTTCGCGCCCCGCTCCATCACTAGGTCATCGTACAGGGTCTGGCCCCAGAGCTTGCGTTGGTGGTCGGGGTCTTTCCCCTCGCGGTACTCGACTTGTTTCGTCCTCGACGAGGGGATGTCGATCCGCTTGAAGCCGCTGACCCCGACGCCGTCGATCTCGACCTCGAATAGTCCCGTTCTGAGTGGTCCCATTCTGTCTGGCATTGTATCGTTGTGTGTTGTATATCGCGTGTTGTGTGTGGTGTTCGTATGTGCCGATCAGATCCCTACCGGATCAGGGTCCGGCCTCCTCCGTCCACTGCTGGATGCGGAAGATGACGAACTCCGCAGGCTTGACCGGGGCGATGCCGATCTCGCAGATCAGGCGCCCGTTGTCGATGTCGTCCTGGGTCATGGTGGACTCCCCGCAGTTGACGTAGAACGCCTCGTCGGGGCTCGTCCCCATCAGCGCGCCGTCGCGCCAGGCCGTCGTCAGGAAGTTCGAGACCGACTGTCTGACCCGCGCCCAGAGGTCCCTGTCGTTGGGCTCGAAGACGGCCCACTGCGTGCCCTCGTCGATCGACTGCTCGATGAACAGGAACAGGCGACGGACGTTGATGTACTTCCACTCCGGATCGCTGGAGCAGGTCCGTGCGCCCCACAGGCGGATGCCACGGCCCTGGAAGCTCCGGATGCAGTTGACACCCTTCGGGTTGAGGACGTCCTGTTCGCCCTTGGTGATGTTGAGCTGTAAGTCGAGTGCGCCCCTGACGACCATGTTCGCCGGCGAGCCGTGGACGCCGGTCTCGGCGTCGTTTCGCGCGAACATGCCGGCGATGTGACCGCCCGGCGGGACGACCTTGTCCTGGTTCGTGATCGGGTCCTTGACCTCGATCCAGGGGTAGTAGTACGCCGCGTACGTCGAGTCGACCGGCGTCTCCATGTTGCCGACCCGCCCCGCGTTCTGGGGCGACTGCAGGATTGCGAACCGTTCGCCCATGTTCTCACAGTGGGTGACGACCGCCTCCGTCAGCCCGCGGATGTCGTTCTCGTCGGGCACGCAGACGATCGAGATGTCGTCCTGCTCTTTCAGTGCCGCCATGCCGGTCCGCTCGCCAGTCTTGTCCTGACCCTGGTAGTCGCTCAGCGACAGCGCGCTCCCGCCGTCAGCCGCCAGACCCTTCTCGTCGCGGATCTCCTTGATATCCGCCAGGAGCTCCTCCTTTTTCTGTGACCGGTCGATGTCGAACGGCTCGGCGACGTCCTGCAACTCGTTGTAGGTCATCTCGTCGAGTTCGTCGTCGCCGGGGACCGTGGGCCCGTCGTCGTCGGAGCCGTTTGACTCGCTCGACGAGGAGCCCCCGTCGGTCTCGGCGTCGCCGAGCCAGGTCAGCCCCTCGGCGGGCCGCGACTCGCCGACGCTCGAAACGTTGACGAGGACCGAACTGTCCATCTTCTTCACGAAGTGGCTGCTCGCGCTCGGGTCCGGCGTCAGCTCGTCGTAGGTCTCCTCGTGGTCCGGGAGTGGGTCGGGTTCGGCTGACGCCGGATCGCTGATCTCGGAGGGGTCCTGCGACCAGTATCTGACCGTCACGCCGAAGATCTTGTTCTGTCCCTCCTTGTACAGCGGGCTGTCGGTGACGATGACTGCGACCGAGTTCGCCCAGTCGCCCGGGCCGATCGCCGACACCTCCATTACGGGGTTGCCGTCTTCGTCACTGACCGCTGACTTCACCACGTCACGCGGGTCGTCAGGACTCACGCGGGTGACATAACACCGGTTGCCGCCGTTCCGGAAGAACCCGTCGACAGCAATGTCCAGGTTCGATGTGTCGGGACTGCTCCCGTACCATCGCCTGAAATCCGAGAAGCTTGTTATCAGTCGCGGACTCACTGGCCCTCGCTCTGTCTCGCCGAGGAACGCAGCAGTACTCGTGCTGACTCCCTCTATCGCCTTCGTCCCTCCCTCGACTTCCTCTACGTACACGCCCGGGGATAGGTATTCTGCCATAAGTTTTCAACTCTTATTGTACCATAATTGTTTCAGCTCGTTACAGTTGCCGAACAGCTTCATAGTTTAATCGTCACCACATAAAGGTATCTATCAATAATCTATTTGATATGTGGTGCACACGAGAGGTGGCACGGGGAGACGCGGCGCCCGCGCGGTCAGTCTTCCCGCACGATGTCGTAGAGCATCTCCAGGGAGTCGGCGGCCTCACAGACACCATCCTGCGCCTCGGCGACGTGCAGGACGCCCCGGTCTGCGGCCAGCGTCTCCTGCAACTCGTTGACGGCCTTGACGTAGCGTTCGAGGCTCTCCTCGGTCGCCGAGTCCTCCAGATCCTCCCCGAGTGCGATGTCCAGCTCCAGCATGTCGCCGACGTGGGCGCGGTAGGCCTCCGGGTCGTCGAAGACGTCCTCGGCCATGCCGGATTTGGCCTGCTCGACTATCTCCTGGGCGGTCTTGCTGGCGTTCGAGTCGGCCTCCTCGAAGCGCGTCGACACGTCACGGAAAAACCGGATCTTGTCCTTGAGTGACTTGCGCATCACGTACCGATTCAGCGTGTCCAGCTGGTCGCGCATCTCCTCAATCGTCCCCCGCACGTCCCCGAGATCCTCGCCGCCGCTCCCGCCGCCCGACCGTCCGGCCATGCCGTGTGGGTTGGCGGTGTCGGTGATGTGGTTGACAAGCGCGGCGTACAGCATCTCGTTGTCGTGGACGAGCTGCCGGCGGACGGTGTCGCCACCCGGAATCCAGGTGCCGTCGCGGGTCCGTTCGAACGAGCCGATGAACACCGAGGGATCCTCGGCCCCCTCGACTGGCGTCCGGAACTGCTGGTGGTACCGGTTCGCGAGCGCTCGGTGGGCGGTGTCCTCGTCGGCGTTGTCCGCGATATCGATGTCGAAGTCGGGGATCTGGTCGAACTCCGGCGGGGACTCCTGGTAGGTCAACTCGAAGGACTCGACCCGCCGGTTGGACATGTACTCCTCGCTGCTGGCGCCGCTGACGTCCGGCACCGGTACCGACTCCAGTTCCGCCTCGTTGTACCGCAGGAACAGGTAGAGATCGTCGCTCGACGGGAGGGGCAACGTCTTTGTTGTCCGGTGTTCAATAACAATCGGTCGGCCGTACCCGTCGACGACCAGACCCGGCTCCAGTGTCACCTCGAGTTCGGTTTCGCTCTCCTCGATCGAACTTATCTCGATACCCCGGACGATACCGCTCCCTGTCACGAACCGCGTCAGCGTCTGTAACCGGCCGGAGTGGTAGTCCTGCTCAGTCTCCATATCCCGCGCAGTCATCAACTTCCCCTGGAAGAAGTTGTTCTTCTCGAACTGCCGGAGCTGCCCGTCGTCACTGTCGCCCCGTTCGTCATTGAATGACATTTCTGGTCGCTCTACTACCCCTACAACTGTTCGTGCATTTAATTTTGGGGACACGTCCGAGTCCAGGTCAGCGAGGTCGGCGCGACCATCGACGAGGCCCGGGAACCGGCCTACAGTTCGACGCCGCTGGGGATGAGACTCTCCTGTCGGAGGAGGTTGCCGTCGGGATCGTAGACCAGAAGTGTCTCCTTGTCGAGGACGATGTCGTCGGCACCGGGACGCTCGATGCGGATGCGGTAGGAGCCACCGCGTTCCCTGGCAGCGTCGATCAGCGCGCGGACGGCGGCGGCGTCGGCTTTTGCTTCGAGGAGGTACTCGCCAGTGAGCCGCCGGGAGAGGCTGAAGACCCCGGGGGAATCCTCTGCCGCAACAGGGCCCTGGAGACGGAAGGCGGAATCGACGTCCTCGCTGCCCGGGGCCTCGCCGGTCGCAGTGAGACGGGCGGTCAGGTTCCCCGCAGGGCCCTCGTACAGCACGGCCAGCGTCGGCGGGTCGGTCGACTGGGAGTCTACGTGTTCGACAGCCAGGGTGAAGTGGTCACGCCTCATCCGGTATGTCACGGTTAGGCATGCGGCGTAATGAACGTCACGCCATAGTGCAGGGGTCGCCGAAGCCGACACTTTTTAACACGCCCGTCGCAGGGAGTACCCATGTGGGTCAAATCCGAGTACGCGGGGGAACTCGCAGTCTTCGCCACGTGGGTGTGCGGGCTCCTGCCGTGGTCGGTCACGGTCTTCCAGCGAGAACTCGAATCCGGCGCGCTGACCGCAGTCTGGATCCGGTTTCTGCCGGGGCGATTTCTCTACGTCTTCGGCCTCGGATTCTCCTCGAACTCCCCGTACCGCTGGGTGTGGGAGGTCCCGGAGTTCGTCGCGACAGGCGGCGAGACGGCCGCGAGCTACGTCTGGCTGGCCGGCGTCGGCGTCTTCCTCATCGCCTTCCTCGTGAGCGTCGCCTACTACGTCGACAAGGAGCGCGTCGAGTCGTGGCGAATCGATCCCGTTCGCATCCTCGGCGGCCTGCTCGTCGCCACCGGCGCCGTCCTGGTCGTCGCCTCGGTGATCCTGTGGCGCTCCCAGAGCGGTGTCATCGTCCCCGTCGGAGCGCTGTTCCAGCTCGGCCTGGGGACCGTTCTCCTGCGCGTCGAGCGGGCCTGATACGAAGGTATAGCCGTCAGTATGACCGGGCCCACAGTATAAGTAGTTGGGTCCGGTAGAACCCGGAAACAGCAGGTGCGTCTGGACGGGGCCGGTCCGCCGCCTCGCTCCGGAACTCACGGGACGAGACGATGTCAGATCACGACTCAGTCGAGGAAAGCGGCGGCCGGAGTGACGACGGTATACGGGCGTGGCTGTCCCGGACTGCACGCCTGCTCGGTGGGTCGTCGGTGGCGGTCACCGACTACGACCCGAGACAGCACGGCCGCCTCGTCTCCTTCGAGGGGCTGGAGGGCTACGAGGAACTCGACCGCTACTGGTTGAATGTGCCCTTCGCGTTCGTCTCGATCAACTACGACGACGAGGCGAGCGAGCACCGCTACCAGGTCGTCGAGCCCCAGCTAACCGAACTGGAACAGGAGTTGCTCGGGAGGCTGTTCGACGACATCCGGGACCCGCTGCTGTACCGCGAGACGGTCGCCGACGACCCCGAGATGGCACTGCACGAGGAGTTGCGCGAGCGCCTGGAGGAGTACGGCGTCAGAATCGACGAGGTGACCTTTTACCGCCTGTTCTACTACCTGTACCGGTCGTTTCTGGGGTACGGAAAGATCGACCCCCTGATGTACGACCCCCACATCGAGGACATCTCCTGTGACGGGCCGGGGCTGCCGATCTTCATCTATCACGACAACTACACCGACATCGAGTCGAACGTCGTCTACGAGCGCCAGGAACTGGAGGACTTCGTCATCCAGCTCGCCCAGCGGTCGGACCGGCACATTTCTGTCTCCGATCCGGTCGTCTCGACGACGCTGCCCGACGGATCACGGATCGAACTGGCGCTGGGCGAGGAGGTCACCCCGCAGGGCTCGGCTTTCACGATCCGGAAGTACGCCGAGGATCCCTTCACCCCGATCGACCTGCTCGAGTACGGTACGTTCAGCCTGGAGATGCTCGCGTACCTGTGGCTGGCAATCGAGTCCAACAAGTCACTCATCTTCGCTGGCGGGACGGCCGCGGGGAAGACGACGTCGATGAACGCCGTCTCGATGTTCGTTCCGCCCCGTTCGAAGGTCATCACAATCGAGGACACCCGCGAACTCTCCCTGTATCACGACAACTGGCTCTCGTCGGTGACCCGCGAGCGGATGGGTGGGGCCGACATCACGATGTACGACCTCCTGCGCTCCGCCTTGCGCCACCGCCCGGAGTACATCGTCGTCGGCGAGGTCCGCGGCGAGGAGGCGATCACCCTCTTTCAGGCGATGAACACCGGCCACACCACGTTCTCGACGCTGCACGCCGACAGCGTCCAGACGGTCATCAATCGCCTGGAGAACGAGCCCATCAACGTTCCCCGACCGATGGTCTCTTCGCTCGATATCCTCTGTGTGCAGGTGCTCGCACGCTCGGGCGGCGAGCGGGTCCGGCGCGCCCAGACCATCGCCGAAATCGAGGGGATCGACCAGCGAACCGGCGAACTGGATTACTCGAACACCTACAGCTGGGCAGCCACGGAGGACGAGTTCTCCGAGAGCAACTCCGAGCTGCTGGAGGAGATCCGCGAGGAGCGGGGCTGGAGCCAGTCGGAGCTGCTGCGCGAGCTACAGAACAGGCGCCGGTTCCTGCGCTACCTGAAGGAGGAGGGCGTCACCGACTACCGACGCTTTACCGCGATGGTCAACAAGTACTACGCCGACGCCGACCGGGTGATGGAGCACATCGAGGGCGACGGCGTCGAGGTCGAACCCTGATATGCCGTCGCCGCTGTGGTACCTGCCGTCGCTCGTCGTCGTCGGCGCCACCGCGACCTGGCTGGCGGCGAAAGGCGACGGGCGCGCCGACCGGATCGCCTCCCGATTCGCCCGTGTCCTCTTTGGCCGGTTCGTCATCAAGAGCGCGGAGCGAAAGCGGGTTATCGAGTCGGCGTACATCGGTGAGACCTACCGCAGCTACGCCTCCCGGACGCTGCTTTACACCGTCCTCGCCTTCGTCGCCGGCGCGATCGGGGGCGGGTACGTCGTCGCCGGAACACTCGTCGTCTTCGAGAGAATCGTCCGGCTGCTCGCGGGCTTGCCGAGCGCGATTCGGACGACGTTCGGCTTTCGTCCCGACTACGAGCTCGTCCTCTCGGATGGGACGTGGTGGGCCATCGTCTTCGGCGGCGGCCTGACGATCGGGCTCGTACTCGCCGTGCTCGCGTACGTCCTTCGGTGGAATCTTCCGGAGAGCACAGCTGAGGTCCGCCGACGGAGCATCGACGAGGGGTTGCCCCGGACGACCGCGTTCATGTACGCTCTCTCCCGGGGCGGGATGGAGTTCCCCCAGATCGTCCGGATCCTCGGAAAGAATAGCGCGATATACGGCGAGGCGGCAAACGAGATGAGCGTCACAGTCCGCGAGATGGATCTGTTTGGCCGGGACATGATCACCGCGATCCGCCGGATGGCTCGCCGAACCCCGAGCGAACAGTTCAAGACGTTCGCCGAGAACCTGGCGAGTGTCCTCCAGAGCGGGTCGAGCCTCCCGAACTTCCTTCGCGACCAGTACGAGCGCTTTCGCGAGGAGGCGAAGGAGCGCCAGGAAGAGGTCCTCGAACTGCTCGCGACGATCGCCGAGGCGTACGTGACCGTCCTGGTCGCAGGGGTGCTCTTTCTCATCACGATCCTGCTCGTGTTCGGGCTGACGACGACTGACACCCTTATCTTCCTGCAGATGATCGGGTACCTGCTGGTCCCGCTCGCGAACGCGGGGTTTGCCCTCTACCTGGCACAGAAGCTGGAGATGCTGGGGATCAGCCGCGGCGGCGGGGGCGGCGTGCTCGACCGGCAGGAGCTGCGGACGCCAAAAAAGCCGTCGCCGCCGACGGAGACCCGTCAGCCCGATGGCGGCCTCGCACGCGATGGGGAGAACCGGGGGGCCCTCGCGCTGTACGACCACGTCGGCCGCATCAAGTCCACCCTCCAGAGCCCGATCCGGACGATCATCTGGAATCCGACAGCGGTACTCTACCTGACTGTTCCGGTAGCGATACTCGTTTTCCTGGCCCGGCTCCCGGGGGCGCTCGGCGGGACCGGCATCAACGTCCGCGCCCTCGACGACCTCGTCGTACAGTCGGCTCTGCTGGTCCTCGGGACGTACGCCATCGTCCGCGAACTCTACAAGCGACGGATCGACCGCATCGAGGCCGCCACTCCCGAGTTGCTGGAGCGGCTGGCGAGCCTCAACGAGGCGGGAATGACCGTCACCGAGGGGCTCGACCGCGTCCGCGGCAGCGACCTGGGCGTCCTCACCCCGGAGGTAGAGCGCATTCACCGCGACATCGAGTTCGGGTCGACCGTCAGCGACGCGTTCGTCCGGTTCGGGCAGCGGGTCCGGACGACGGCGATCACGCGCGTCGTGACGCTGCTGGTCCACTCGATGCGGGCCAGCGGGCGGATCGGCGAGGTGCTGCGCATCGCTGCGACCCAGGCCCGCGCCGACCTGCGGATGCGCCGTCAGCGCCGACAGCAGATGTTCACCTACCTCGTCGTCATCTACATCTCCTTTCTGGTCTTCCTGGTCATCATCCTCGCGGTAAACGAGGTGCTGGTGCCGAGCCTCCCCGAGTCGGTCCCGTCGCCCGACCAGGCGGACCTGAATCGGCTCGGCGTCAACGCGGATCAGTTCGCCAGGCTCGGTGGGGTCGACAAGGCGGCCTACACGCTGGTCTTCTTTCACACGGCGCTCGTCCAGGCCGTCTGTGCCGGCCTCGTCGGCGGCCAGTTCGGCGAGGGAAGTCTGAAGGACGGGGCCAAACACGCTGCGATCATGCTGGCGGTCGCGTACGCCGTCTTCGTGCTGGTCTCCTCGCCGGTCGCCTCGATCGCCGCAACGGGTGCCACCACCTCCGGCGATGCGATCACTATCGAATCGACGTCGCTGTCGGAGGGGGGGTACGTGGCCGTCTACGACGGGGACGCGAACGGCACGCTCCTGGGGCAGTCGGCGTATCTCCCCTCGGGAACACACGAGAACGTCGTGATCCCACTCGAGGAGCCGATACGCGAGGACAGATCTGTCGTCTTCGTCCCCCACCGTGAGACGACCGGCGACGAGTCCTTCGACTACACCGGGCCGCCGTACCGGGGCGGCTCACAGCCCGACAGGCCGTACACGACCGTCTCGAGCGAATCGCCCTCGGAGGTCGAGGTCGAGGTCGTCTACGTGGGCTGATCCCGCTGGGCTTTTGACCGCGAGCACGAACACCACCCATGGACTTTGCGGCCTTTGCGGCGGCGGCTGCCGACATCGAGGCCGAGCCGTCCGATTCCGGGGTCAGGAGCCGCGTCGCCGACCTGCTGGGGCGGTCCGGTGACGACCTCCCGACCGTCGTCCGGTTTCTCTTAGGGCGAGTCTTTCCGGCACACGACTCCCGGACGCTCGACGTCGGGCCGAAGCTCTGTTACGGGGCGATCGCACGCGCCGCCGGGCAAAACGTGACCGCAGACGACGTCGAGAGCCGACTCGCCGACCTGGGCGAGATCGGCGAGGTTGCGGCGAGCTACGACTTCGGCGGCCAGCAGGGGCTCGGCGCGTTCGGGGGCGGCGACGACAGCCTCACCGTCGCGGACGTCGACGACCGGCTCCGCGAACTCGCGGCCGCCGAGGGGGCTGGCAGCCAGGACCGGAAGCTCGATACGCTGTTCGGGCTGTTCAACCGGACGAATCCGGAGGAGGCACGGTATCTGGCGCGGCTCGTCCTCTCGGAGATGCGCATCGGCGTCGGCGAGGGGACGGTGAGAGACGCCGTCGGCGAGGCCTTCGACGTCCCGGCCGCGGAGGTCGAACGGGCGCTCCAGGTTTCGAACGACTACGGGCTGGTCGCCGCCCGGACACGCGACGGTGGGGCCGACGCGCTCGCGGAGGTGACACTCGACGTTGGCCGCCCCGTCCAGGCGATGCTCGCCCAGACCGGAACCGTCGGCGACGCCGTGACGGAGTGGGAGGAAGTCGCCGTCGAGACGAAGTTCGACGGGGCCAGGGTCCAGATCCACTACGACGGCGAGTCCGTCTCGCTGTACTCGCGGAACATGGAGGACGTGACCGATCCGCTCCCGGAGATCGTCGCGACAGTGGAGGGGGCCATCGACGCCCCGGTCATCCTGGACGGGGAGGTGGTCGCGGTCGACGCGGACGGCGACCCGCTTCCCTTCCAGCAGGTGCTCCGTCGGTTCCGCCGGAAACACGACGTCGCGAAGGCCCGCGAGGACGTCGGCCTCCGGCTGCACGCCTTCGACTGCCTCCACGCCGACGGGGCGGACCTGCTCGACGCGCCCCTGATCGAGCGCCACGAGCGGCTCGCGGCGGCGTTCGGCGGCGAAGATGCGGCGCCAGTCTCGCAACTCCGGCTGTGTTCCGACACGGATCGGATCGAGGAGATCGAGGCGGGAGTGCTTTCGGCCGGCCACGAGGGGGTCATGCTCAAGAACCCGGCGTCGGCGTACACCCCTGGCAAGCGCGGGAAGAACTGGCTCAAGCGCAAGCCGGACGTGGAGACGCTCGATCTGGTCGTCACCGGGGCCGAGTGGGGCGAAGGGCGACGGGCGAAGCTGCTCGGGACCTTCGAGCTGTCGGCCCGGACCAGAGGCGGCTACGCGACCGTCGGCAACGTCGCGACCGGCATCACCGACGAGGAACTCGATGCGCTGACGGAGCGCCTCGAACCCCATGTCCGCGCCGAGGACGGCACCGACGTCGACATCGAGCCGACGGTCGTCTTCGAGGTGGGCTACGAGGAGATCCAGTCCTCGCCCGCGACTGACTCTGGCTATGCCCTTCGCTTCCCGCGCTTTCTCGGAATTCGGGAGGACAAGGACCCCGGCGACGTGGACACCATCGCTCGCATCGAAGATCTCGCCGAGGGTGACCGCTCCGACCGCAGGTGGAGCGGTTAACTGCTTCGCGCCCGTACCGCCGCGCGATGCCCATCAGCCACGACGGCCTGACTGTCGGCTGGCTCGGATACGCGACGATTCGCATCGAGAGCGAGGATACCGTCGTCTACGTCGACCCCGGACGATACGGCTGCCTCACCGGCGAGTGGACGCCCGACAGTGACCGGGCCCGCGACGCACACCCGCCAGCCCGCGACTACCGCCCCGGGGACGGCGACGCCGTGTTCGTCACACACCGCCACCACTACGATCCCGACGGGATCGACCGCGTGGCGAGCGACGACGCGACGATAGTTACCTTCGAAGGTATCGACGTGCACGACACCCGGCGCACCGACGTCCGGCCCGCAGATCTGCCATACGAGGTGCGGGCGGTCGGGACAGAAACCGAGGGGGTGGTCGCGGGCGTCCCGTTCTGGACGGTGCCGGCGTACAACCATCCGGACGGCCCGCACACCCGCCCCGACGGCTCGCCGATCCATCCCGAAGGTTTCGGGTGTGGCTACCTCCTCGCAGTCGACGGAACGCGTGTCTTCTACCCGGGGGACAGCGACGTCCTGGAGGGGCATCCGGAACTCGACGTCTCGCTGTTTCTGGCGCCTATCGGCGGGGCGTTCACGATGAACCGGGAGACGGCCGCGTCGCTGGCCGCGGAACTGGCACCTGATCTCACGCTCCCCGTCCACTATAATACCTTCGAGGGAATCGAGGCCGACTCGCGAGCGTTCGCGGCTGACGTGGCGGCGAGGGGCGCCCCCGTCGTCCTCGACGAGTCCTGACGCTCGGGCGACCTGCCCTCGCGTCGCCTTCTTACAGCACATCCATCTCGGTG